>JAEZBO010000063.1 GCA_023427085.1 Pseudomonadota bacterium
GGGCTCGGAGTTGTGTTTAAGAGTCAGGGGATCGGCCGGGGGGGCCGCGGGCTCGGCCGGCAGGCGCGAGGCGAGGATCCCGGCGCGCGCGCAGGCCGGCAATTCACGGTCGAGCGAGCAGACCTGATACGTCTTGGTGCCGTAGTCGTACTGGATCGCGATATGCGGCGCGGTCAGCAGCCCGCTCAGTTGCAGGACCAGCAGATAGGTGACTCCGCCCAGCAGCGCCAGCCGGCCGGCCGCCGCCAGCCAGCGCTGGCGGTGCGCGTACAGGTACAGGCAGCCCAGCGCGGCCAGCAGCACCGGCAGCAGCAGCAGGAAGCGCCGCGAGCCCAGGTACAGGCCGGCCGTGATCAGCAGCGTCAGCAGCACGATCGTGCCCGGCCATCTGCCGGTGTGCAGGTAGCGCAGGCCGACCGCCGTGACGCCGATCAGCAGCAGCAGGCCATACAGGTTGTAGTCGACGCACAGGTTGGTGCCACCCGGGTAGCCCAGCGAGCAGGTGGTCCAGGTCTCGAGCAGCACGCCGCGCTCCTGCAGGGCCAGCTTGCCCAGCGACAGCAGCGCGCGGACGCTGGCGACGGCGCCGGCGATCCCCAGGAAGGCCGTGGCGACCCGGGCCGGTTCGGCGCGCACCCAGATGACCGACAGGTAGACCGCCAGCAGGCTGGCGGCGATCAGCAGCTCGCGCAGCGACTGGCGCAACGTGATGGAGTCGCTGCCCAGGCCCAGCGCATACGCGGCGATCACCGCCAGCAGCGGCCAGACGATGAAGTGCGGCCTGCGCGGGGCGCGGCTGGCGGCGGTGCCACTGGCCGCGGCGCGGCCGTGCCACAGCAGCAGCGCCAGCCAGGGCAGGTAGGCGAAGGCCACCAGCTTGGTCGACAGGAAGTCGAGCAGGAAGGGCGCGCACAGGGCCAGGCCGGCGCTGCCGGCCAGCCAGGTGTCCAGGCGGGACCTGACCGGCTGGCCCGGGCCGTCATCGGGATGCCGGCGCGGCGTCAACGCGACGGCTCCGGCGCCTGCTCGGCCGACGAGGACAGTTCGACGGCGCGCAGCGTGAGCTCGGACTGGCCGGTGTGCTCGATCGACACCCGCAGGTAGCGGGCGTCCTGCGACGGCATGAAGCGGCGCTCGAACGACCAGACCTCGGGATCGTGCGTGATGCTGATGTCGCCCAGCGGGATGTTGCCGATGTAGCTCTGGCTGGCGTCGTATTGTTCGACGCGGAACTGCATGTAGCCGTGGCCGCTGAAGCGCACGCGCAGGCCGATCATGTCGCCCGCCGCGATCGGGATCAGCGCGTCCTCGGGCCGTTGCGCGCGCGGCGCGCCCGAGGTCAGCGTGATGCCGCGGTTGCGTTGGAACAGGCCGTAAGGCAGATCCAGCGTCGAGGTCGGGCCGTCGAACGCCGTGGCGCCATCGCCGCGGTCGGTCGAGCGGCCCAGCGCCTTGCGTCCGCCCAGCACCACGACCGGCGCGCGGGTCCAGGTCACGGCGCCGGGCGTGAGATCGCGGGTCTGCGTCAGCCGCGGACGTGGTTCGGGCGCGAGCCGGTAGATCTGTTCGCCGACGCCGGAAAACACCAGCGAGCTCAGATCGGGGCGCGCGAGGATCTCCTGCAGCGTCGAGTGGTAGACCGGCGGCAGGTAATAGTTGGGCAGGTGGATGTAATCGACCGACAGCCCACGCAGGATCTCGGCGCCTTCCTGCGCCGAGCGGGCCGCGTAGAAGGGCAGCAGGCGCGGGTCGAGGTACGACAGCATCTTGCGCTGCGAGTAGTACATGTTGGCCGGGAACATCGAGAACACCAGGCTGTCCTCGGGTGTGAGCGCGGCCAGGTATCGCATCGACAGCAGCATCGGCGAGGTGCGCTGCCAGTCAGGCGCCGACACCGTGCTGGCGGGGCAGAAATCGCTGGCGCCGGGCGGCACGTCGGCGGCCGGCAACGACGCGCACGACACCGACCATTGCGCCGCCGGCAGGCTGCTCTGGCTCTGCATCAGCGGCAGGTAGGGCGAGACGCGGTACAGGCCCAGCACGCCCAGCTGCGCCAGCAGCACCAGCCCGGCCGCCGTGACGTAGCCCTGCGCCCACAGCGGGCTCTTGAGTTTCTCGAGGCGGCGCAGGATCACCGCCAGGCCCCAGCCGGCGAACAGGGCGATGAAGGGCAGCAGGATCAGCCAGTAGCGTTCGTTGCGGATCGCCAGGTCGATGCCCATCAGCACCGACAGCGTGACGGCCGACAGGTAGGCGAAGATCACCAGGAAGGTGCTGTACAGCAGGTTGAGCGGACCGTCGGCATCGCGCACGCCGTCCAGGATCAGCGAACGCGCCGAGCGCAGCGCCTGCCACAGGAAGATGCCCAGCCCCAGCGTCGCCAGCCAGAAGCTGGCCGCATACGACTCGGGCGTGAACCAGCCCTTGAGCAGGCCGTACTGGATCTTGGCCGGCCAGTGCGCGATGCCGCGCGCGATCGAGAAATAATCGTCCCAGCGCAGGCTGGGCAGCGCGAAGATCGCCGGCATGTCGCTGACCAGCGCACCGAAGATCTGGTAGTTGCGCAGATAGGGATAGGCGCTCAGCAGCAGCGCCACCGCCAGCATCGCCAGGCCTTGCGCGATGCCGCGCGGCAGGTGGCGCAGGCCGTGGCGCGCCAGGATCAGCGACATCAGCATCGGGATGAACAGGATGGCCTGCGAGTGGGTCCACAGCGCGAAGCCCAGCGGCAGGCCGGCGATCGCGCCGGTCAGCAGCTTGCGATTGGGATCGCCGTAGACCAGCACCGCGAACGACAGCAGCAGGCCGGCGATCGGCAGCGCGTCGATCAGCGACGAGTCGGCGCCCAGGAAGAACAGCGGGCACGACACGAACACCAGCGCGGCGAACAGGCCGCTGGCCTTGGACAGGCGCGCGGCCAGCGTGTACAGCAGCCAGGTGCAGGCGATCGCGAACCACGGCGAGATCAGCCGGCCCAGTCCCGGCGCGATATCGGTGCCCTGCAGCGCATAGACTGCGTAGAACAGCGCGACGAACAGCGGCGGGTGCGTCCACGGCCCGAAGAAGCCCGACGCGGTGGTCTCGGGATGGATGGCCGGATAGGCCATCAGGTCGCGCGCATCGAACACGATGCGGCCGACCGTGGCGTACTCGAGCGCGTCGTTCTGCGTCAGCGGCACCAGGTTGGGCAGCACCGCCAGCGCGGCGAGCCACAGGAACAGCACGACCTCGAGAAAGCTGATCTTCTGGACCGACGGCACCCACGACAGCCGCGTGCGGCGTTGCGGCAGCGCCGACGGGCGGTACAGCGCGCACAGCGCCAGCAGCATCAGCGCGATGCCGGCCAGGTGCAGCGCACTCGGGCGGCCCGGCAACAGCAGCAGCATCAGCACCGCGCCCATGCCGGCCAGGAACGGCCCGAAACTCAGTCCCGCCGCCAGCGGGATCAGGCTGTGGCGCGCCTCGTGGGCCCACGGAAAGCGCGAGGCCACGGCGACGCCGCTGGCCGACGCCAGCACGATGCCCGTGATGGCGAGCAGCCAGGAGGTCAGGGAAATATCAAACATTCAGGGTCGGGGCGGACGGAGGACGGGGAGGCAGGATGCGGGCCGGATTGCCGACCACGGTGACGTGCGGCGGCACGTCCTTGGTGACGACGGCGCCCATGCCGACCACGGCGCCGGCGCCGATGCGCAGCGGCCGCTCGGGCGTGCCCTGGCGGATCAGCGCGCCGGCGCCGATGTAGGCGTGGTCGCCGATGTGCACGTTGCCGTTGCAGGTGGCGCGCGGGCCCAGCGTGACGAAGTCGCCGATCACGCAGTCGTGCGCGACGTAGCAGTGGAAGTTGGCATGGAAGTAGCGGCCGATGCGCGCCAGCGAGCTGACCACCGTGTAGGCGCACAGGATGGCGCCTTCGCCGATCTGCGCATCGGCATAGACCACGCTGTCGCGCGCCGCCAGCGACAGCGGCCGGGCGCCCTGCGCCAGCGCGCGCTGCGCCAGCCGCTCGCGGGCCAGCGAGTTGGCGATGGCGATGTTGAAGTAGCGCTCGGCCTGCGTGGCGGCCAGAAAGTCGGCCTCGGCGATGACCGCGATGCCGCCCAGCTGCTCGAGGGTCGGTTCGGTCTGCACGTAGCGCGTCTGCGCGCTGCGCCCGGCCTGGCCGGCCTGCCAGGCCGAGACCGATTCGGCCAGCCACGGCATGACTTCGCGCGCGAAACCGCCGGCGCCGTAGAGGCCGAAAAGGGCAGAGGGACGAGAGGTCATGGGGCCGCCTGCTGGGTCATCGCCACAGTGCCGGCCTGCAGCGTCGTCACGGTGAGCGACTGCAGCTGCAGCTCGGAACTGCCGTAGTACTCGATCACGACACGCAGGTAGCGCGCCTGCGGCGGCGCGACCATCCTGCGCTGGAACCACCGGTGGTCGCCGGTGCTGTAGAGCGCCATCTCGCCGATCCGTTGCGTGGCGTTGTACAGGCGCTCCATGTCGGCATCATAGTAGTCGACGCCGACCTGCAGGTTGCCGCCGCCGCTGAAACGCAGGCTCAGTTCGTAGGGCTGGCGGCCCGCCACCGCGACCAGGCCGGGATTGCCGGATGTGGCCGGGCCGCCGGTCGAGACCAGCGCCGAGCGCCGGTCGCGCGTGAAGAAGCCGCCGATGCTGTCCGAGGCCGGCCGGCCGTCGGCCGTGATCGGCGCGGCGCTGCCCCGGCGCGACAGGCCGCTTTCGTCGCGGCCCAGCACCTTCCAGTAGTGGTACTGGCGCCACGGCGCCTCGGTCAGGTCGCTGCGCCGGGCCACTGCGTGCGGACAGGGCGGCTGGCCGAGCTGGTAGATCTGGGTGCCATGCGCGCCGTAGACCAGCGTGGCCATCGCCGGGTCGGCCAGGATCTGCTGCAGGCTGCTGTTGTAGACCGGCGGCAGGAAATAATCGGGCATCTGGACATACCGGACACCCAGCGCCAGCAGGCGCTGCAGGCCGGCGGCCGGATCGGTCTGAGCGTAGAAGTCCTGCAGGCGCGGGTCCAGATAGGACACCATCTTGCGCTGCGAGTAATACATGTCGGCCGGCCGCAAGGCCAGCACCAGCGCGTCGGCCGGCGTGCGGCGGGCCAGGTAGACCATGGCGTGCAGCGAAGGATGCTGCGCGAACACGTCGGCGGCCGCCAGGCCATCGGCCGGGTCGAATTCGCAGCCGCGCGCCTCGCTCCAGTCGGCCGGGGTGCCGGCCGCGCGTGCGTTCAGCGCGGCGTCGTCGATCGACATGCGGCTGCGCTGCAGCACCAGGCCCTCGAGCACGAAGAAGCCGATGACGCAGACGGCCATCAGTGGCCCGCTCCAGCCCAGCGCGTAGCGGCGCCAGCCACGATGATGGTGCGTGACGATGGTGGCCACGCCGATGCCACCGAGCACCGCGATCGGCGGCATCAGCACCAGCCAGTAGCGCTCGTTGCGGATCATCAGGTCGATGTCCAGCAGCATGGACAGCAGCACGCCGCCCAGGTAGGTTAGCAGCAGCACCAGCGCGCCGATGCTGCTGCGGCGGCCGATGCCGCGGCGGCCGATGTTGCGGTGGCCGTCGAGATCGGCCATCGCCGGCCCGGACGCAGCGGCGCGTCGCAAGCGCCACAGCACGACCGCCACCCCGGCGGCCGCGGCCCAGAAGCTCAGCGCGTAGGCCTCGAGCACCGACCAGCCCTTGAACAGGCCGTACTGCAGCTTGGCCTGCCAGCTGTCGATGCCGCGCGCGACCGAAAAATACTCGGCCCAGTTCAGGCTCGGCAACGCGAAGATGATCGGCGTGTCGCTGATCGGCGAGCCGAAGATGCGCACGTTGTTCAGGTAGGGCCAGATCGCCAGCAGCAGCGCGACCGCGACGATCGTCGCCGCCTCGCGCAGCAGCTGGACGGCAGGCCGGCGAGGGTCCAGCGCCAGCCAGAGGACCAGGCCCAGCGGCACGAACAGCACCGCCTGCGAGTGGGTCCACAGCGCCAGGCCCAGCGCGGCGCCCAGCGCGATCG
>JAEZBO010000259.1 GCA_023427085.1 Pseudomonadota bacterium
CAGCGTCAGATGTGTTAAGAGACAGGCGCAGCTCGGCCGTCAGCGCGGCCGACTCGCGCCGCAGCGCGGCGACCACCTCTTGCAGCCGGCCGCCGCTGAGCCGCGAACGGATCGCCGCCACGCTCAGCGCCGCCACCACCCGCTGCTCGCGGTCATAGACCGGCACGCCCACCCCCAGCATGTCGGGGATGATGCGGCCCGGGTTCAGCGTGTAGCCCTGCTGGCGGGCCGCGGCCATGTCGGCGCGCAGCATCTCGCGGGTGGGCAGGTCGGGCGCGGCGTCGACGTCGTACTGCGCCAACGCACGCTCGATGTCGTCGTGCGGCAGGAAGGCCAGCAGCGCCATGCTGCCCGCGCCCACGCCCAGCGGCCGGCGGTGGCCGACCTCGAGCGTGAGGATCTTGACCGGGAAGTCGCCGGTCTGGCGGTCGACGCAGACCGCCTCGTAGCCCGAGCGGATCGACAGGAAACTGGTATCGCCGGTGGCCGCCGCCAGCCGCAGCACCGCCGCCTCGGCGATCGCCTTGATGCCATGGCGGCTCTCGGCCGCCAGCCCGAGGATATAGGCCTCGCGGCCCAGGCTGTAGGTCTTGAGCTTGGGGTTGAGCGACAGGAAACCCTCTTGCAGCAGCGCCGCCAGCATGCGGTGCGCGGTCGGCGCGGTCAGGCCCAGGTCGCGCACCACGTCGCTCAGGCCGACGCCCCGGGCCGAAGCGGCGCCGACGTACTTGAGGATGTGCAGCACCCGGAAGATGCTCTGCGCGCCACCAACCGTGTCGGTGCGGCGAGGGGCGGAATACGAAGGCGGCTTGACGGTCGACATGGTCCGTATAGTAGCCAGTCCGGCCGCAGCCGGCGCTACGAGGCCGCTCGTGTCGTATCGCCACCCATCGCCTGGTACAGCGTGATCTGGTTGCGCAGCCGGTTCAGTTGCACCTGCGCCAGTCCGAGCTCGGCCGAGCGCCGCGCCTCTTGGGCATCGAGCCAGATCCGCAGCGCCACCGCGCCGGCACGATAGCGGATCTCGTAAAGCCGTTCGGCCTCGCGCGCCGCCTGCAGCCGCTGCGCCAGCAGCTCGGCCTGTTCGGCCAAGCGGCTGCGCGCCGACAGCGCGTTCTCGACGTCGGCAAAGGCCTGGTACAAGGTCTGGCGAAACTGCACCACGGCGCTTTCGTACTGCACCCGCGCCAGCGCGTTGTTGATGCGCATGCCGTTAACGTCCAGGAAGGCCAGGTTCAGGCCCGCGCCCAGTGTCGCCACCGGATTGGCCAGCACGCTGCCCAGCGAGCTGCTGGCGGCGCCCACCGCGCCGGTCAACGACAGCGTCGGGTAATAACTGGTGCGCACCACGTCGATGTTGGCCAGCACCTGCCGCAGGTCCAGCTCGGCGGCGCGCAGGTCGGGCCGGCGCGCCAGCAGCTCGGCCGGCAGGCCTTCGTCGACCGGCGGCATCGCCCCGGTCGGCAGCGCCTGCGGCTCGTCGCCCAGCACCTGCGCGAGCACCGCGGCGCCCGGCGCGGCATCGAACAGCAAGGCCAGCGCGTTGCGGATCTCGACCTGCGTCTGGCGCAGCTGCGACAGGCTGCTGCGTTGCGCCAGCACCGACTGCTCGGCCTCGCGCAACTCGAGCGACGACACCGCGCCGGCGGCGTACTGCGCCTGCACCAGCTGCTGGGTGCGCTCGGCCGTCCGCAGGCTCTGCTGGCCCAGCACCAGTTGCTGGTTCAGGTACGACAGCTGCCAGTACAGATCGGCGGTGGTGCCGATCAGGTTCAAGCGGATCGTCTGGCGGTCGGCCTCGGTGGCCTGCAGCGCCCATTGCGCGATGTCGCGCTGCAAGGCCAGCCGGCCCCACAGGTCGACGCTGTAGCTGACGCCGGCCTGCACGCTGCTGCTGCGATGGCGCGTGACGCCGCCGTCGTCGAGCCGCTGCGCGTTGCTGGCGCCCAGGCTGGCCTCGGGACCGAACGCCACCGGGTTGCCGGCCAGGCCGGTGTTCAGTTGGGCCTGCCTGACGTTCAAGGCGGCCACCGCCAGATCGTTGTTGCGCGCCAGCGCCTGTTCGACCAGGCGGTCCAGCCGCGCATCGCCGAAACGCTGCCACCATGGCGCCAGCGCGGCGGCGTCCCGCGTCGGTGTGGTCGCGCCGACCGCGGCCGGCGCCTGCTGCCAGTCGGTCGGCACATCCAGCGCCGGGCGGGTATAGCTGCCGGACGCGCAGCCCGCCAGCAACACGAGCGCGGCGATGGCCATGGCGAGCCGCTGGCTGGCGCCGTGCCGGCGGCGGACGGTGGCGGTGACGGTGGCGCCCGCGCGACGATCCGCCAGGCGCCGCGCGGTGGCGGCAGCGGCCGGGGGGATCGCCACCCAGGCGGTGCGTAGAAACGAAGTCGGCATCATCGGCATCATCGGCATCAGTCGCGCGCCAGCGCGTCCACGGGATTGAGTTGCGCCGCGCGGCGGGCCGGCAGAAAGCCGAACACCACGCCGATCAGCGTCGAGCACACAAAGGCGGCCAGCATCGCCGGGCCCGAGAACGACAAAGCAAAGTTGCTGTTGGCGCGCAAGAAAACTTCGCCAAAGCCCAGCGCCGCCAGAATCCCCAGCACGCCGCCCAGCAGGCAGACCAGCACCGCCTCGATCAGGAACTGCTGCTGGATGTCGCTCTGGCGCGCGCCCACCGCCATGCGCACGCCGATCTCGCTGGTGCGCTCGGTCACCGACACCAGCATGATGTTCATCACGCCGATGCCGCCGACGATCAGCGAAATGATCGCGATCGACGAAATCAGCAGCGTCATGGTCTGCGTCGTGCTCTCGACGGTCTTGCGGATGGTGTCCGAATTGAGCACGAAGAAATCGATGCGGCCATGACGCGTGCTGAGCAGCTGCGTGATGCTCTGCTCGGCGGCGGCCATCGACACCTGGTCGGCCACCCGCACCGTGATGCTGCGCAGGTGGTCCTGGCGGATCATGCGGCCCATCGCGGTGGTGTACGGCACCCAGATGTTCAGGCTCTCGGTATTGCCGAAGCCGACGATGTCCTGTTTGGCGGTGACGCCGATCACGCGCATCGGCACGCTGCCCAGCAGGATCACCTGCCCGATCGGATAGGGATCGTCGGCGAACAGCGCCGCGCGGGTGTTCTCGTCGATCACCGCGACCTGGGTGCGCTGCTGCACCGACAGCGGGTCGAACCAGACGCCCTGCGCCAGCCTCAGGCCCTTGACCTGGTCGAAGTCCTCGCCGACCCCGGTGACGTTGGCGCTGGCCTCGACGTTGCGGTAGCGCAGCGTCACCGAGGTCGACACCTGCGGCGACAGCGCCTGCACATAGGGCTGGCGCGCGAGGTCCTGCGCATCGGCCGGCACCAGCGTGCGGACCGCGCCCGAGCGGCGGTCGCCGAAGCCGGTGCCCGGCATGATCTCGATGGTGTTGGTGCCGATGGCGCTGATGTTCTGCAGCACCTGCTGCTGGCTGCCGCGCCCCAGCGCCACCACCGACACCACCGAGGCGATGCCGATGATGATGCCCAGCATGGTCAGGAAGGTGCGCAGGCGGTGCGAGTTCATCGCCAGCAGCGCCATCCGGAACGCCGCCACGAAACGGTCGCGCTGGGCCCGCAGGCTGGCCGCCTCGGCTTGCCTGGCCGGCAGCACCGCGCGCGGCGCGGCCGGTGTGGCCAGCGCCGTGCGCCGGTCGGCGACGATGCGCCCGTCGCTGATCTCGATGACCCGCTCGGCGTGTTCGGCGATCTCGGCGTTGTGCGTGACCAGGATGATCGTATGGCCTTCGGCGTGCAGCTCGCGCAGGATCTGCATGACCTCGACGCCGCTGCGGTGATCGAGCGCGCCGGTGGGCTCGTCGGCCAGGATCACGCTGCCGCCGTTCATCAGCGCGCGGGCGATCGACACCCGCTGCTGCTGGCCGCCCGACAGCTTGCTGGGCGTGTGGCCGCAGCGCTCGCCCAGGCCCAGCCGCTCGAGCAGCTGGCGGGCGCGCGCCTGGCGCGGCTCGGCCGGCTGGCCGGCGTACACCGCCGGCACCTCGACGTTGCCCTGCGCGCTCAGGTCCGACAGCAGGTGATAACGCTGGAAGATGAAGCCGAAACGTTCGCGGCGCAGCGCCGCCAGCTCGTCGGCCGACAACTGGCCGGTGGCGCGGCCGGCCACCGTATAGCTGCCCCGGCTGGGCTGGTCGAGGCAACCGAGGATGTTCATCAACGTCGACTTGCCCGAGCCCGAGGTGCCGACGATGGCGACCATCTCGCCGGCCTGGATGTCCAGGTCGACGTCCTGCAGCACCGCGATGGTGCGCTCGCCGGCCGGAAACTCGCGGCCGACGCCGCGCAACGACAGCAGCGGCGGCACGGCGGCAGGCAAGACGGGCGCCGCCGGCGACGGCAGGTCCGCGGGCATCAGCGGGCTCCGGGCCGATGGCCGCCCGAC
>JAEZBO010000280.1 GCA_023427085.1 Pseudomonadota bacterium
CGACAGAACCTGCGCGGCCGGGGTCCAGACCTTCATGCCCGCGCCGCGTGCGCTCGGCCTGCAGTCCCATCTCGGGGCCGAACTCGACCATGTCGATGCGTGGACCGTGCCGTATGCCGACAAGCCGCGTTCCGCCGGCATCCAGCCCGCGCCCCGGCCCGAGCAGGCCGCCGGCGAGGCGCTCCCATCGCGTGCCAACGGCCGCGCGGTGCTGGGCGAATGGCTGCGGTCTCTCCAGGCATGAACCTGCCGGCGCCCACGCCGCTGCTGGCCGTGCTGGTGGGCAGCGCCGTGCCCTACACGCGCCCGGGCAGCCGCAGCGGCATCGCCAAGCGCCCGGTCGACGGGTACCTGGACATCGACATCAACGGACTGCGGGGCGACGAACAGGGCGACCTGCGCGTGCATGGCGGGCCGGACAAGGCGCTGCACCACTATCCCCGGGACCATTACGCGGCGTGGCGCAGCGAGCTCCCGGCGCGCGCCGTGCTCGATGCGCCGGGCGCCTTCGGCGAGAACTTTTCGACCCTGGGCTGGACCGAGCAGACCGTCTGCATCGGCGACGTGGTGCAGGCCGGCACGGCGATGCTCGCAGTCTCGCAGGGGCGGCAACCCTGCTGGAAACTCAATGATCGTTTCGAACTGCCGGACATGGCACGCCGGCTGCAGGCCAGTGGGCGCACCGGCTGGTACTACCGCGTGTTGGAGCCGGGCCAGGTGCGTGCCGGCGACAGCCTGCGCCTGCTGGAACGCCGGCATCCCGGATGGCCGCTGTCGCGGCTGCTGGAGATGCTCTACCAGCGCATGCTCGACCGCGAACTGCTGGAGGAGGCCGCCACCCTGCCCCTGCCGGAATCGTGGATGCGCATGATCCAGAGCCGCCTGCGCACCGCCAGCGTCGAAGCCTGGGACAAGCGACTCGATGGGCCGCCCCGCGGGGAAGCAGCCGGACCATAGGCTTCTCGCCCGGCGGCGGGCTACTCGACCGTGACCGCCTTGGCCAGGTTGCGCGGCTTGTCGACGTCGGTGCCGCGCGACAGGGCGGTGTGGTAGGCCAGCAGCTGCACCGGGATGGTGTGCACGATCGGGCTCAGCACCCCGACGTGGCGCGGGGTGCGGATCACGTGCACGCCCTCGGACGCCTCGAAGTTGCTGTCGGCATCGGTGAACACGAACAGCTCGCCGCCGCGCGCGCGCACTTCCTGCATGTTCGACTTCACCTTCTCCAGCAACCCGTCCTTCGGCGCGATCACCACCACCGGCATGTCCGCATCCACCAGCGCCAGCGGGCCGTGCTTGAGCTCGCCCGCGGGATAGGCTTCGGCGTGGATGTAGGAGATCTCCTTGAGCTTGAGCGCGCCCTCGAGCGCGATCGGATAGTGCACGCCGCGGCCCAGGAACAGCGCATGGTGCTTGGGCGCGAAGCGCTCGGCCCACAGCGCGATCTGCGGCTCCAGGTTGAGCGCGTGCTGGACGCTGCCGGGCAGGTGGCGCAGCGCTTCGATGTATTCGGCCTCCTTCTCTTCCGGCAGGCGGCCGTTGAGCTTGGCGAGCGTCGCGGCCAGAGCGAACAGGCCCACCAGCTGGGTGGTGAAGGCCTTGGTGGACGCCACGCCGATCTCGGCGCCGGCGCGGGTGTAGAACACCAGCCGGCTGGCGCGCGGGATGGCGCTCTCGGGCACGTTGCAGATCGACAGCGTCAGGTCCTGGCCCAGCGACTTCGCGTACTTCAGCGCCTCCATGGTGTCGAGCGTTTCGCCCGACTGGGAGATGGTCACCACCAGGTGCCTGGGGTTCGCGACCGCGGTGCGGTAGCGGTATTCGCTGGCGATTTCCACGCTGCAGGGCAGGCCGCTGATCGCCTCGATCCAGTAGCGCGCCACGGAGCCCGCGTAGAAGCTGGTGCCGCAGGCGAGGATCTGCACGCCTTCGACCCCGCGCAGCACGGTATCGGCGTCCTTGCCGAACAGCGCCGGCCCGAAGCCACCGGCATCGATGATGGCCTCCATGGTGTCGCCCAGCGCGCGCGGCTGCTCGTGGATCTCCTTCTGCATGTAGTGCCGGTACGGACCGAGCTCCAGCGAGGAGAGCGAGACGTCGGACAGGTGTTCGTCGCGCTCCACCGGCTGGTCGTCCGCGCCGTAGATGCGCACCGAGTCGCGGGCGATCTCGGCGGTGTCGCCCTCTTCCATGAAGATCACGCGGCGCGTGGCCTGGAGGATCGCGGACACGTCGGAGGCCACGAAGTTCTCGCCGTCGCCCAGGCCGATCAGCAGCGGGCAGCCCATGCGCGCCACCACCATGCGCCCGGGCTCCTTGCGGCTGACCACGGCCAGCGCATACGCGCCGTGCAGCTCCTTGACCGCGCGCTGCAGGGCTGACAGCAGGTCGTTGCCGCCCTGCAGGTAGTGGTGGATCAGGTGGGCGATCACCTCGGTGTCGGTCTGCGACTCGAAGCCGTAGCCCAGCGCCTTGAGGCGCTCGCGCTGCTCCTCGTGGTTCTCGATGATGCCGTTGTGCACCAGGGCCACGCCGTGGCTGACGTGCGGGTGCGCGTTGGATTCGGTCACCCCGCCGTGCGTGGCCCAGCGCGTGTGGCCGATCCCGAGCGTGGCCGAGAAGCCCTCCGCGCCCGCGGCGCCTTCCATTTCCGCGACCCGGCCGGTGCGGCGCACGCGGCGGACCTCGCTGCCATCCACCACCGCGATCCCCGCGGAGTCATAGCCCCGGTACTCGAGACGCTTGAGGCCCTCGATCAGGACCGGAACCACATCGCGATCCGCGATCGCGCCGACGATGCCGCACATGTATCCGTTGCTCTTGGAATGGCAACCCAGTGT
>JAEZBO010000026.1 GCA_023427085.1 Pseudomonadota bacterium
GCACCGGCCAGCGCAGCCGCCGCGCCACCGCTGCCGGCCGGACCGGCGCCGGCCTCGCCGCCGCGGCCTCGCGAGCCGAGCCTGTCCCACAGACTCTGGAACGCACCGGCCACGCCGCGCGGCATCAGGAACAGCGCGAACAGCAGCAGCGCGCCGTAGGCGAAATGCTGCAGCGCCGGCCAGCGCGCCAGCCACGCGTCGATCAGCGTCAGGATGATTGCGCCCAGCAGCGGCCCGTACAGCGAGCCCGAACCGCCGAAGATCACGATCACCAGCAGGAAGATCGACAGGTTGAAGGTGATGAAGTCCGAGTTGATGTACTGGTTCTGCAAGGCCACCAGCGCACCGGCCAGCGCGCAGGTGACCGCGCTGATCGCGAAGGCCAGCGTCTTGATCGAGCGCACCGAGATGCCGACCGACGAGGCGGCCGGCTCGGCTGATTGCACCGCCAGCATCGCGCGGCCATAACGGCCCGACGTGAAGGCGCCCAACATCAGGAACACCGCCGCGCCCAGCACCGCCACCAGCACCACCCAGTCGCTGCCCATCAGCATGCGCCCGCCGATCGACGGCGCGTTGATGCCATAGATGCCGGCCTGGCCGCCGAACACGCCGGTCCATTCGGTCACGACCTTTTCGATCACGATGCCGAAGCCGATCGTGACCATCGCCAGGCTGGGACCGCTGACGCGCACCGACGGCAGCGCCACCAGCACGCCGAACAGCGCGCCCATGACGCAGGCGAAGCCCAGTGCCAGCCACGGATCGACGCCCCAGTGGGCGCTGGCCAGCGCGGCGGCATAGGCGCCGACCGCGAACAGGCCGGCATGGCCGAGCGACTTCTGGCCGGTGTAGCCGACCAGCACGTTGAGACCGGCGCCGGCCAGGTAGTTCACGCCGATCATGAACAGAATGCGCAGCTGGAAATCGTTCAGGCCCATCAGCGGCAGGGCCAGCGCCAGCGCCACGACCAGCGCGGCGCCCAGGAAATGTCGCCGTTGCATCAGATCTTCTCCGCCACGCGCTTGCCGAACAGCCCTTGCGGACGCACGACCAGCACCAGGATGATCAACGCGAAGATCACGATCTCGCGCATCTCGGCCCGCCACAAGCCCACCAGCGACTCGACCATGCCCAGCAGGAAGCCGCCGAACACGCAGCCGCGCGGGCTGGTCAGGCCGCCGACGATCGCCGCCGAAAACGCCTTGAGCGCGATGTTCAGGCCCATGAAGACCGAGGCCGTGGTGATCGGCGCGATCAGCGCGCCCGACAGGCCCGCCAGCGCCGAACTGAGCACGAAGGCCATCACGACGATCTTCTCGACGTTGATGCCGACCAGGTAGGCCGCGTCATGGCTGAACGCCACCGCCCGCAGCGCCTTGCCCAGCCGCGTCTTGCGCAGCGCGATGTCGAGCGCCACGGTCACGCCGATCGCCACGCCCGCCACCAGCAGCTCCTGCGGCCGGATGCCGGCGCCCAGGATGCGGATCACGCCGTCGCCCAGCGGCGAAGGCACCGCCATCGACGAGGGGCCCCAGATCGCCAGCGCGGTGTTCTGGATGATGATGCCAAAGCCGATGGTGCTCATCACCCAGTTCATGTTGGTCGAACCGAGGAACGGCCGCACCGCGCCGTAGTACAGGACCACCCCCAGCAGCCCGACCACCACGACCGACACGAGCACCACGCCCAGGTAGCTCAGCCCGGTCATCGACTGCGGCGCCAGCGTGGCGTAGTGCGGCTGGCCGCTGGCCAGCAACAGCAGCGTCACGCCGACCAGGCTGCCGGCGACCAGGAACTCGCCCTGGCCGAAGTTGAAGGTGCGCGTGGTGCTGTAGGTGATGCTGAATCCCAGCGCCACCAGCCCGTACACCGAGCCCAGCGCCAGGCCGCTGGCCAGGGCCTGCAGAAATGCTTCCATCGACGGGATCTCCAAAAACTGGCGAAGCGGGGGGGGCGCCGGGGGCGGGGGGGCGCGCGGGTCTCGCTAACGGCGCGGTGTCAGCGCTTGAAATCGGCGGACGTGAAGCCGCGCGTGACGTCGTCGTCGACCACCACGACACGGCCGTCGCGCCAGGTCGCCAGGTGGAAGTCGGCCACCGTCAGCGCCTCGTGGCGCTGCTTGGTGAAGGCCGGGTCGTAGTTCTTGACGATGCCCTGCACCGGCCCGAGGTTCTCGAGCGCCTGCTGGATCTTCTCGCCGTCGGTCGAGGCCGCCTTCTCGATCGCGGCGGCCAGGATCATGACCGCGTCGTAGCCCTGCGCGGCCGACACGAAGGCCGGCATGTTGGGGTACTTGGCGACCAGCCGCTTGTTGAGCTCGGCCGCGCGCGGGTTGGCGTCCTCGGTGGTCGAGGCGGCGAAGATGATGCGCTCGGACAGCTTGCGGCCGGCGATGTTCAGCAAGGGCGTGTTGATGCTGCTCCAGGTGCCCAGCAGGCCCGGGAAGTAGTCCATCTTCTCCATGCTCTTGAGGATGTGCGCGTTGGCGTCGCCCAGCGAGCCGGCCAGCACCATGTCGGCGCCCGAGGCGCGGATCTTGGCCAGCTGCGAGGTCATGTCGGTGTCCTTGGGACCGAACTTCTCGTTGGCCGACGGCTTGATGCCGTGCAGCGCCAGGATCTCGACCAGGTCCTTGGCGGCCGACTGGCCGTAGCCGGTCGAGTCGGCGATGATCGCGATCTTGCCGGTCTTGGAGCCCTTGACCGCATAGGCGGCCAGCAGCGCCAGCTGCTCGCGGTCGACCATCGACACGCGGAAGATGTAGTTCTGCGGCTGGCCGGCGTAGCGCGTGGTCATCTCGGTGGCGGTGGCCACGTGCGAGATCACCGGCACCTTCTTCTGCTGCGGGATGTGCAGCCAGGCCAGCGCATTGCCCGAATTGGTCGGGCCGACGATCGCGGCGACCTTCTCGCTGTCGATCAGTTCGTTCATGTTCTGGATCGAGCGCGGCGGCGCGCCGGTGTCGTCGCGGATCACGCCGACCAGCTGGCGGCCCATCACGCCACCCTTGGCGTTGATGTCCTCGATGGCGGCCTCGAAGCCGTAGCGGCCCGACAGGCCGAGCTCGGCCGCGCCGGTGGCCGACTGGTCGGCGTTGTAGCCCAGCTTGATCGGCGCCGACTGCTGCGCCTGTGCGCCAGTGGCGGCGACGGCCAGCATGGCGGCCGCGAAGGCCTTGGCGCCCAGGGTTCTGATGAAGGTGTTCATGTCGTCTCCTCGTTATTGGATGGTGTGCTGCGTGTCGCCGGCATGCAGCATTGTGCGCATGCCGGCCGATTACTGCCATGCCCTGCCCGAACGGTCAGCGCATGCCCGGCCGCCGGCTCTATGGCCGCGTCAGCCGCCTTGGCGCAACTGCGCCAGGATTTCTTGGGCCCGATCGACCCGCACGTCGTGCGTGCGTGCCAGTTCGGCGGCGACCTGGTCGATCTCGTTGCCCTGCGCGCCGGCGACGATCGCAGTATTGCGTGCGTGCAAGGCCATGTGGCCGCGCTGGATGCCTTCGGTGGCCAGCGCGCGCAGCGCGGCCATGTTCTGGGCCAGCCCGACCGCGCACACCACTTCGGCCAGCTCACGCGCGCTGCCCACCTGCAGCAGCCGCAGCGCCCACTGCGCCAGCGGATGGGTCTTGGTCGCGCCGCCCACCAGGCCCAGCGCCATCGGCAGCTCGAGCGTGCCGGTCAGGCGGCCCTGCTTGTCGCGCTCCCAGTGGGTCAGCGAGGTATAGCGGCCGTCCTTGCACGCATAGGCATGCGCGCCGGCCTCGATCGCGCGCCAATCGTTGCCGGTGGCGACCACGACCGGGTCGATGCCGTTCATGATGCCCTTGTTGTGCGTGGCGGCGCGGTAGGGATCGGTGGCGGCGAAGGCATAGGCGTCGAGCATGCCTTCGATGACTTCGGCGCCGGTGTAGTCGCGCGTGGTCAGCGCCTCTTCGGTCAGCGTGATGCTGGCCCGCGCCAGCCGCAGGTCGGCCAGGTTCGACAGGATGCGCAGCCGCGTGGTGCCGCCGCTGATCCGGGCCACCAGCGGCGCGACCGCCTCGGCCATGGTGTTGACGGCGTTGGCGCCCATCGCGTCGCGCACGTCCACCAGCAGGTGCATGACGATCATCGCGCCGCGGCCGGTCTGCTCGAACACGTGCACCTCGATGTCGCGGCAGCCGCCGCCCAGCGACACCAGCACCTTGTCGCGCGAATTGGCCAGCGCGATGATCTCGTCGCGCTCGGCCAGCAGGCGCAGCCGCGCCGCGTGCGGATCACCCAGCCCGGTGACCTGCACCTGCGCGCGCATCACCGACTCGGTGCTCGAGCACGCAAAGCCGCCGCACTGGCGCACGATACGCGCCATGAACGAGGCGGCGGCGACCACCGAGGGTTCCTCGACCGCCATCGGCACCAGGTAGTCGCGGCCGTTGACGCTGAAGTTGGTCGCCACGCCGAGCGGCAGCTCGAAGGTGCCGACGACGTTCTCGATCATGCCGTCGGCCACGCCGATCGGCAGCGCGCCGGGCTTGCCGGGCAAGGTGGTGTCGCCGCCCTGCAGGCCGGCCGCCGCGGCCACCGCGGCGAGGCGCTCGGCCGGTGACATGGCGCGCGTGTTCTCGATGCGCGATTGGACATTGCGTGCGTTGGCACGCTGCGAAGTGCTTGCAGCTGTCATGGTCTCCTGCCTTCCTGGCCGGTGGTGATTGCGGCGTTCAGTCCCTGGGGACCTGCCGTCGAATTGAATGGATTGTCACTATTGCGACTGCGTGCAACAAGGTACAGTTGGGCAAATCACGCGTTATCCGTACCACCCCATCAACTGGTACAGCTGAGGATTTCCCTTGTTATGTCGCTAGCGGCCTCCACCCACATCGAACGGATCCTGTCGTCGGTCATCACCGGCATCGACAAGGGCCAGCTCAAGACCGGCAAGCGGCTCTCGTCGATCCGCGCCGCGGCGCTCGAATACGGCGTCTCCAAGAACACCGTGGCCGAGGCCTACGACCGGCTGGTGGCGCTGGGCTACGTCGAAGGCCGGCCCGGCTCGGGCTACTACGTGGCGCCGACCCGCCGGCCCGCGGCGCGCGCGCTGCCCGGCCACGTGACCGAGGCGATCGACCTGGTCTCGCTGCTGCGCGAGCAACTGCACCAGCATTACGCGGTACGGGTCGGCGATGGCCGGCCACCGGCCGCGTGGACCGACGGCTCGGAACTCGGCAAGCACCTGCGCAACATGGGCACCCGCGCCGGCCATGACATCGCCTATGGCTACGGCGATCCGCTCGGCTATCCGCCGCTGCGCGAACTGATCGCGATGAGCCTGGCCGAACGGGCGATCCAGTGCAGCGCCGAACAAGTGCTGATGACGCAGGGCGCCAATCATGCGCTGGACCTGGTGGTGCGCCATTACGTCGCGCCCGGTGACGCGGTGCTGGTCGACAGCCCGGGCTACTACCCGCTGTTCGGCAAGCTGGCGCTGGCGCAGGCGCGGCTGGTCGGCGTGCGCCGCACGCCCGACGGCCCCGACCTCGAAGACCTGGCCGCGCGCGCGGCCGCCAGCCGCGCCAAGCTGTTCTTCACGCAGTCGCTGGCACACAACCCGACCGGCGGCTCGCTGTCGCTGGGCACCGCGCATCGGGTGCTGCAGATCGCCGCGCGGCACGACCTGACCATCATCGAGGACGACCCCTTCGCCGACGTGCTGCCGGCCGCCAGCCCGCGGCTGGCGGCGCTGGACCAGCTCGAGCGGGTCATCTACGTGGGGTCGCTGTCCAAGACCTTGTCGGCCAGCCTGCGGGTCGGCTACCTGGCCGCCTCAGCCGAACGGGTGCAGGCGCTGACCGACCTGAAGATGGTCACCTGCATCAGCACCTCGGATCACACCGAGCGCGGGCTCTACCACCTGTTCGCCGGCGGCCATTACCGGCGCCATCTGCAGCGCCTGAAGCAACGCATCGAGCGCGCCCGGGTCAAGGCCGTCGGCCATCTCGAACGCATGGGCGCGCGGCTGTTCTGCACCGACACTGGCGGCTACTATCTTTGGCTCGAGCTGCCCGAATCGCTGGACGAACACGCGCTGGTGCGCGAGGCCGCCGAACACGGGATCTTCCTGGCGGCCGGCTCGGTGTTTCTGCCGCAGCGCCAGGCCGCGCCGCCGACGCTGCGCGTCAACATCGCCTACGCCGACGACTCGCGGTTCCTGGATTTCATGCGCCGCAAGCTGGCCGGCGCGAGCTACTGAACCGGCAAAAAAAACCGCGCCCGACGGCGCGGCCCAGTTCGCACGGCGCGTGACGCGTCAGTGCAGGATCTGGCTCAGGAACAGCTTGGTGCGGTCGCTCTGCGGATTGTCGAAGAACGCATCGGGCGTGTTCTCTTCGATGATCTCGCCGCGGTCCATGAAGATCACCCGGTCGGCCACCTTGCGCGCGAAGCCCATTTCGTGGGTCACGCACAGCATGGTCATGCCGGACTCTTCGGCCAGCGTCACCATGACGTCCAGCACTTCCTTGACCATCTCGGGATCGAGCGCCGAGGTCGGCTCGTCGAACAGCATGATCTTGGGGCTCATGCACAGCGAACGGGCGATCGCCACGCGCTGCTGCTGGCCGCCCGACAGCTGGCCCGGAAACTTGGTGGCCTGCTCGGGAATGCGCACCCGCTCGAGGTATTTCATCGCGGTGGCCTCGGCCTCGGCACGCGACTTCTTCAGCACCCAGATGGGGCCCAGCGTCAGGTTCTCGAGCACGGTCAGGTGCGGGAACAGGTTGAAGTGCTGGAACACCATGCCGACGTCGCGGCGAATCGCCTCGATCTGCTTGAGATCGCTGGTCAGCTCGGTGCCGTCGACGATGATCTGGCCCTGCTGGTGTTCCTCGAGACGGTTGATACAGCGGATCATCGTCGACTTGCCCGAGCCCGACGGCCCGCAGATCACGATGCGCTCGCCGCGCTCGACATTGAGGTTGATGTTGCGCAGCACGTGGAACTGCCCGTACCACTTGTTGACGTCCTGCAGTCGGATGATGGCGTCAGCCATGAATCACTCCTAGTAACGGCTAGCCCGGGCCACGCTCGCGCGGCCCGGACGAATCATCGTTTGTGGCCGGTGGCCAATCTTTTTTCCAGCGCCTGGCTGTACTTGGACATCGAATAGCAGAACACGAAGTAGATCAGCGAGATGAAGACGTAGGCCTCCACGCCGAATCCACGCCATGCCGCATCCGACAGGGCGACCTTGGCGGCGAGCGTCAGGTCGAAGATGCCGATGATCACCACCAGCGAGGTGTCCTTGAACAGCACGATGAAGATGCCCACCAGCGGCGGGATGACGATCTTGAGCGCCTGCGGCAGCACCACCAGCCGCATCTGCTGCCAGTAGCTCAGGCCCAGCGAATCGGCGCCCTCGTACTGCCCCTTGGGCATGGCCTGCAGGCCGCCGCGCACCGTCTCGGCGATATAGGCCGCCGCGAACAGGATGATGGCGATCTGCGCCCGCAGCAGCTTGTCGAAGGACACGCCGGTGGGCAGGAACAGTGGCAGCATCACCGAGGACATGAACAGCAGGCTGACCAGCGGCACGCCGCGGATCAGCTCGATGTACACGACGCTGAGCGCCTTGATCGCCGGCATGCGCGAGCGCCGGCCCAGCGCCAGCAGCACGCCCAGCGGGAACGCGAAGGCGATGCCGAAGGTCGACAGGATCAGCGTGACCGGCAGGCCGCCCCAGCGGGCCGTCTCGACGTACGACAGGCCGAGCACGCCGCCGAACATCAGCAGCGCGGCGCCGCCCATGCCGACCACCCAGATGGCCAGCAGCGACAGGTTCCAGAAACGCCGGATGCCGCTGCACACGACCACCGCGACCAGCAGCACGCAGGCCAGCAGCGGCCGCCATTGCTCGTCGTAGGGATAGGTGCCGAACAGGATCAGCCGGTGCTTTTCGCGGATGAAGGCCCAGCAGGCGCCGCTGACCTGGCGGCATTCCTGCGAGGTCGCCGCGCCCCAGGTCGAGCTGATGAAGGCCCAGTCGAGCAGCGCCGGCACTGCCATCAGCAGGAACCAGACGCTCAGGATGGTCATCAGCGCATTGAGCGGCGTGGCGAACAGCTGGCTGCGCGCCCAGGCCCACGGGCCGACGTGATTGGACGGCGCGGGCAGGCCGGCCGCCGTCTTGGCGGTAGAGGTATCGGGGGCAACCATCTCAGCGCTCCACCAGCGCGATGCGCTTGTTGTACCAGTTCATGAAGAGCGAGATCGACAGGCTCACCGTCAGGTAGGCCGCCATGATGATCAGCACGCCCTCGATGGCCTGGCCGGTCTGGTTCAGCGTGGTGTTGATCACCGAGACGATGTCGGGATACCCGATGGCCACCGCCAGCGAACTGTTCTTGGTCAGGTTCAGGTACTGGCTGGTCATCGGCGGGATGATGACGCGCAGCGCCTGCGGCAGGATCACCAGGCGCAGCACCAGGTTGCGGCGCAGGCCCAGCGCGCCGGCGGCTTCCCACTGGCCGATGTAGACCGACTGGATGCCCGAGCGCACCACTTCGGCGACGAAGGCCGAGGTGTAGATCACCAGGCCGGCCAGCAGCGCGGCGAACTCGGGCGACAGCGTCATGCCGCCGGTGAAGTTGAAGCCCTTGAGCTCGGGCATGTTCATCGTCAACGCGGCGCCGCTCAGCAGCCAGCCCAGCAGCGGGAACAGCACGAACATGCCGAGCGCGTAGCGGCCGACCGGCAACAGGCGGCCGGTGGCTTCCTGGCGCTTGCGCGCCCAGTGGCCCAGCACGATGCTGGTCAGCAGCGCCAGCCCGAGGCCCCACAGCATCAGGTTCAGCGCGCCGCCCTCGAGCGTGGGCACGGTCAGGCCGCGGTTGGAGATGAATACGCCTGGCAGGGGATTGGCGGCCTGGCGCGGATTGGCGGCGTTCTCGGTCAGCAGCGCGTACCAGAAGAACAGCTGCAGCAGCAGCGGCACGTTGCGCACCACCTCGATGTAGAAACCCGAGAGCTTCTGCACCAGCCAGTTCTTGGACAGCCGGGCGATGCCGATGATCGTGCCCAGCAACGTCGCCAGCACGATGCCGATGATCGCCACGCGCAGCGTGTTCATGATGCCCACGGCCACGGCGCGGCCATAGGTGTCGGCGGGGGAATAGGCGATGGCGGTCTCGCCGATCGCAAAGCCGGCCTCGCGCTCCAGGAAGCCGAAGCCCGTGGAGATGTTTCTTGCGGCGAGGTTGTTGAGGGTATTGGAGACGAGGTACCAGGCGACGAAACCGACGGTCGCCAACGCCAGGACCTGATAGATCAGGGCCCGCGTGCCCGGATCGTTCCAGGACAGGCGCCGCCGGGGCGGCGCTACCGGCTGCTGCCGGGGAGGGGTTTGGTTCATGGTTGCCAACCGGAAAAACAACGCGGCCTCGTGGGCTCGCGTTCGGTGCCTGGCGCCGGCGGTGTGCCGG
>JAEZBO010000114.1 GCA_023427085.1 Pseudomonadota bacterium
GTGCGTGGCGTCGCGGCCGGCGCGGCGGCAGGGGTATCCGGCGTCGGATCGGCAGCGGCATCGGGCTGGCCCGGTCCGCCCGCCACCGGCCGGGCCTGGGCGCGGGCGATGCGCTCGGCCACCGCCGGCGCCAGCTCGGCCGGCAGGCGCAACGATTGCAGCAGGCGTTCGAGCGCCGACACCTGGTCCTGCCGCACCTGGCCGTCCTGGGCCAGGTTCTGCAGGTTGTACTTGCCTTGCTCGTCCTCGGCACGGCCGGAGAACAGCGCGACCCGGTCATCGTCTTCCTGGCTGATGCGCAGGTCGGTGATCGGCGTGGCCCACAGCTGGGCGTTGTGGGTCACGGCGCTGCGCCGTGCATCGCCACGCAGCGTGGCGCGGGCCCAGTCCATGCCGCCGGCCAGCAGCCAGCGCGCCTGGGCACGGGCCTGCTCGCTCTCGAGCGTGCGCACCTGGGTCGACTGGCGTTCGATCATGCCGGCCACCAGCACCGAGACCGCGGCCACCACCAGCAACGCGCTGATGACGGCCATGCCGGCCTGGCGCCGCGCCGCGGCGACCGCGCAGGGTTTGAAGCGCCGCGTCATGGCAAGGCCACCACGCGGCGATAGCGGCGCGCCTGGTCGGCCGAGGGGCCTTGCGCCAGCGTGAACTCCAGCCCGGTGGCCGCCGTGGCGCTGCCCGAAGCCTGCGCCGACAGCGCCTGCCAGCCGCGTCCCGGCACATAGGCGCGCACCGAGAACTCGAGCACGTCGGCCAGCACCGGATCGCCTTGCTGGGCGCGCGGCAGCGGAAACTCGTTGGCCGCCGGCGGCACGCCGCGGCGCAGCACCGAGCCGTCGCGCCACCAGGAAATCTCCTGCCAGGCGCCGTCGCCCCCGCTGGGCGGACGGACGATGCGCAGCGCCGTGCGCGTGCCGTCCTGCTCGATGCCGATGGCGGCGGGCAGCAGCCGGGGCGCGCCGCTGCCGGCCGGCAGCGCGCCGCCGTCGATGACGTGATCGGGCGCGGCCAGCCGTACGTCGACGTCCAGTTGGCCGAGCGCGCGCATCAAGGCCTGGTCGCGGGCATAGTCGCGGTCGAAGTGCTCGCGCAGATCGGCGACGCTGCCCAGCCCTTGCCACGAGACGACGCTGAGCACCGCCATCAGCATGATGGCGATCATCACCTCGATCAGCGTGAAACCCTGCTGGGCGGCGCGGGGGGCAGCCATGCTCGTCACTGCCATGCCGACGCCAGGCTGCGCAGCTCGGCCAGCAGCGGGCCGTCGGGCGCGCCGCTGACCCGTACCGTGACCTGGCGGAATGCGCGGTTGGCGGTGCCTTCGACGATGCGTTCGCACACCATCGCCAGCGTGCCTTGCGGACAGGGCGCGCTGGCCCGGCCCAGCGGCGGATAGATGCGCTGCGCGCGCAGTTCGGCCAGCGTGTTTTCGGCCGACACCAGTGCCAGCGCGCGGTCGCGCAGGCGGCCGTGGGTGTCGGCCAGCTGGCCGGTGGCGCGCATGCAGGCGGCCAGCGCGACCGCGACGATGGCCAGCGCGACCAGCACCTCGACCAGCGTGAAGCCGGCCTGTGCCGCCGTGGTGGGGCCGCGGCGGCGGCTGGGCGCTGCGCCGCGCGGACGCGCCGGGCAGGCGGCGTTCATGGGTTCACCTCGTAGGGGCTCACCTCGTACATGCCGCGTGCATCGCGCTGGATCGCGATGCGGCGCTGGCCGTCGCTGAGCTCGATGCGCAGCGGCGGCGCGATCCATTCGCTGTTGAACACCACGGCGGGCTGCGGCGCGCTGCGCACGCTGACCGTGCCGGCCTCCCAGGCGCGGGGGCGCAGCGCATCGTCACCGTCGAAGCGGTCGGGAGGAGTCTGGGTCACGGCGGAGTAGGCGGTAGCGGGCGACCACGGTGCGCGGCGGCTGAAGCGGTACTCGAGCTCGGCGGGCTCCCAGGTGATGGGGCGGCCGCCGGCGCGGGCTTCGGTCTGGGCGATCATGAACAATTGCACGAGGCGGTCGGCATCGCGGCGCAGGGCGGTCGAGGGCCGGTCGTAGGCGGCGATGCCGGCTGCCGCGCCGGCGATGCCGATGATGGCAACGACGACCAGCAGCTCGATCAGCGAGAAGCCGGACTGGCGCGCGAGACGGCGCTGCGTCGCGCTGCCGTCAGAGCGTCCAGGAACCGATGTCGGCATCGCTGCCGTCTCCACCGGGTTGGCCGTCGGCGCCCAGTGTGAACACGTCGAAATCGCCGTGCACGCCCGGGCTCAGGTATTGATAGGCGTTGTTCCAGGGATCGCTGGGCAGGCGATCGAGATACTTGCGCCAGTTCGGCAGATTGCCGGCAGGCCGCTCGACCAGCGCACGCAGGCCCTGTTCGGTGGACGGATAGCGGCCGTTGTCCAGGCGGTAGAGCTTGAGCGCCTGGCCGATGCTGGCGATGTCCTGGCGCGCGGCGACCGCGCGGGCCTGGTCGGGGCGGTCCAGCACGTTGGGCACGATCAGCGCGGCCAGCACGCCCATGATCACGACCACGATCATGATCTCGATCAGCGAGAAGCCGCGCTGGCGCGCCGCACTGTGCAGCGGCCGCAAGGGCCGGCGCGTGAAGGTGGGCAGGGAGGAGGGCGACGTCAGGTTTGGCATTGCAGGCGGGCGGATCACTAAAGAGAACGGCGGGTGCGCGGCCTGGGGCCGGCCACTGTCACATCCATTACGTTTAACTGTCATACGGTGTGGCTATGATCGACTTCTTTTATGACAGTCATATGTAGGTCACGAATTTCGAACGCAGAATTTCCGGCCTGCTGCTCCCTGCCCATGCGTATCTTCTCCTTGCCCCGCTTCGATGGTGTGACAGCCGCCCACGGCGCCGCCGTGCTGGCGCTGGCCGCCGGCCTGGGTGTCTGGGGTGCCTTGCTGCTGGCGCCCAAGCCGGGCGCGCTGCCGCCCGGACTGACCGCGCCGCCGCCAGCGCGTGCCGACGCGGCGCCGGTGGCGCAATGGTTCGGCGCCTCGGCGTCGACCATCAAGGTCGCCATCGTCGGCCTGATCGCAGCGGGCGAGCGCGGCACCGCGGTGCTGCGCGTCGATGGCCAGCCGCCGCAGGCCTACCGGGTCGGCCAGGCGCTGGCGCAAGGCGTGACGCTGACCGGCGTGCACGCCGATGCGATCGAGTTCTCGGCCGACGGCGCGGCGCAGCGCGTGCAGGCACCCGCCGCGCCGGCATTGGGTTCGCCAGGCTTCGTGGTCGATACGCGGCGCTAGCCCGCGCGTCGTTGCGCCGCCGCGGGCAGGCGCTTCCCGATCAATAAAAAACGCCGGGACCGCTTGCGCAGTCCCGGCGTTCGCTTGCGTGGCGCCGCCTTAGCGCGCGTCGCCGCCGAACAGCTGCTCGACGTGGTAGATCGCGGTCGTGCCGCTGACTTCATTGCCGACGATCAGCAGCGCCTGGCCGTTGGGCGACTTGGCCGCCGGCACGAACTTCAGGCCCTCCGGACCGAGGTCGCCCAGGCTGCTGAGCAGCGCGGCCGGCATCGGCAGGTCATCGTCCTCGCCGTTGTAGTCGTTCAGCGAGGTGGTCCAGTCGGCGCGGGTATTGAAGTAGTCCAGGAAGCTCGGCGCGGCCGGGTCGGTCACGTCGTAGACCATGATGCCGCCCATGCGCTCGAGGCCGACGAACGCAAAGGTCTTCTCGCCGATGACGCCGATCTCGATGCCTTCGGGCTCGGGGCCCTTGGCGTCGCTGCGGCTGTCGAAGGCGTTGGCCTCGTCGTGGCCCGAGTTGAAGAAGGTCTTGCAGGCGATGTCGCGGTTGGGGCCGACCTTGCACTCGTCCGAAGCCAGATAGCGCTCGAAGTGATCGCCCGAGTCCCACACCAGTTCGCCGTCCTCGTCCCAGATCGCGAACGAACGCGCGCCGAACGAATAGAGCCTGTCGTACATCAGGTTGCGGCCGGCCGGGTCTTCGTTGCCGGCGTTGTTGTAGTAGCGCGGGCTGCCGTCGGGCAGCGTCTGGTAGCCCAGTGTCCATGTGACCTGCAGGCGGCCCAGTTCCTCGTCGGCGCGGCAGTCGCCGCTGGAGGTCGCGGTCGCGCCGCAGTAGCCGAACACGGTGGGGTTCAGCATGCCCCGTGCGGCCAGCAGGTCCAGTTGCGGCGGCAGGTCGTCGCCGCGCCCGCGCGGCAGGCCGCGGTTGTGCACCAGATGCTTGACGCGGAACTCCTCGACGAAGCCCAGCGCGCGGTCGCCGACCGGCGCCGAGGCGCCGGTGGTGCCGGCCGCGTTGGTCAGGTAGCCGACCGTGTCCTCGCCCCACGCGCGGGCGTCGCCTTCGTTGGCGGTGACCAGGTAGGTCTTGCCAGCGGCCGAGTACGACGCGATCGCGTCGGGCATGTACATGCCGAACACGCCGGGACGCTCGCGGATGTCCAGCTCGGCCGGGTCGTCGCTGGCGTCGATGCCATTGCCGGCCGCGCCGTAGTCCTTGAAACCGAGCGCCTTGATCGACGTGATCGTGGCGCTGGCGATGTCGATCTTGGCCAGTGCATTGTTCTCTTGCAGCGTGGCCCACGCGGTGCTGCTGTCGGCCGACACGGCGATGTATTCGGGTTCGAGATCGCGCGAGGCGCTGGCGGTGGCGGTGCCCAGCGCATTCGGTCCGAAGATGCGGACGCCTTGCGCGCGCAGCTCGGCCTCGCGGCCGTCCCACGCGGTGAAGCGGGCGGTGCGCACCGTCGGACGTTCGATGTTGCCGATGTCGATGATGCTGATCGAACCTTCCGGATCGACCTGGTAGTCGTCGCTGGGCTCGCCTTCGTTGGCGACCAGCACGTGCTTGCCGTCGGGCGTGAACACCAGGTTGTCGGGCAGCGCGCCGACATTGACGTGGCTGAGCGGCTGCAGCGTATCGGCGCGGTAGAAACCGACAAAACCGTCATCGGTCTTGGTGGCGGCCTGGATCGCCAGTGCGATCAGGCCATCCTGGACCGCGACGCTGTTGACCTCGGCGCCGGGCGCCACGGCCGAGGCATCGATCTTGCCGACGTGGCGCGGCGCCGCGGGATCGCTCAGGTCCAGCACGTCGACGGCGCCCTCGAGCGCATTGACGACGAAGGCCCGTTTGCTGGCGGCGTCGAACGCGGGGATCTCGGCGGCGCTGACGAGAAACTGGCCGGTCTCGTGGCGGCTCAGCAGCGACAGCTTCAGGCTGTCGGGCGTGCGCTCGGGCTGCGGCGCGGGCTCGGTCGGCGTCTCGGCCGGCGGCGTGTTGTCGTCGTCGTCCGACGAGCTGCACGCGGCCAGTGCCAAGGCAAGGGAGCAGGCCGCGATCGCGCGGGCGCAGGCATTCAGTCGGAAGCGCAGTTCAGGTTTCATTGTCGGTATGAAAGTGCTTTGAAAGGAAAGGTGACAAGGGCGCCTGATTGTCACGGCACTTTGTTGCAGCGATATGGCTGGCCGCGCTTTGTGGTGGGCGCGAAATAAGACCGGGACATTTCGTCACCGATTCATGTCTTCGTCATCTGCGCTACTTACCATCCCGGCGACCTGACAGCAAAAAGACAGTTGGCTTCAGGTCAGTCACCGATGTCCAAGCCTGCGGAAATGGCTGCGCCGACATCGATGCAGGCCCGCCATTCCTATCCCTCATCAAGGAAACACAATGAGTTCCGTCGACCTCGAAGATGTCCCGACCAACCCCACCGGCAACACCCACTTCAACGACATCGTCGAGCGCGCCCGTTCGCGCCGCGGTTTCCTCAAGACCGGTCTGGGCTTCGGCGCCGTCGGCTTCCTGGGCCTGGGCCTGAGCGCCTGTAGCAACAGCGACGACGATGACGACACGACGCCGCCGGAAGAAACGCCCGGCACGCCCGGCGAGCCGGCACCCGGCCCGCTGCTCGGCTTCACCGCCATCCCCGCCAGCACCGGCGACGACATCGTCGTGCCGCCCGGCTATCGCTCGGCCGTGTTCTGCCGCTGGGGCGACCCGCTGGTCAACGCCGCGGCCGCCTGGAAGACCGACGCGACCAATACCGCCGCCGAACAGGCCCTGCAGTTCGGCGACAACCATGACGGCATGCACTTCTTCCCGCTCGACGGCGAGAGCAGCACCGAAGGCCTGCTGGTCATGAACCACGAATACCTGAACGACGAATTCTTCTATCCGCCGTCGGTCGAACCCGGCGGCGCCGGCTGGTCGCTCGAGCAGGTGCGCAAGGGCCAGCACGCCCACGGCGTGTCGGTCGCCCACGTGCGGCTGGTCGGCGGCAACTGGGAAGTCGTGGTGCCCTCGACGTACAACCGCCGTATCCACATCAACACCGCGATGGCGCTGACCGGCCCGGCAGCCGGCCATGCACAGCTGCAGACCGCCGCCGATCCGACCGGCACCACGTCGTTCGGCACCGTCAACAACTGCGGCAACGGCTACACGATGTGGGGCACGTACCTGACCTGCGAAGAGAACTTCAACGGCTACTTCGGCACCATGAGCGGCGCCGATACGCGCAACACTTCGCAGCGCCGTTACGGCCTGGCCGGCCGCAACACCAGCTACCGCTGGGAAGACTTCGATCCGCGCTTCGACTACGTCACCAACCCGAACGAAAGCAACCGCTTCGGCTGGATCGTCGAGATCGATCCCTTCGACCCCTCGTCGACGCCCAAGAAACGCACCGCGCTGGGCCGCATCAAGCACGAGAACGCCGCGCAGACGCTGGCCGCCGACAACCGCGTGGTGGTCTACATGGGTGACGACCAGGCCAACGACTACGTCTACAAGTTCGTGTCCGACGGCAAGTACTCGGCCGACGCGCCGATGCTCAATCGCAACCTGCTCGAGACCGGCACGCTGTACGTCGCCCAGTTCGAGGACGGCGACGCCACCGGCGACATGATGGGCACCGGCCGCTGGATCGCGCTCAAGCTCGACACGCCCAAGACCGGCGGCGGCACGCTGGCCGACGATTTCGCCGACATCGGCGAGATCCTGATCCACACGCGCCTGGCCGCCGATCTGGTCGGCGCCACGCCGATGGATCGTCCCGAGTGGGTCACGGTGCATCCGCAGACCGGCGAGGTCTACCTGACGCTGACCAACAACTCGGGCCGTGCCGCCGGCGCCATCGACGACGCCAACCCGCGCGCCAACAACGTCTACGGCCAGATCGTGCGCTGGCGCGAAACCGGCAACGACGCTGCCGCGATGACCTTCGAGTGGGACCTGTTCGTGCTGGCCGGCAACCCCAACGCCGGCGACGGCCTGACCGCCGGTTCGTCCAACATCACGGCCGACAACCTGTTCAACAGCCCCGACGGCCTGGCCTTCGACAAGTTCGGTCGCCTGTGGATCCAGACCGACGGCAACTTCTCGAACAGCGGCCGCTACGAAGGCATGGGCAACAACCAGATGCTGGTCGCCGATCCGCAGGCTGGCGCCGGCAACGGCGAGATCCGCCGCTTCCTGGTCGGTCCGTCGGGTTGCGAAATCACCGGCATCACCTGGACGCCCGACCACAAGTACGTGTTCGTCAACGTCCAGCATCCTGGTGAATACGGTGGCCACCCGCGTGCGGCCGGCGCCGTCTCGCCGGACGTCGATCCGCTGGCTTTCTCGCAGTGGCCCGAGCCCGCTGGCGGACGTCCGCGTTCGTCGACGGTGGTGATCTGGAAGGAAGACGGCGGCGTGGTCGGCAGCTGATCGCCAGCCCTGGGCAACGCTGGCCGGGCTGCGCGAGCAGTCCGGCCAGCGTGACAAGACCCCGGTATGGCGGGGCGTTTGAGACGTGGACGGCTGCTGCCGTCGGGTCCAGGCGCTGCGCTAACCGGGGTCTTGTGTCGTTTCAAGCCGATTAGAAAGGGCGCATCGCGGTGCCCGCTCCGGCTGCCAAGTTCCTGGGGCGTCCGGCGTCGCGGCTGGCACGCGTCTCGCGTCTCGCGGCGCGCGCGTCAGCCTGCCAGGCAGGCCTGCAGCGCGCGCTCGTACGATTGCACCGACACCGCGGTGGTCCATTGCGAGGCCGCCGCCGGATCGTAGCCGCTGTGGTTGACCGCGGCGCGCTGGCAGTCGGCGCGCGAGCGTGGCGCCGTCGCCACGGCCGTGCCGGCCACGCGCCCTGGCACGCCGGTGGCCGGCTGGACCGCGTAGCCCTGCGCCGTCGACGGTTCGATGCTGCCGACGCGGGGCATGGCGGCCGCGCCGCTGGCGGCGGGCACGGCGCCGGATACCGGCGGCACGGTGACCGGCACGCTGCCCAAGGCGGGCGGGCTGTCGTAGGTGACCGCGTTGCCGTAATAGGACGGGTTGACGTAGGCCGGCGAGCGATCGCGGTTGCGCTCGGCATTGTTGGCCAGCACCAGCCCGGCGCCGACCAGCGCGATGGCGCCGGCCACCCACCAGCCGTCGCCACTGCTGCCGCGGTGGCCGCGATGGCCGTGGTGACCGTAATAGTTGTGATAGCCGCCGTGGTAGCCGCTGTAGCGCGGCGAGTTCCAGCCCCAGCCGCCGCCGGCGAAGGCATGGGCGGGCACCAGCAGGGCGGTGGCGAGCAAGGCGGCGCAGCTGCGCTTGACGATACGGAAGGACATGGCGGGCTCCTGGCCGGGCGCAGCACAGCGCGGCCCGGCGTCTGTCACTTTACACCCGCCGGGTTTCGGCCGCAGCCGCCGGCCGCGGCCTCAAGGCGAGGCCGGCTGGCCGTCGGCGGCGCGCACCTGTGCCGAGCGATCCCACAGATTGGGCGTGACGGTCGACGAATAGCCCGACACGAAGGGCTTGGGTGCACCGCTGGCCGGGTCATAGACGCGGCGGCGCACCGCGCCGATGTTGCCGCCGTACAGATGGATGCTGATCGAGACCCGGTCGGGATGGGCGTTCCAGACCTTGTGCACGTCGCCTTCGTCGGGCGACAGCACGTCGATGTCGCCGGGCGCCAGCAGCACCGGCACGCCCAGCGGCGTACAGCCGTCCGGCCCGGGCCGATACCGCTGGCCGTACTCGCTGCCGCGCAGCATGCCGACGTAGCCCCATACCCCGTGGTCGTGGATCGGCGTGGCCTGGCCCGGGCCCCAGACGAAGCTGACCAGGCTGAAACGTTCGAGCGGATCGCAATGCAGCAGGTACTGCTGATAGAACTGGGGATGCGGCACCGTGCAGGCCTCGGGCAGCCAGTCGTCGACCGCGATCAGCTCGGCCAACGCGGCCTGCAGTACCGGTCCGGCCATCGGCGCGCTGCCATGCTGGTCGGCCAGTACGGTGGCGGTGCGCACGAAGTGGCGAAGTCGTTCCAGGTTCTGGCTCATGCGGGGCTCCGGGCGGGGCAGGGTGTCGGGCGGGGCGGACGACGGCGCGGCCGCCACGGCGGCCCGGGCGCGGGGCCGCTTCATGTCATCATAGCGGGTTGCCGACCTTCGTTTTTCTGCCGTATCTCTGCCATGACCGACATCCGTATCGACGAATCCCTGCGTGCCTACATCGACCCCCTGACCGACGACGAATACGCCGCGCTCGAGCGCAGCCTGCTCGACGAGGGTTGCCGGGACGCCTTGGTGCTGTGGGGCAATCTGCTGGTCGACGGCCATAATCGCTATGGCATCTGCCGCAAGCACGGCATCGCGTTCCAGACCGTGCAGAACACCCGCTTTCGCAGCATCGAGGACGTGCACCTGTGGATGATCGACAACCACCTGGGCCGGCGCAGTGTCTCGGACTACCAGCGTGGCGTGCTGGCCTTGCGCAAGAAGGAAATCCTGGCCGCGCGTACGCCGGTCGCCGCCGGCCGTGACGCGCCGGCTGCCGCGGGCCAAACCGGCGAGGGTGGCGACGAGGCTGCGATGCAGGGCACCGGCGCAGCCGATTCGTCGGCCGCGCAGTCCGACGCCGCGCCCAGCGCACGGGCGCAGGCGGTGTTGACGCGCCAGGCCTTGGCGCGCGCGGCGCGGCTCAGCAGCGCGACGCTGGGGCAGATCGAAAGAATCGAAAAATCCGCCGCGCCCGCGCTGGTCGAGGCGGTCAAGACCGGCCTGATTTCGATCAACGCGGCCGCCGAGGTCGCCAGCCTGCCCGAGGCCGAGCAGAGCGCGGCCGTGGCCGGTGGCAAGAAGGACCTGCGCGAGCTGGCCAAGCGGGTGCGCGATGCGCGCAAGCCGCCCAAGCCGCCCGCCGCGGCGCCGGCCGCCCCCGAACTGCCCGACGATGCGACGCCCGAGCAAGTCGAGATCGCCCAGCTCAAGCATGCGCTGGCGCTGATGACCGACGAGCGCGACCAGCTCAAGAAAAAGGTGCAGCAGTTGACGATCGCGCTGTCGCAGGCGCGCGAGGGCGATCCCGGCCCGGCGTTCTGACGGCGCGCGGCGCTCGCCGGCCAGCAGCGCCGCCCGCCGCCGCGC
>JAEZBO010000119.1 GCA_023427085.1 Pseudomonadota bacterium
CGGCAGATCATGGGCGGCGAGGTTTCGGCGGTGATGACGGCGGCGATCCTCACCGGCCTGCGGGTCAAGAAGGAGACCGTGGGTGAGATCGCCGGCGCGGCCACCGTGATGCGCGAGTTCTCGCGCAAGGTGGACGTGGCCGACCGCAGCCACCTGGTTGACATCGTCGGCACCGGCGGCGATGGCTCGCGCACCTTCAACATTTCCACCTGCTCGATGTTCGTGGCCGCGGCCGCCGGTGCGCGCGTGGCCAAGCATGGTGGACGCAGCGTGTCCTCCAGTTCCGGTGCGGCTGACGTGCTCGAGGCGCTGGGTGCCTCCATCGAGCTGCAGCCGGAGCAGGTGGCCGAATCCATCGCGCGCACCGGCATCGGCTTCATGTATGCGCCGGTGCACCACCCGGCGATGAAGGTGGTGGCGCCGGTGCGGCGCGAGATGGGCGTACGCACGATCTTCAACATCCTCGGTCCGCTGACCAACCCGGCCGGCGCCGCCAACCAGCTGATGGGCGTGTTCCATCCCGACCTGGTCGGCATCCAGGTGCGCGTGCTGCAGCGCCTGGGCTCGCGCCACGTGCTGATCGTGCACGGCCGCGACGGCATGGACGAAGCCTCGCTGGGCGCCGCCACCATGGTTGGCGAGCTGCGCGACGGCGAGATCCACGAATACGACATCCACCCCGAGGACTACGGGCTTTCCATGGTGTCCAACCGGACCATACGGGTGGACAATCGCGAGCAATCGCGCGATATGGTCATCGAGGCGCTGGATAATGTGCCCGGCACCGCGCGCGACATCGTCGCCTTCAATGCCGGCCTGGCCATCTACGCCGGCAACCGCGCCGAGTCCATCGAACAAGGGCTGGCCCAGGCCTTCGAGCTGCTCGCCAGCGGCGCCGCCCGCGACAAGCTCGAAGCCTTCTGCGCCCACACCCGCAAGTACCCGAAACCGACATGAACACCACTGCTTCCTCCCCCGCCGCCGGCAACGACATCCTCGCCCGCATCCTGGCGGTCAAGACCGACGAAGTCGCCACCTCGCGCCAGATCCGCAGCGAATCCGACCTGCTGCGCGAAGCGTTGGCACGCAAGGACGTGCGCGGCTTCGCGCAGGCCATCGAAGACAAGATCGCCGCCGGCAAGCCCGGCGTGATCGCCGAGATCAAAAAAGCCTCGCCGTCACGCGGCGTGCTGCGCGAGCACTTCGTGCCGGCCGAGATCGCCGCCTCGTACGCGGCGCACGGCGCGGCCTGCCTGTCGGTGCTGACCGACGTGCAGTTCTTCCAGGGTTCGCACGACCACCTGCGCCAGGCGCGCGCGGCCTGCCCGCTGCCGGTGCTGCGCAAGGACTTCGTCATCGACACCTACCAGGTGGTGTCGGCGCGGGCGCTGGGCGCCGACTGCGTGCTGCTGATCGCCGCCGCGCTCGAACCGGCGCGGCTGCGCGATCTCGAACAATGCGCCATCGACCTGGGCATGGACGTGCTGATCGAAGTGCACGACCAACGCGAGCTCGACGTGGCGCTGACGCTGCAGACCTCGCTGCTGGGCATCAACAACCGCAACTTGCGCACCTTCGAGACCTCGCTGCAGACCACGCTGGACCTGCTGCCGCGCATCCCCGACGGCAAGCGGGTCGTCACCGAAAGCGGCATCCTGGCGCCCGAGCACGTGCGCACGATGCGCGAGCACGGCGTCAACGCCTTCCTGGTCGGCGAGGCCTTCATGCGCGCCGAAGAGCCCGGTGCCGAGCTGGCCCGCCTGATCGCCTGATCCGCCGACCGCCGGGGCGCCGATGTTCACCGAAGCCGAAGCCGATCCCAGCCTGAGCGCCGCCCAGGCCCAGGCGCTCGAGCTGCCGCTGCGCACCGCGCTGCTCAAGGCGCAATACGCGCGGCTGCTCGATCCGCGCCGCGCGCTGCTGATCGTGGCCGCCGGCATCGACGGCGCCGGCAAGGGCGCCACCATCAACCTGCTCAACGAGTGGCTCGATCCGCGCCACATCCGCACGCTGGCCTTCGGCCAGGCCTCGCCCGAAGAGGCCGCGCGGCCGCCGTTGTGGCGCTACTGGAATGCGCTGCCGGCCGCCGGCCGCATCGGCATCGTATTCGGCTCGTGGTACATGCCGCTGGTGCGCGAGGCCGCCAGCAAACATCCCGACCGCGCCGCGGTGGCGCGCCAGATCGAGGACGTCCGCCAGTTCGAGGCCACGCTGGCGGCCAGCGGCGTGCAGGTGCTCAAGCTGTGGTTCCACCTGTCGCGCGACGCGCAGCGTGAGCGCACCGAACGGCTGCTGGCCGATCCGGCCACCGCCTGGCAGGTCACGCCGCAGGACCGCAAGGTCGGCAAGCGCTTCAAGCGCCTGCGCGGCGCCGGCCAGCAGGTCATCGCCGCCACCGACGTCCCGCCTGCGCCGTGGGTGGTGATTCCCAGCGCCGACGAGCGGCTGCGCACGGTGCGCACCGGCCAGGCCGTCCTGCAGGCGCTGCGGCCACGCCACGCGCCGCGGGTGGCGCACGACGCGCGCCCCGCACCGGAGCGCCAGCGCATCGCCGATCGGCTGGCGCGGCTCGATTACGCGGCGCATCTGGACAAGGACAGCTACGACACCGAACTGCTGCAATGGCAGGCGCGGCTGGCGCATGCGGTGCGCCGGCCAGCCTTCGCGCGCCGTTCGCTGGTGCTGGCCTTCGAAGGCCAGGACGCCGCCGGCAAGGGCGGCGCGATCCGCCGCATCACGCATGCGCTGGATGCCCGCCACTACACGATCACGCCGATCTCGGCGCCGACCCAGGAAGAACTCGCCCACCCCTATCTGTGGCGCTTCTGGCGCCGCGTGCCAGCCCACGGCGGCATCTCGATCTTCGACCGCTCTTGGTACGGCCGGGTGCTGGCCGAGCGGGTCGAACAGCTGACCGCGCCGGCCGACTGGCGCCGGGGCTACGGCGAGATCAACGAGTTCGAACAGCAACTGACCGAGTCGGGCGCGGTCCTGCTGAAGTTCTGGCTGGCGGTCACGCCCGACGAGCAGCTGGCCCGCTTCCAGGCGCGCGAAAAATCGCCGTTCAAGCAATTCAAGATCACCCCCGACGACTGGCGCAACCGCGACAAGTGGGACGCCTATTACCAGGCCGCCAACGAGATGTTCGCCCGCACCGACAGCCGCCACGCGCCATGGCACGTGATCGCGGCCAACGACAAGCGCCACGCGCGGGTCGAGGTGCTCAAGGCGGTGGTCGAAGCCCTCGAGGCCGCGCTGGACGATACGGATGCCTGAGCGGGGCACGACACGCGGCTCTCACCCTTCGAGCGATTCGGGCAACAAGCACGACATGAATGACATGAATGACATGAGTGACATGAGTGACATGAACGACCGCGGCCAGCCGGGACAGCCGGCCCCCTCGCGCGCCGCCGCCGACTGCGTGCTGTGCCGCGAAGACGGCGGCCGCGTGCTGTGGCGCGATGCCACGCTGCGCGTCATCGACGCCGGCGACACCCATTACCCGGGTTTCACTCGCGTGATCTGGAATTCCCACGCCGCCGAGATGAGCGACCTGGACGGCGCCGCGCAGCAGGCGCTGATGGCCACCGTGCTGACCGTCGAACGGGTGCAGCGCGAGGTCCTGCGTCCTGACAAGGTCAACCTGGCGTCCTTGGGCAACATGGTCGCGCACGTGCACTGGCACGTGATCCCGCGCTGGCGCGACGATGCGCATTTCCCGGATGCCGTGTGGGCCGCGCCGCGCCGCCAGCCGCTGGCGCCGTCGGCGCACGCGCCGGCCGGCGAGGCCCTGCAGCGCTACCACCAGGCGCTGGTCGAGGCCTTGCAGGCCGCGGCGACCCGCTGAGCAGGCCGGCGGGCCGGCGACGGCGGACGATCGCCACCGCGCGTGTCCCCGCGGCACGCGCCCCTCGGACGCCGCCGTGCCAAAATGCGGCATGATCGCCTCCAACCGACTCCAGGCCCCGCTGGCCGATGAACTGTCCCGGCTCAGCCCGGCCTGGCAAGCCTGCCTGAACCAGGACGCGCCGGCGCAGGCGCTGCAAGCCCTGCAGGCCTTCATCGCCGAGCGCCAGCAGCAGGGTGCGGTGATCTATCCCGACCGGCCGTTCCGCGCGCTCGAGCTGATCGAGCCCGACGCCGTGCGGGTGGTGATCCTGGGCCAGGATCCCTATCACGGGCCGGGGCAGGCACAGGGCCTGGCGTTCTCGGTGCCCGACGGCATGCGGCGCCCGCCCAGCCTGCGCAACATCTTTCTCGAGGTCGCCGCCGAGCAGGGCCACCCCGAAGGCGCCAGCGGCATCGACGCGCCGGTGCAGGGCAGCCTGGCGCTCGAACCCGGCCAAGGCAGCGCGCTGGCGCGGCTGGCCGGCGCCGGCGAGGTGGTGCAGGCGCGCGCCGACACCGCCAGCAACGACCTGACGCGCTGGGCCCGCCAGGGCGTGCTGCTGCTGAACACCTCGTTGACGGTCGAGGACGGCCAGGCCGGCTCGCACGCGCGGCGCGGCTGGGAAACCGTCACCGACGCGCTGATCGCCCACGTCGCCAGCCTGCCCTCGCCCAAGGTGTTCATGCTGTGGGGCGCGCATGCGCAGGCCAAGCAGGCGCTGCTGCCGGCCAATGGCCAGCGGCTGGTGCTGGCCGCCAACCACCCGTCACCGCTGTCGGCGCGCCGCCCGCCGGTGCCCTTCCTGGGTTGCGGGCACTTTCGCCAGGCCAATGAATGGCTGCGCGCGCAGGGTGCCGCGCCGATCGCGTGGCACCAGCCGGCCTGACCCCCTGTGTCGCGCACACAACAGGCGTCGCCGGCGATCCGGGATTATTTACGGGTTTTCCCGTAATAGTTCTGGCTCTGGCGTGCCATAAGCAGTATGATTTCGGCACTGCACAAATTTCGCTTCGGCATCGTCGCGCGCATCCTTCCCTATATCGCGCCTTAGCAGTCGCCCGGTTCCTCGGGCATCGATGCCGGTAGCCATCGCTACCTGACCCCTTTCCATTCGCTGGCGTCCTTACATGAGACGCCGCCTAGCGCGCGGTTGATCCGGTCGGCACGATGTTCGATCAACCGTAGCCCGGCAAGCCTCCCTCATCCATGGCTTGGCCGAGCGCAGCGCTGCGCATAGCGGCAAGGAAAGTCATGTCTTTCGAAACCCTCGGGCTCGCGCCCAACCTCCTGTCGGCCCTCACCGCGTCCGGTTTCACCGAACCCACGCCCGTGCAGAACGCCGCCATCCCGCTGGCGCTGGCCGGCCACGACCTGATGGTCTCTTCGCAGACCGGCAGCGGCAAGACGGCCGCCTTCATGCTGCCCGCGCTCAACCGCATCGCCAGCAAGCCCGCCAACAAAGGCACCGGCGTGCAGGTGCTGGTGCTGACGCCGACCCGCGAACTGGCGCTGCAGGTCAATGACGCCACGCTGCAATACGGCAAGAACCTGACCGACCTGCGCACCACCACCGCCGTCGGCGGCATGCCCTACGGCGCCCAGCTGCGCGCGCTGTCGCGCCGCGTCGATGTGCTGGTGGCCACGCCCGGCCGCCTGATCGACCACCTGAACTCGCGCCGCGTCGACCTGTCGACCGTGCACACGCTGGTGCTCGACGAAGCCGACCGCATGCTCGACATGGGCTTCATCGAAGACATCGAAAACATCATCTCGCGCACGCCCGCCAGCCGCCAGACGCTGCTGTTCTCGGCCACGCTCGATGGCACCGTGGCCCGCCTGGCCGAACGCATGATGCGCGAGCCGCAACGTGTCGAGATCGCCGGCGCCCGCGACAAGCACGCCAACATCACGCAAGCCCTGCTGTACGCCGACGATGCGGCCCACAAGATGCGCCTGCTCGACCATCTGCTGCGCGACAGCACGATGGACCAGGCCATCATCTTCACGTCGACCAAGCGCGGCGCCGATGACCTGGCCGACCGCCTGGCCGACCAGGGCTTCCCCGCGGCCGCGCTGCATGGCGACATGAACCAGCGCCAACGCACCCGCACGCTGAGCCAGCTGCAACGCGGCCAGCTGCGCATCCTGGTGGCCACCGACGTCGCCGCGCGCGGCATCGACGTGCAGGGCATCAGCCACGCCGTCAACTTCGACCTGCCGATGCAGGCCGAAGACTACGTGCACCGCATCGGCCGCACCGGCCGTGCCGGCCGCAGCGGCCTGGCCTTCACGCTGGTCGCGCCGTCCGAGCGCCACAAGGTGCGCCGCATCGAAAGCTACATCGGCCAGCCGATCCCGCCGCAGACGATCGCCGGCCTCGAGCCGACCCGCATCGTGCGCAGCGGCCCGCCCGCCGGCAAGGGCCGTCGCCCCGGCTTCGGCGGCAAGCCCAACGGTGGCTACGCCAAGCGCAGCGAAGGCTTCAGCCGCCCCGAAGGCTACGTCAAGCGTGAAGGCGGTTTCGCCGAGCGCAGCGCCGAGCGTTCGTTCGAGCGCCGCGACAGCGCCCCGCGCAGCGAAGGTTTCCAGCGCCGCGAAGGCGGTGAGCAGGGCGGCGAACGCTCGTTCGAGCGCCGTGAAGGTGGCGAGCGTTCGTTCGAGCGTCGCGATGCCGCGCCGCGCAGCGAAGGCTTCCAGCGCCGCGAAGGCTTCGAGCGCCGTGAAGGCGGTTTTGGCAAGCCCGCCGGCGCCGCCCCGCGCCGCCCCGGCGACAGCAAGCCCAGCTTCGGCAAGCCTGCCTACGGCAAGTCGCGCAAGCCCGACGGCGCGCCGACCAGCCGCCCGGCCGGCGCCCGCGCGCACGCACCGCATGGTGCGCGTCCCGCCGGCAAGCCGGTGCGCCGCGACTTCGCCTGAGCGCACGCTGGCGCTCGACTCGGTTTCGAGTCGGCGCCGCTGACGCAGTGACCCGCAAGGGGCCCGATGCCGGGCCCCTTGTTTTTTTGGCCGATCGCCGCGACGCGCCGGCCGCCGCCAGTCCCCCCGGCTGGAACATATCCGGACGACGGGGGACAATGCCGGTTGATCCACACTGCCACGACCGCCGCGACATGTCCGCCACCTCTGCTCTGCCGCCCCTGCATCCCGATGCGCAGGCCCATGCCGCCCGGGTCGCCCAGGCCCTGCGCGATGCCATACACGAAGCGGGCGGCTGGTTGCCGTTCGACGACTACATGCGGCTGGCGCTCTATGCGCCCGGACTGGGCTATTACGCGGCCGGCAGCACCAAGCTCGATGCCGGCGACGTGCGTGCACCGGCCGGCGACTTCACCACCGCCCCCGAGCTGACGCCGCTGTTCGGCCAGACCGTGGCGCGGCAGGTCGCCGAGATCCTGGCCCGCAGCGGCACCGACCGCATCCTCGAGTTCGGCGCCGGCTCGGGCGCGCTGGCGCAGGCCGTGCTGGATACGCTGGCGCGGCAGGGCGTGGCGGCGCGCTACGAGATCCTCGAGGTCTCGGCCGACCTGCGCGAGCGCCAGCAGCAGCGCCTGGCGCCGTATGGCGCGCAGGTGCGCTGGCTCGACGAACTGCCGGCTGCCTTCGAGGGCTGCGTGCTGGCCAACGAAGTACTCGATGCGATGCCGGTCCAGCTGTTCGCGTGGCATCAAGACGCCACGCTGCACGAACGCGGCGTGGCGCTCGAGGACGACGAGCGTTTCGTCTGGCACGACCGGCCGGCCGGCGACGAGCTGGCCGTCGCGGTCGCCGCGCGCATGCCGGCGATGCCCGGGTATGTGTCGGAGATCAACCTGCAGGCCGAGGCCTGGGTGCGCAAGCTGGGCGAATGGCTGACGCGCGGCGCCGCGCTGCTGATCGACTACGGCTTCCCGCAGCACGAGTACTACCACCCGCAGCGCGCCACCGGCACGCTGATGTGCCACCTGCGCCATCACGCCCACGCCGATCCCTTCCAGGCCACCGGCCTGCAGGACATCACCGCGCACGTCGATTTCACCGCGATGGCCGATGCCGCGCTGGCCGGCGGGTTGGACGTGCTGGGCTATACCTCGCAGGCGCGCTTCCTGAGCAACGCCGGGCTGCTCGAGCTGCTGGCCGGCCATGACGCCCAGGCCGCGCAGGACTACGCGCGCTGGGCCGCGCCGGTGCAGAAATTGTTGTCCGAGGCCGAGATGGGCGAGCTGTTCAAGGTGCTGGCGGTCGGCCGCGGCGTCGACGCGCCGCTGCTGGGTTTCGTGCGCGGCGACCGGCGCGACCGGCTCTAGCCTAGACGTCCCGCAGCGCCGCCAGCCTGGCTTCCCTGACCGCGGCCTTGATACGGGCCGGCTCGCCGGCCTGCGCGCGGGCGGCCGCGCCGGCATCGACGCCGCGCACCCGCGCCAGCGCGTCCGACAGGCGCGCCGCGTCGATGTCCTCGGCCACCAGCCGCGCCACGCGCAGCACCGCCTCGAAGCGTTCGGGCTTGCGCAGTCCGTCGCAGGACTCGATCAGGCCCAGCAGCCCCTCGGCATCGGGCCTGCCCCGCGCCGACGCCAGCAGCGTCTGCAACAGCCGCGCCTGATCGGCGCATTCGCCGGGCACGCGCCAGCGCTGTCCGAGCGCCTGTGCATCGCTGGCCGCGCGCGCCAGCAGCGCGTAGCGGCCGGCCAGCGGCAGGTCCTGCGCGGCGGCGCGGTCCAGCTCGTCGAGATCGCGCTGGCCCAGTTGCAGCTCGGGCGCCACGCGCGGCAGGGCCAACGCATCGGCCAGCACCTCGAACATCCGCGAGGGCCGCGGCGCCATCAGGCCACGCGACACCTCGCGCCAGACCCGCTCGGGCACCAGCGCGTCGATCTCGCCGTCGGCGGCCATGCGCCGGCACAGCGCCAGCGTCTCGGGTGCCACCGAAAAATCGGCAAAGCGCGCGGCAAAGCGCGCCAGCCGCAACACCCGCACCGGATCCTCGGCGAAGGCCTCGCCGACGTGCCGGAACAGCCGCGCGGCCAGGTCCTGCTGGCCATGCAAGGGGTCGACCAGCGTGCCATCCTTGCGCCGCGCGATCGCGTTGATCGTCAGGTCACGGCGGCGCAGGTCGTCCTCGAGCGTGACGTCGGTGCCGGTATGGAAGGTGAATCCCTGGTAGCCGCGGCCGGACTTGCGCTCGGTGCGCGCCAGCGCGTATTCCTCTTTGGTGCGCGGGTGCAGGAACACCGGAAAGTCGCCACCGACCGGCACGAAACCGCGCTGCGCCAGCGCTTCGGGCGTGGCGCCGACCACCACCCAGTCGCGGTCGCCGGCCGGCAGGCCCAGCAGCGCATCACGCACCGCGCCGCCGACGATGAAGGCGCTCAGGCCCTCGAGCAGCGGATCGGCGCCGTCCTGCGCCGGCCCGTCGGCAGCCGCGGACGCATCCGCCGCGCTCATGGCAGGTTGGTGCGTTCGTCGCCCTGCGGCACGATGCGGCCCAGGCGCTGCTTGAGCGACTGCGGCTGGCCGGTGAACAGCGCCGCGTAGTAGGTGGCGTTGGACAGCACGTGCTTGACGTACAGACGCGTCTCGGTGAACGGGATGGTCTCGGCGAAGATCGCGCCCTCGACCGGATGCGACAGCCGCGAGCGCCACAGGTGCGGGCGGCGCGGACCGGCGTTGTAGCCGGCGCTGGCCAGCACCTGCGAGCCGTTCAGGTCCTGCAGCACCATGTTCAGGTAGTGGGTGCCCAGCAGCGTGTTGACGTCGAACTCGTTGACGCGCGACGGCTGGAAATCGCTCATGCCGATGCGGCGCGCCACGTACTTGGCGGTGCCCGGCATCAGCTGCATCAGGCCCGAGGCGCCGACCACCGAGCGTGCGTCGGTGATGAACCGAGACTCCTGCCGGATCAGGCCGTAGACCCAGGCCGGATCGAGCGAGATCTTGCGTGCCTGCGCGGCGACCTTGCCTTCGAAGGGCGCGATGTAGCGCTGCGTGAAGTCGAACTCGTTGGCGGTGCGTTCGGAGGTGTTGACCACGCGGTCGTAGATGTTTTCCTGCCGCGCGTACTCGGCGGCGGCCAGCAGCTGGCGGTCGTCCATGCCACGCAGCGAGAAATTCCATTCGGGCACGGCTTCGGGGCGCCAGCCCAGCTGGAACAGCGCGACCGCGCGCGACAGGCCCGGATGGTTGCGCGCCGCGGCGATCTCGGCCTGCGTCAGCGCCGCCGGACGCGGCGGCACGGTGATCGTGCGGCCCAGCTCTTCGGCGGCCAGCTGGCCATAGAAATTGAACTGGTCGGCGATCGTGGCGTATTGCTTGGCGGCCAGGTCCTGGCGGCCCGTCGCGGCCAGGCCACGCGCATGCCAATAGACCCACACCGGCTCGTTGCGCTGCGACTCGGACATGCGCGTGATCGACAGCATCACCCAGTCCCAGTCGATGCGCGGCTTGCGCAAGGCCGCGCGCACGCGCCAGGCGTGGTTGTAGTCGCTCATGCGCACGTCGCCGGCGACGCGGTAGAGGTCGTCGGCGCTTTCATCGAGGTTCAGCACCGCGACCAGCGCGTGCTGCGCATAGACCCATTGCAGCGACGACTTGGGCAGGCTGCTGCCCGAAGCCCATTCGCGCGTGACGTAGGACTGGCCGACCTCGCGGTCCTTGCGCGCCAGCCGCGACAGCGCGATGGTGATCAGCTCGCGCTGCGCCACCGAGCCGCCCTGCTTGGATTGCAGCGCGACCCATTTCATCGGGTCCTTCATCAGCGTGTCGTAGGCGCGCAGCTCGTCGGCCTTGAACATCAGCGCGGCGAAGCGGCGCGCATCGGGCAGCTTGTTGTTCTCGAGCGCATCGCGCAGGTAGGGCAGCAGCTCGTCCCAGCCCAGCACGCGGTCGGCCGACAGCTGGCTGAGCAGCGCCCAGCAGGCCGTGCCGGGCGCGAACACCGCTTCGGCCTGCGCGGCGCTGGCGCGGTTGCCGCCCAGGTGGCGGGCCTGCAGCTGGGCGCAGCTGACCTGGTCGCTGGGCGCGACCACCTCGCCGAGCTTGCGCACGGTGGCGAAGTCGCCGGCGCGTGCGGCGGCCAGCACCCAGTCGCTGCGCAGCCGGTCGGACAGATAGGCGTCGCGGTTCTCGTGCAGGAACGACTCGAGCGCGGCGACCGGCGTCGGCACCGACGTGGTCTGCAATTGATAGCGCAGCAGCCAGTATTGCGGGTACATGCCCAACGGGTCGGGCTGCGCGCGCGCGGCCAGCGCCGGCAACTGGCTGAACTGCTTGCGGTTGACGGCCTCGCGGGCAGCCACCACGGCGTCGGCCGGCGTCATCGCGGCGCTGCGCGCGGCGGCGCCCTGCTGCTGGGCGGACGCAGCGGCCGGCACCGCACAGGCCAGCAGTGCCGCGGCGGCCCAAGCGTACGCCCGGTGGGCGGTTTTCTGATACCTTGCCAACTGCTCACCCCGCATAGTCTGGACCCGCATGAATATTCAAAACACCGCACAGGATAACGCAGTCGCGCTGCGCCAGCGGCTGCGCCAGGCGCGCGTGGACATCCCCGCCGCGGACCGCAGCCGCGGGGCGCTGCTGATGCGCGGCCGGCTGTTCACGTGGCTGGCCGTCGCGTCCGAGCAGGCCGTCGCCGAGGGCCGGCCGGCGCCGTCCGCGGTCGCCGCGTTCTGGCCGATGCCGGACGAACCCGACCTGCGGCCGCTGCTGCGGCAATGGCACGACGCCGGCCTGCGTGTGCTGCTGCCTGTCATCAAGACCGCCGGCGCGCCGCTGGAGTTCCATCGCTGGCAACCGGATGCGCCGATGCTGCCGGGCGCCTACGGCATCCCGGCCCCCGCGCCGGGCCAGCCCGAGCTGCCCGACCTGGTACTGGTGCCGACGCTGGGCTACACCCGCCAGGCCGACCGGCTCGGTTACGGCGGCGGCTATTACGACCGCACGCTGGCCGCCCTGCGCGCGCAGGGCCATGCGCACACCAGCATCGGCATCGCCTGGACCGAAGGCCGCATCGACGACCCGGATTACCGCGCCGCGCCGCACGACGTGCGGCTGGACGCGGTGCTGACCCCGGCCGGCTGGCTGCCCAAGGCGCCATGAACGGCGCGCCGCCCGCCGCGCCATTGCGGCCGTTCGCGCCGCTGTGGCACGCGCATGCGGCGGCGCTGGCGCCCGTGCTGCTCGGTGATGCCGCCCGCGCGGCCTTCGAGGCATTGGCCGAGCACGCGCCGGCCGGCGCCGCCGGCTACGCGCTCGAATGCGGACTGACGCCAGGCGTGCGGCCGCACCTGTACATCGCGCTGCAAGACCCGGCGGCCAAGGCCGCCGCCGGCCACGGCGTTGCGGCCGGCCTGCTGTACCTGCGCTACACGCTGAACACGTCGGCCCGCGCCAGCGCGCCGCTGCCCTGCCACGACAGCCGCGCCACTGCCGAGCAGTGGCCGGCCTGGTTGCAGGGCCTGCGCGACCAGGGGGTGCCGCCGGCCATCATCGAGCGCGCGCAGGACTGGCTGCGCGCGTTGCCTGGCACGGCGACCATCGATTGCACCGCCTGGCTCGACCGGCGCCCCGGCCAGCCGCTGCGCCTGTTCGTCGCGGGCCTGCCGCAAGGC
>JAEZBO010000137.1 GCA_023427085.1 Pseudomonadota bacterium
CCGCGGCGGCGCGCGCTGCAAAAGCTTGCCGTCGTGCTGGTGGCCGGCGGCTCGGTCTGGGCGCTGCGCGACGAGGCGGCCTGGCGCAGCTGGACGGCGACGCATCGCACCGCCGTGGCCGAGCGCAGCCGTATCACGCTGGCCGATGGCAGCCAGATCGATCTGAATGCCGATACCGCCGTGGACGTGCTGTTCACCGATACGCAGCGGCTGCTGCGCCTGCATCGTGGCGAGATCGGCATCGTCACTGCCGCCGATCCCCAGGCACTGCAGGGCGGCCCGGTGCGGCCGTTCGTCGTGCAGACCGCGCAGGGCCGTGCGCGCGCCATCGGCACTCGGTACACGGTCGGCGTGCTCGAAGGCGACCGGGCCGACCACAGCCTGATCGCGGTGCAGGACGGCGCGGTCGAGCTCAGCCTGCGCAACGGCCAGGTCAGGCGCCTGGGCAAGGGCGAGCAGGCCGAGTTCGGCCACGACCATATTGGTGAGTCCGAACCCGTGGCCGACGGAGCCGACGCCTGGCGCGACGGCATGATCGTGGCGCACGAGATGCCGTTGGTTGAGTTCATCGCCAGGCTGGGCCGGTATCGTTCCGGCCGGTTGGCCTGTGATCCGGCGGTCGCCGACCTGAAGGTGACCGGTACCTATCCGCTGGCCGATACCGACCGCGTGCTCGACGTGCTGCGCGCCACCTTGCCGGTCGAGCTGCGCACGTTCAGCCGCTACTGGGTGACGGTGGTGCCCGCCGCCCGTCCTTGAGGCGCCAACGGCACCAAAAAATATCGGCGATTTTTGTGATCCCTGCGCGCCGCTCGCGCGGCATAGAGATAAGAAGCCATTGTTATCTGATCTCGAGGGGATAGTCACATCATGAAGAACCGCCGCCACGGTATGCATACCGTCCGCCAGGCACGATCGGGCCGGCCGCGCGCAGCCCTCGCCCGGGCCTTGTTGCCCCTGAGCCTGAGCGCCGGTGGTCTGGCGATCGCCGCCGCGCTGCCTGCCCTTGCGCAGGCGCAGAGCGCGCCGGCCGCGCGCGAGTACCGGATTCCGGCCGGCCCGCTGAGCAGCGTGCTGAACCGCTACGGCCAGGAGTCAGGCGTGCTGCTGTCGTACTCGGCCGAGCAGACCCGTGGCCGGCAGAGCGCCGGCCTGAACGGCAGCTACACCCCCGCGCAGGCCTTGAATCTGCTGCTCGTCGACAGCGGGCTGGAGGCCGTCGCCCAAGGCAATGGCGCCTATGTGTTGCGCCGGCTGCCCGAGCCAAACCGCCAGTCCGAGCTGACCACGCTGGCCGCGATGACGGTGACCGGACAGGCCTGGGCGACGCCGCCCGTCTATGCCGGCGGCCAGGTCGCCAGCGGCGGCCGGGTCGGCATCCTGGGCAACAAGGACGTGCTGGACACGCCTTTCAGCACCACCAGCTACACCGCCCAGGTGATCGAGAACCAGCAGGCGCGCACGCTGGCCGACGTGCTGGCCAACGATGCCTCGGTGCGCAACACCAGTTCCGCCGGCCACGGCATGGAGACCTTCCGGGTACGCGGCTTCGACATGTGGATGGGCGACCTGGCCTTCAATGGCCTGTACGGCCTGGCGCCCGATGCCCACGTGCCGCTGGAGATGTTCGAGCGCGTCGAGGTGTTGCGCGGACCGATGGCCTTGCTCAGCGGCATGGCGCCGGGCGGTTCGGTGGGAGGCGTGGTCAATCTGGTGACCAAGCGAGCGCCCGACCAGGACGTCAACCGGATCACCGCAACCTACGTCGGCGACTCGCAATTCGGCGCACACGTCGATCTGGCGCGCCGGTATGGCCAGAACCGGGAATGGGGCGTGCGTATCAACGGGGTCCGCGCCGACGGCAAGAACGGTGTGAACGGTCAGTCCAAGGGACGCGCGCTGGGCTCGCTGGGACTGGATTACCGCAAGGGCGCGCTGCGTGCTTCGCTGGATGCCTATGCGCTCGAGGACAAACAAAGGGATGGTAGCGTTTTCATGGCGGGCTTCGGCGCGTCGATCCCGCGTCCGCCCGACGGCGACACCAACGTGTACTCGGGTGCGCGCAACACGGTCGAGAATCGCGCCATCGCCGGCCGGATCGAGTACGACCTGTCGAGCGACTGGACGGCCTACGTGGCGGCGGGACGCCGCCTGCATCGGTATACCGGCACGCTGCGCGGCACGTTCTTCCAGGTCGCGCCCAACGGCGATTTCACCGCCGGGCTGCGCAGCGCCAACGGTTATTCCAACACCAACACCGGCGAGGCCGGCCTGCATGGCAGCTTCCAGACCGGACCGGTCAAGCACCAGCTGGTGTTCAGCGCCAGTGGCCTGGAGACCGAGCTGGGGCTGATCAACGTCGCCGGCCCGAACGTCGCATCGAACATCTACGACCCGGCGCCGATGGCGCCGATCCCGACGCCGGGCACGCCACCGCGCTACGCCAAGAACACGCTGACCAGCTTTGCCATCGCCGACACGCTGTCGGTGCTGGACGACGCGGTCCAGCTGACGCTGGGCCTGCGTGACCAACGCGTGCGCAACAAGAACTTCAGCACGGTGACCGGCGCGGTGACGTCGACCTACGATGAAAGCGCGCTGACGCCGGCGGTCGGACTGGTGCTCAAGCCCTGGGGACCGGGCCTGTCGCTGTATGCCAACTACATCGAGGGGCTGTCGCAGGGCGGCACCGTGACCGACGTCACGGCGCCCAACTATCTGGAGGTGTTCGCGCCGTACAAGAGCAAGCAGGCCGAAGCCGGCGTGAAGTGGGATGCCGGCCGCTTCCTGAATACCTTGAGCGTGTTCCAGATCACCCGGCCCAGCCTGATCCGCAATCCGGCCACGCTGGTCTACACCGACGATGGCGAGCAGCGCAATCGCGGCGTCGAGTGGACCACCGCCGGCGAGGTGGCCAAGGGCGTGCGCCTGCTGGGCGGCGCCAGCTATACCCAGGCGACGCTGACACGGAATGCCGACCCGGCGCTGGATGGCAACCGTGCGTTCGGCGTTCCGCCCTGGACCGCCAATCTGGGCGCCGAATGGGATCTGCCTGCGCTGACAGGGCTGACGCTGGTGAGCCGGGTCACCTATACCGGCAAACATTATCTGGACAGTGCCAACCGGCTGCAGGCTCCGTCGTTCACGCTGGTCGACCTGGGCGCACGTTATGCCACCACGGTCGGCGGCCGCGACGTGGTGCTGCGCGCGGGCGTCAACAACGTGTTCGACCGGCGCTACTGGATCGGCGGCTTCGCCGATTCGGCGGCGCAGGTGGGTGTCGGCCGCCAGTTCCTGCTGTCGGCGTCGGTGGACTTCTGAGCGCGCCAGGCGCTCAGCGGACCTATCAGTCTGGCCAGTCCGTGAACGGATTCGGCCAGCCTTTCCACGCCAGCGGCCCTTGCGCCATCTCGGCATCGCTCAGCAGGCAGGCGTCCAGCCGGGCGCGCAGCGCGGCCTCGTCCATGTCGATGCCGATCAGCACCAGCTCCTGGCGGGCGTCGCCGACCTGATCGTCCCAGTTCTTGCGAATCGCCGCGACGTGCTGCGGATCCTCGGGCCACTGTTCAGGCGTCACCGCCGCCCACCAATAGCCGGCGGCGCCGTGGCGCGCCACCGCGCCCGCCTGTGACCACGAGCCGGCCATTTCGGGATGGCTGGCCAGCCAGAAATGGCCCTTGGAACGCACCACGCCCGGCCATTCGGTCTGCACCAGGTCGAAGAACCGTTGCGGATGGAAGGGGCGTCGCGCGCGATAGACGAAGCTGCGGATGCCGTATTCCTCGGTCTCGGGCGTGTGCTGGCCGCGCAGCTCGTGCAGCCAGCCGGGCGCGCGGCTGGCCTCGTCGAAATCGAACAGGCCGGTGCCGAGCACCCGATCGAGCGGCACTCGGCCGAACTCGGCCAGTTCGATGCGGGCACGCGGATTGAGCTTGCGCAATATCGCGATCAGCCGCGTGCGCTCGGCGTCGGCGATCAGATCGATCTTGTTGACGACCAGCACGTCGCAGAACTCGATCTGCTCGACCAGCAGGTCGACGACGGTGCGCTCGTCCTCGTCGCCCATCGACTCGCCGCGCGCCTGCAGGCTGTCTTGCGAACCGTAGTCGCGCAGGAAGTTGCAGGCGTCGACCACCGTCACCATGGTGTCCAGCAGCGCGACCTCGCCCAGGCTGCGGCCGTCCTCGCCTTCGAAGGTGAAGGTCTCGGCCACCGGCAGCGGCTCGGAGATGCCGGTGGACTCGATGACGAGCTGGTCGAAGCGGCCCTCGCGCGCCAGCCGGTCGACTTCGACCAGCAGGTCCTCGCGCAAGGTACAGCAGATGCAACCGTTGCTCATTTCGACCAGCTTCTCGTCGGTGCGCGACAGCTCGGCGCCCCCCTCGCGCACCAGCGCGGCGTCGATGTTGACCTCGGACATGTCGTTGACGATGACCGCGACGCGGCGGCCTTTGCGGTTGTTGAGGATGTGGTTCAGCAGCGTGGTCTTGCCCGCGCCCAGGAAGCCGGACAGGACGGTGACGGGCAGGCGGGTGGCAGGTCGGGACAAATTGTCGGGGGTCATGGTCGCATCGCAATGGTCAGTTTATGTTATGTTATAACATTACTAAATATTGAGGGTGCAACATGTTGTTGGCAAGGCGGAAGGCCTGGATCGGTGGCGTGGCGATGCTGGCGGCCACGGGGAATGTCGGGCTCGCCGAGGCGGCGGAAGCGGGTCGCGAGGCCGCCAGGGCGGGCGGCAGCGGCGCGGTGCCGACGCTGTCGACGGTGGTGGTGACCGCGACCGCAACCGAGCGCAGCGAGGCCGACGCGCCGGCCAGCGTGTCGGTGATCGACGGCGCGTCCCTGCGCAATCGTCCGGTGCTGGATCTGGCCGACGCGGTGCGCGGCACGCCGGGTATCGGCCTGGACGACAGCGTGGGATTGGGCCGGCGTGGCATCTCGATCCGTGGCATGAGTTCGGAACACACCTTGATGCTGGTCGACGGCCAGCGCATCAATACCTCGTCGGCGGCGATCGCCCATTCGGATTTCGAGCTGGGCTGGGTGCCGACCGAGGCCATCGAGCGGGTCGAGGTGGTGCGCGGGCCGATGTCGTCGCTGTATGGCTCGGAGGCGCTGGGCGGCGTGGTCAACGTGATCACGCGCAGCGCCACCGACCGTTGGCAGGGCTCGGTCAGCAGCTATGCGCTGCTCAACGACCACGGCCTGGACGGCGACCAGACCAAGACCGGCTTCTACGTCGGCGGGCCGCTGATCCCGGGCCGGCTGGGCATCAATGCCTGGGGTGAGTTCAAGCGACGCGATGCCTTGCGCAGCGCCGGCAACCGGGCGCTGACCGCGCTCGATGAGACTCGCAGCGTCAACGGCCACGTCGGCCTGAGCTGGACGCCCGACAGCCGCCAGCGCATCGACGCATCGGTGGATGCCGGCGACGAAGATCAGCAAGGGGTGCGCGGCGGCACGGCCGGCGCGAGCTACCAGGCCGACTACGATGCCCAGCGGCGCCGTTATGCGCTGTCGCACGCCGGGCAGTGGGATTGGGGCGACACGCAGTTGCGGGTCTATCGCAGCACGCTGGAGCGTGACGCCCGCCGCAGCGACGGTGGCGATGCGACCGGGCCGCACCGTTTCGTCGACACCGTGCTGGACGGCAAGGTCGGCTTCGCCGCTGGCGACGCCCACCATCTGACGCTGGGCGCCGAGACGCGCCGCGAAAGCCTCGAGGACCCGACCGTCACGCGCAGCGGCAAGAAGGGCCAGACGCACTACGCGCTGTTCGCGCAGGACGAGATCGCGCTGGCACGGCGCTGGGACCTGGTGCTGGGCAGCCGTTTCGATCATCACGAGGACTTCGGCTGGGAGACCAGCCCGCGCGCTTACCTGATGTTCCGTCCCGACGAGGCATGGACGCTGCGTGCCGGTGTCGGACGCGGCTTCAAGGCGCCGACGCTCAAGCAGCTGTCGCCCGAGTACGAGTCCCGTGCGGCAATGGGTGGACGCGGCATCATTCGCGGCAATCCCGACCTGAAGCCCGAGACCAACCAATCATTCGAGCTGGGCGCGAGCTACGCGCGGCAAGGCTGGAGCGCGGCGGCGACGCTGTTCCACAACGACGTGCGCAACCTGATCGAAACGGTGCGCCAGCCGACCTGCGACGAACGCGGCCGGGTCTGCCTGGCCTATGACAACGTCGCCCGCGCGCGGCTGCAGGGCCTGGAGTTGAGCGGCGCCGCACCGCTGGCGCCGTCGCTGCAGCTGAGCGCCAACTACACCTATCTGGACGCTCGTGACCGCGAAACCGACGAGCGCCTGGCCGATCGTTCGCGCCATCGCGCCAACGCGACGCTGTCGTGGGACGCCACGGCGCAACTGGCCACCCGCCTGCGCGCCGAGTTCATCGGCTCGCAATACCGCTCGGCGACCGAGAGCGAGCGGCCGCGCTACACGCTGCTGCACTGGTATGTCGACCTCGAGGTCAGCCGCAACCTGAGCTTGCATGCGGGTATCGAGAACCTTGGCGACAAGCGGCTGGCCAACGACGACGCCAGTATCTACGGCCGCGCCGACGAGGGCCGGCGTTACTTTGCCGGCCTGACCGCGAGGTTCTGATGGGCGGGTTGCGATCGGTCCGCCGGGTGGGGCGGGCCTTGGTGGGGTATTTGTGGATGGCCCTGGCCTTGGCTGCGGTCGGCGTTGCGCCGTTTTCGGCGGATGCGGCAGCGGCATCGGCTGGTGCATCGGCATCGGCAACGGCCAGGCCGCTCGTGCTGGTGCTGCACAACAGCTTCGTGTCGGCCGAGAAGTTCCAGCGCCTGGATGCCTATGCCAGCCGCGCCGGCCTGAGCTTGCGGCATCTGGAGGTCGGGCGGGCGACCGCACATCAGTGGCAGCAGATGGCGCAACAGCTCGGCCAGCAGCCGGTGCTGGTGCTGCTGGACGTGCCTCGTCCGGCGGATCGGGCGGCGGTGTTGCAGGCGCTCGCGCCGGCGCCAGACTGGGCCACGGCACCTCGGCTGGTGGTGGGCGGCGGCCCGCCGCAATGGCAAGGCATCGACGCACGAGCGGCCGGCACGCTGGTGGGGCTGTACGCGGCCGGTGGCCACGACAACTTCGGGCGTTTCTTTGCCTTGGCGGGCGCGCTGCTGGCCGGCGAACGTCCGGCCGCCGAGTTGATGGCGGCGCCGACCGCGCTGCCCGCCACCGGCTTCTATCATCCGGCCGCGCCGCGCGTGTTCGAGAGGATGGCCGATTACCTCGACTGGTACGCGACGCGCCGGCAGCCGGCACAGCACGCCGGGGCGGGGTCGGCAGCCGGCAACGGCACCGGCACTGTCACCGGCACCGCCGCCGCGGCGCCCGACAGCACGATCGGCGCCACGCCTCCAACGGCCCAGACCGCGCCCGCCCGGGTCGCCTACCTGATCCATCAAGGCGTGGTCGGCGACCTGTTGACCCGCGAGGTCGACACGCTGATCACGCGCAGCGAATCGGCCGGCCTGGTGCCGGTGGTGTTCTGGTTCGACGCCGACGCCAGCGGCGGCTTGCCAGCCGTGCTGGGCAAGGATCAGATCGACGTGCTGGTGAACCTGACCCATATGCAGAACGGCGCTGCGCGCAGCCGGGATTTCCTGGCGCTGGACGTACCGGTGATCCAGACGCTGCGCTTTCGCGACGGCGACGCGGATCAGTGGCCGCAGGCGCCCAGCGGCGTGTCGGCGCGCAGTGCGGCGGTGTTTCTGGCCGGCCCTGAAGGCTGGGGCGTCAGCGATCCGCTGGTGCTGTCGGCCAGCACCGCGGGCGTGTCGAACCTGTTGCCGTTCCAGCTCGACGCCTTGATGGCCAAGCTGCAGAGCCTGGTCGCGTTGCGGCATACGCCAGCCCCCGACAAGCGGCTGGCCTTGATGTTCTGGAACTATCCGGCCGGCGAAAAGAACCTGGGCGCGTCGAACCTGAACCTGCCGCGCAGCATCGTGTCGATCCAGGCGGCGCTGGCCGCGCAGGGCCATGCGGTCGGGCCGCCGGTGGACGAGGCGCAGGTGATCGCGGCGGGCCAGCGCATGCTTGGCGCGTTGTATGGCAGCGTGCCGCTGGAGACGCTGCTGGACGAGGGCCTGGCGGGCCTTTATCCCTTGCAGGACTACGAAGACTGGCTGGCGCGCCTGCCGCCGCAGCGCCGCCACGCGCTGCGCGAGGAAGGCGAGCCGGCGCAACATCGCGCGGTGCGCGAGATCGATGGCCAACGTTATTTCGTCGTGCCACGCTGGCAACTGGGACAGCTGCTGGTGATGCCGCAGACGCCGCGCCATCTCGGCCACGAGGGCCACTATCACGACACGGCCGGCGCGCCCGACCATCTTTACATGGCGGCCTATCTGTACGTGCAGCGGCAACACCGCGCCCACGCTCTGATCCATCTGGGCACACACGGCACGCAGGAATGGCTGCCCGGCAAGGACCGCGGGCTGGCGGCCAGCGACTATCCGTGGCTGGCGCTGGGCAGCCTGCCGGTGTTCTATCCCTACATCCAGGACAACGTCGGCGAGGCGATCCAGGCCAAGCGGCGCGGCCGCGCGGTGACGATCAGCCACCAGACACCGCCGTTCGCGCCGGCCGGGCTGTACGACCAGATGCGCGACGTCCATCACCTTATCCACGAGTACGAACTGCTGGACGAGGGCGCCGTGCGCGAACGGGTCGCCGGCCAGATCCGCGCGACCGCGGTGGCCGCCCATCTGCACGAAGACCTGGGCTGGACGGCCGAGCAGGCCGAGCAGGACTTCGAGGGTTTCCTGCGCGCGCTGCACGACCAGCTGCACGAGCTGGCGCGTGTCGCGATGCCGCTGGGGCTGCATACCTTCGGGGTGGCCGCCGATGACGCGCACCGGGCCAGCACCCTCATGCAGCAGCTGGCCGAGCCGCTGCAGCAGGCGCTGGGCCTGGATGAAGAGGCCTTGCTGGTGTCCGAGCCCGGCGCGCTGGCGGACAACCCGGCCTATCAGGCGGTGCGCCAGCTGCTGGCCGGCCAGGCCGCGTCGCAGCCGGCGGCGGTGGCCGCCCTGGCAGAGCGGGTCCAGGCGCTCGATGCCAATCTGCGCGACACGCAGGAGAACGAATCGCTGCTGGCGGGCCTGGCTGGTAGGTTTGTCGCGCCCGGCGCCGGCGGCGATCCGATCCGCAATCCCGAGGTGGCCAGTGGCCGCAACCTGTACGCCTTCGAGGCCGACAAGATCCCGGCGCAGGCCGCCTATCAGCAAGGTGAGCTTGCCTACGCGCAGCTGCTGCAGGCGTTTCGCGCCGAGCACGATGGCGCCTACCCGCAGAAGCTGGCGTTCAGCCTGTGGGCCTCCGAGGCGATCCGCCATCTGGGCGTGACCGAGGCACAAGTGCTGCACGCGCTGGGCCTGCGGCCGGTGTGGGACGCGGGCGGGCGCGTGACCGCGCTGCAGATCATCCCGGCCGCCGAGCTGGGCCGGCCGCGCAGCGACGTGGTGGTGCAGGTCACCGGTGTCTATCGTGACCAGTTCGACAGCTTCATGCGGCTGCTGGACGACGCGATGCAAAGGCTGGCCGAGCTGGACGAGCCCGGCAACCCGATCGCCGCCAACAACCAGCGCATCGCCCAGGCGCTGCAGGCCGACGGCCTGCCGCCCGCGGCGGCGCAGGCGGCCGCGCGCTCGCGCATCTTCAGCAACGCGCCGGGCGACTACGGTACCGGCGTGCCCGACCTGGCGCTGCGTTCGACCGAGTGGGACGACGACGCTGCGCTGGCGCGGCAGTTTCTGGCCAGCAGCCGTTATGCCTACGGCGCGCAGGCGTGGGGGGACAGTCCGGCGCAGGCCAATGTGCTGGCGGCGCAGTTGCGCGGCACGCAGGCGGCCATCATGTCGCGTTCGTCGAACCTGCATGGCGTGCTGTCGACCGACCATCCCTTCGAGTTCCTCGGCGGGCTGTCGGCGGCCATCGAACATCTGGATGGGCAGGCGCCGCAACTGCTGATCTCGGACCTGCGCGCCGGGGCGCCGCGCACCACCGGACTGGCGCGTTTCCTGGCCGACGAGCTGCGCGCCCGATACCTCAATCCGCAATGGATAGGCGCGATGCAGCAGGAAGGCTATGCCGGCACGCTGGAGGTGCTGGCCGCGACCAACAATCTGTTCGGCTGGCAGGCCGTGGCGGCCGACACGGTGCGCGCCGACCAGTGGCAGGCCATGTTCGATACCTACGTCGACGATACGCGCGAGCTGGGCATCGACGAATGGTTCGAGACGCACAACCCGACCGCGCAGGCACAGGTGATCGAGCGCATGGCCGAGGCGATCCGCAAGGGTTATTGGGATGCGCCGGCCGAGACACGCCAGGCGCTGGCGCAGCGCTGGCAGGACCTGGCGCAACAGCACGATGTCGATACCGGCGCCGAGCTGACACGTCGCTATCTTGCCGAGATGGCGCAAGGCTTCGGCCTGAGCGCCGACGCGGCGCCGGCGGACGATGCGGCAACGGCGTCGGCGCCCATGCCGGTGTCAGCACCGCCGCCGGCCGACGCTGAGCCCGACGCGCCAGCCGATCCATCGGCCCCGCTCGAGCCGGTGCAGGGCCAGTTGCTGCAGCGCGTCGACGCGCCGTCCGAGGACGATCCCCGCCACCTGTGGGCGCTGGCGTTGATGGCGCTGCTGATCGTCGCCGGCGGCCTGTGGCAGCAGCGCAGCAATGCCCGCCTGCGCGCCTGGCGCGCCGCTGGCGCGCGGGCCGATATTCACTCTCTATAGAAATCCATGTCCTATCTTTCCGAAATCGAAACCCTGCTGTACACCGCCTCGCGCGTCTTCCTGGCGCCGGTGATGCTGTTGATCGCCGCGTCGCTGATCTATGCGCTGGTCGCGTTGGGCGCCTTCCTGGTCGAGGCCTGGCAGCGCCGGCGCGGCAGCGCGGCCTCGGCCTTGCTGGCCTATGCGGCGCAGACGCCCGGCGCGGCGGCGCCCGCCAGCGACGACCTCGAACTGTGGATCATGAAACGGCTCGAATGGCTGCGGGTCGTGTCGCGCACCGCGCCGATGCTGGGCCTGATCGCGACGATGATCCCGATGGGCCCGGCGCTGCTGGCCTTGGGCAGCAGCGACAGCGCGGCGGTCGGCAAGAACATGGTCGCGGCGTTCTCGTCGGTGATCCTGGCGCTGCTGGCCGCCAGCATCTGCTTTTTCATCCTGACCGTGAAGCGCCGCTGGTTGCTGCTGGACCTGCGCCGTATCGAGCGCCAGCGTGCCGCGCAGGGGACTGCCTGATGCGATTCCTGGACGATGACGAGGCCAACGACCCGATGCTGTCGGTCGTCAATCTGGTCGACCTGTTCCTGGTGATCATCGGCGTGCTGATGATCACCATCGCGCAGAACCCGCTCAATCCGTTCTCGCGGGACAAGGTGGTGGTGGTCGAGAACCCCGGCGAGGCCGATATGCGCATCACCGTCAAGGACGGCCAGGAGCTGACCCACTACGAATCCAGCGGCGAGGTCGGGCAAGGGCAGGGCGCGCGGGCCGGTGTGACCTACCGGCTCGACGACGGGCGGATGATCTACGTGCCGGAGGACTGACGCAGGCGTGCCGGCTCAGCGTGCCGGCGCGAACGTCAGCGTGATCGGCGTGGCGTTCTTATAGGCCGCCCGAGCCGGCCCGTGCTGAGGATCGAAGGCCGGGTGCCAGGCGCGCAGCTCGGTGTCGGACAGCCACTCCAGTTGCAGTTGTTCGTTCGGCGCATAACCGGCGAACTGCGCCGTCGCGTTGATGAACGCATTGCAGTTTTCCGACTCGCCGGACTTCAGCACCGAGACCTGCGTGTGAGAGTCGCGCGTGAACGAACCGCGCTGCGGGCAGAGCCGGACTTCGACGTGATGGCTGCCGTCCGGCGAGGGCAGGTCGGCGATGATCTGGTCCGGGCCGCAAGCCGTCAGCAGCAGCACCATTGCCGCCAGCAGCGGAAAACTGTTCTTCATCGAGACGTCCCTGTGCCTGACCGGCCCGGTGATTATTTCTCGCCGGTGCGCATGTAGTGCTTGGCGCGCGCCACGCCGATATCGGCGCGGGGACGGCAACCGTTGGGACCGACGCCGCACCAGCTTTGCGTCATGATGCGATAGCGGCCCTTGCCCATCGGTTCGCGGGCGATGCTGTAGGCCAACGGGTAGTAGCCGCGCGGCACGCCTTCGGTCTCGATCAGGTTGTCAGTCAGCGCGATGACCTGCCAGCGCGATTCGGTCGCGACGAAATAGCTGGCGCGCTCCCAGATCAGCTTGCATTCCTCGGGGCCGTTGCAGTACAGCGGCGTGTCGTACGCCGTCTGCAGTTCAGGCGACATCGGTTCGGGTGGCATGAACGCGCAGCCTGCGAGCAGGGCGGACACGGCGGCTGCAAAACCAAGGCGTAAGGTCGACACAAAGCTTCTCCATTTTGATTTCCCGGCCGATCGACATGGACTGTGTCGTCCATTGCCTGGCCCCCATTTCTCGAGCGCCAGTATACGAACGACACTTGATGGCAGAATGTTGCTTTATGTATTGATATGTCCCAAAAAAGATCGGATCGGCCTGGACTGCGGCGGATCCGCTTCTTTGATGCCTACCGATGCTGCCCACCGATGCTGAGCGCCGACGAACGATCCCGACTGCAAGGCGCCATGGCTGCCATCGAGCGCCAGGTCGCCGTCGCCTTGCGCGGCGGCGACGATGCCGCGTCGGCGGTGGCGTGGATCGGCGCGCTGCACCGGCAGGTCGATGCGGTGGTGACCGCTGCCGAGCAGGCCGGGCCGCTGCCGGATTGCAAGCCGGGCTGTACCGCCTGTTGCAGCGCCCGGGTCGAAGTCTCCGATCCCGAGGCCTTGCTGATCGCGGCGCACGTCGCGGCGCTGCCGGCCGCCGAGCAAGCCGCGCTGGTGGCGGCGCTGCAGGCGCAGTCGCTTGAGCGGGGCCGGTCGAATGCCGGCGGGCCGGTGTGCGACACGGTGACGCAGGTGGCAAAAGCGGCAGAAGCGGCGGAAGCGGCGGAAGCGGCAGAAGCGGCAGAAGCGGCGGAAGTGACCGCAACCAGCGCTCGGGACGTCGGCGCGGCCAGGTCCGACGTGGCGGCCGCCATCGCAACCCGTCCTTGCGCCTTCCTGCAGCAGAACCTCTGTTCGATCTACCCGATCCGGCCCGCGGTCTGCCGCAAGGCGCACTCGCTGTCGGTGGCGGCCTGTGAATCGAAAGCGGCCGAGATCCCGCAGGACCTCGGCCGCATCGTGCGCTGCGAGGCGCTGACCGCCGCCACGCGGCAGGGCTACCAGCGGGTCGGGCTGCCGGCGGCGCGCCACGAACTGGCCGCCGCGGTGCTGGCGGCCCTGGCGCCGCCGGCACTGCAAGCCTGGTACCGCGGTCAGCCGCTGACCGGATCCGATTGAGCCGGCCGGTGGCCACCGCTCTTGGGCGGTCGCGCTATTTCCCATTGAGTCGGCCGATAGCCGCTACCCGCTGCGGCCGGGCTACTGACGACGGAACACCATGCCGCCGTGGTGCAGCGTGTTGGCGTCGACAAACACGCCGTCGGCGGTGAAGCCGGTGTCGTCCCAATAGGCGATCCGGTTGCCGTCGATTTCATAGCGCCCCTGATAGGCGCTTTGCCGGCCGCCGCGCGCTTCGTCGTAGCGGCCGTTGGGCAGCAGTTCATGATGGATGTAGCCGTCCTCGGTGACCCACATCGCGGTGTACTGATCGTTGGCCATGGCTTGTTCTCCTGCTTGCGGTTGCGGTTGCGGAATGCGGCGGATCACGTCGTCGTAAGGCACCAGGTCCAGGAAGGCGATGACCTCGGCGGCGCGGCCGTCTTCCATCCGGAAGATCCAGACGTAGCTGTTGTCGTAGCGCGCGCCGTCGGCCGCCGTGGTGGTGCCGTCCCAATGCACGGCGACGTCGTCGCCCGAGGCCCAGACATCGTGCACGGTCGGCACGATCGGCGCCGCCAGCCGGCTGGCGAAGGGCCGGACCGCGCGTTCGATGAAGTCGTCGCGGCCGCGATAGGTGCCGGCGGCGGGGCTGGTGCCCTTGATGGTCCAGGTCACGTCGTCGGCCAGCACGTCGTCGAAGAAGCTGCTGCCGCCAGCGGCCCATCGTTCGAAGGCCTGCGTGATGATCTGCCGGTTCTGCTCGGTGTCGGGCTGGGCGTCGCGCGCCAGCGCCGTTCCGCCGGCCAGCGTGCTGGCCGCCAATACCGCTGCGCTGATGAAAAGTCTTGCCTTGGTCATCGGGTGTTCTCCTTGAGGATGAAGGTGGGCACGGGGCCCGTCAGCGAAATGAAGCTCAGGCCCGGCGCCGCACCGAGGCGCCGCCGAAGATCAACTGCTGCGCCATCGGGCGGCCGATGAATCGCTCGGGGAAGATCGGCGCCGGCGTGCTGGCCTGTTCGAGCCGCGCGCTGTGCTCGTCGCTCAGCGCCAGGCCCAGGGCGCCCAGGTTGTCCTGCGCCTGCTCGAGCGTGCGCGCGCCAATCACCGGCGCGGCCACGGCCGGATGCCGCAGCGTCCACGCCAACGCGACCTGCGAGGGCGTCGCGCCGATCTCGCGGGCGATCTGCACCACCACGTCGGCGATGTCCAGCGAGCGCTCGGTCATGTGGCCGGATGAGGCGATCACGCCCTTGCGGGTGCTCGATACCTGCGTCTCGCTCTGTTGCGACAGGTCGGCGCGGCTGTACTTGCCGGTCAGCACGCCGCCGCCCAGCGGCGACCACGGCATCACGCCCAGGCCCATCTCGAGCGCCATCGGCATCAGCTCGTGTTCGACGCTGCGCTCGAGCAGGCTGTATTCGATCTGCAGCGCGATCAGCGGCGACCAGCCGCGCAGCTCGGCCAGCGTCTGCAACTGCGCGACCTTCCAGGCGGGCGTGTTGCAGATGCCCACGTACAGCACCTTGCCGGCGCGCACCAGGTCGTCGAGCGCGCGCATGACCTCGTCGGCGCGGGTGGTGAAGTCCCAGGCATGCAGCAGCAGCAGTTCGACACGATCGGTGCCCAGCTGCGTCAGGCTGGTCTCGACCGAGCGTTGCAGGTTCATGCGATGGTTGCCGCCGCTGTTGGGGTCGCCGGCCTGGCGCGCCATCGTGAACTTGGTCGAAACCACATAGCGGTCGCGGCGGCCATGCAGCAGCTTGCCGAGGATGCGCTCGGACGCGCCGTTGGTGTAGTTGACGGCGGTGTCGATGAAGTTGCCGCCCTGATCGCTATAAGCGTCGAAGATGCGGCGCGCCTGCGTGTCGTCGGCGCCCCAGCCCCAGTCCGAGCCGAAGGTCATGGTGCCCAGCGCGAGCGGCGAGACCCGCATGCCGGATCGTCCGAGCAGGCGGTAATGATCGAGAGAAGTGGGGTGGCTCATGGTGAACTCCTATCTGGATGGAAGTGTCGAATCCGTAGAAAGAAGTTTGCCGCCGGCAGCGGCCGGGGCTGTAGCCGCATCGTCCGAACTTCTTATACGATTGTCCGAGCGCCGGGCGGCAAACCCCGGTTATCCCCCACGGAGGAACGATGACGACGCTGGACCGCTTGATCGAGGTACTGAGCCGCCACATGCCCGAGGACGGCATGCGCGGCTGCGCGCTGCCGGGCGTGACGCTGATCCGCTCGGGCACCCCGACCGTGCCGATGCCGGTGGTCTATGAGCCGACGCTGTGCCTGATCGCGCAGGGCCGCAAGCAGGTGATGCTGGGCACCGAGGCCTATGTGTACGACCCGGCGCGCTATCTGGTCGCGTCGGTGGACATGCCGGTGACCGGCTCGGTGATCGAAGCCACCGCCGACAAGCCCTACCTGTGCCTGTCGCTGGACCTGGACGTGGCGCAGCTGAGCGAGCTGGCGCTGCAGCATCCGGCCTCGGCCGCCATCGACGAGGCGCCCGCCACCGGCATCGCCTTGAACGACGTCAGCCCCGACTTGCTGGACACGGTGTTGCGGCTGGCGGCCTTGCTCGATACGCCGCGCGACATCGCCGCGCTGGCGCCGCTGGTGACGCGCGAGCTGCTGTATCGGCTATTGACCGGCACCGGCGCCGGCAACGGCCTGGTGCGGCAGATGGCGCGCGGCGACAGCCGCCTGAGCCAGATCTCCAAGGCCATCGTGTGGCTGCGCGCCAACTACGATGGCGCCTGCCGCATCGACGACATCGCCGACGTGGCGGGCATGAGCCGCTCGACCTTCCACGCGCATTTCAAGGCGGTCACGTCGATGAGCCCGCTCGAGTTTCGCAGCCGGCTGCGCTTGCAGGAGGCGCGCCGGCTGATGGTGGCCGAGGCCATGGATGCGGCCGGCGCGGGTTTCCGGGTCGGCTACGAAAGTCCGTCGCAGTTCAGCCGCGACTACGCGCGGCTGTTCGGGCAGCCGCCGGCCAAGGACGCCGGGCGGCTGCGCAGGTCGGCGCAGCGACAGGCCAACTGAGCGCCGGAACCGGTCAATCCAGCGACTTCGGCTCCGCGGCATTGGCCGGCGTCAGCAGCACGTACAGCGCCGGCACCACGAACAGCGCCAGCACCGACACCGAGATCAGGCCAAAGATGATCACCAGCGTCAGCGGCCGGTAGAACGCGCTGCTGATGGCCAGCGGCACCAGGCCGACGATGGTGGTGATGGCGGTCGTCAGCAGCGGCCGCAGGCGCCGCGCCGAGCCGGCCGCCGCGGCCTCGGCGATCGACATGCCGCCCTTGAGGAAGCTGTTCATGGTGTCGACCATGATGATGCCGTTGTTGATCGCGATGCCGATCAGCGACACCAGCCCGATCATCGCGAAGAACGAAAAGGTGATGTCGAAGGCCCAGAATCCGAGCGCCGAGCCGATCACCGCCAGCGGCATGGTGGCGAAGATGATGAAGGCCTGGCGGAAGCTGTTGAAGATGATCACCAGCACACCGACGATCAGCACCACCGCGACCACCAGCGCGATCATCGCCGAGCCGAAGGTCTCGGAGGTATCGGCCGATTCGCCGCCGATGACGGCGCGGTAGCCCGAGGGCCACTGGGCCTGCATCTCGTTGAGCCGCGGCGCGACCTCGGCCATGATCTCGCCGACCGTGCGGCCCTGGTTCTTGGCCATCACCGTGACGGCGCGCTCGCCGTTGACGTGCGAGATCGCGATGGCGGCCTCGTTCTGCACCGGCGTGAGCAGCTGGTTGAGCGCGATCGACCGGCCGTCTTCGGTGAACACCCGCACGCGCGACAGCTCTTCGGTGTTGCGCGGGCCGCCGGCTTCGCCCAGGCGGCTGGGCCATTCGGTGCCCAGCTGGATGTCGATGTCGTCCTGGCCTTCGCCGGTGGCGAACTTGCCGATCTCGTCCGAACTGAAGGCGATGCGCAGCTGCGAGGCCAGCTCTTCGTGCGCGATGCCGAAGAAGTTGGCGGCCTCGCGGTTGGGCCGCAGCGCCAGCTGCGGCTTGAGCATGCCGATGTTGTCGCGCGCGTCGACCACGCCGTCGATGCCGGCCAGCAGCGCCTGCACCTCGCGCGACTTCTGCAGCAGCTGGTCCATGTCGGCGCCGATCAGCTGGATCTCGATCGGATCGCCCGCGCTCGGGCCACCCAGCTCGGGCACCACCAGCAACTGCGCGGCGGCGACGCGGTCCTGCAGATAGGCCTGCAATTCGGCACGGATCTGGTCGGCCAGTTGATAGGATTCGGCGTCGCGTTCGGCGCGCGGCTTGAAGATCACCGAAAAGCCGATGTAGTTCTCGGCCTCGTTGGGCTGCAGCGCGGACGCCATCGAGCCGCCCGCGAACGGACTCTTCAGGCCGACCAGCTTGACCACGCTCTGGAAGTAGGGCTTCTCGCGCAGGATCGCCCCGACGTCGTCGGCGACCTGCTGCGAGGTCGCCAGCTGCGCGGTCGGCGGCAGCTCGATGTTGATGCCCAGCCGCTCGCCGTCGGTAGGCGGAAACAGCTCGACGCGCGCCTGCGTGAACGCATACATCGACACCACGAACAGCGCCAGCGTGCCCCACACCCACAGGCACGACTGCCGGCGGGTCTTGACCACATGGCGGGTATTCCAGCTTTCCAGCCCGTTGACGGCCCAGGCGGTCACGCGGTCCGAACGGCCGCGCTGCTTGGGGTCTTCCGAGCGGCGCTGCTTGCCCAACAGCGCGCGCGACAAGGGCAGCGAGCACAGCATCGCGACGATGAAGGACAGCACCAGGCAGATCACCGTGGTGGTCGGCAGCACGCGAATGAACTCGCCGACCGTGCCGCTGATCGACATCAGCGGCACCAGCGCCAGGATGGTGGTCAGCTGCGCCGCAAAGGCCGGCATGGCATATCGTTTGACGGTGGCCAGCACGCCCTGGCCGAAGGTCTTGCCTTCGTTGTAGATCTCGTCGTGCAGGCCCTCCATCAGGATGATGAAGACGTCGATGATCATCACCAGCGCGATCACCATGCCGATCACCACCAGCTCGTTGAGCGAGTAGCCCATCATCAGGATCACCAGCAGCACGCCGGCGAAGGTCACCGGCACCGAGATGCCGGCCACCACCGCCTCGCGCCAGGCGATGGTCAGCAGCAGGATGGCGAAGACGATGCCCATGGTCTGCAGCGCGCTGACGAACACGTCGGTCAGCGCGTCCCAGATCTGCGTCGATTCGTCCTGCGTGACGGTGTAGTGCAGCCCGGCCGGCCAGGCGCCTTCGCCCTGCATCTGGGTCAGCGCGGCATGGATGGTCTGCACCAGGTTGACGGTGTCGGCGCCCGGGGTCTTGCGCACCGACAGCTCGAGCGAGGGCGCGAACTCGGCGCCGCGGTCGCTGAAGAAGGCGCGGGTGGTCTCGGTCTCCTGCATGCGGCGCACCGAGGCGACCTCGTCGAGCCGCACCGCGCGGCCGGCCGCCGGCCCGTCCAGCCGGATCACCGGCAGGCTGCGCAGGTCGTTGATGTCGCGAAAGCGGCCTTCGAGCCGCACCACCGCGCCGATGCTGTCGCTGCGGATCTCGCCGAAAGGCTGTTCGATGTTGGCCTGCTGCACCGCGCTGCGCACCGACGCCGGCGACAGGCCCAGCGCCAGCAGCCGCTCGGGACGCAGCAGGATCTGCACGATCTCCTCGCGTTCGCCGCCGATGTCGACTTCGTTGACGTTGGGCAGGCGCTCGAGCGTGTCGCGCACGCGCCGGGCCAGTTCGTTCATGGTGGCCGAGCCGCCGTCGCCGTGCAGCGTGAACGTGAAGATCGGCCGGTCGTCGACCGAGGCCTGCGCGATCGCCGGGCGCTCGACGTCGGCCGGCAATTCGGCCTCGGCGTCGGCCACCGCGGCGCGCAGCCGTGTCATCGCGTCGATGGTGTCGGCCGAGGCGTCGAACTCGACCGAGATGATCGAGAACGAGTCGAACGAGGCGCTGTCGACCCGCACCACGCCTTGCAGCGTGGTGACTTCGTCTTCGATCTTGTCGGTGACCTGCTCCTCCATGGTGCGCGGATCGGCGCCGGCCCAGGTGGTCGAGATGGTCGCCTGCGGGATGTTCAGATCGGGCAGCGATTCCTTGACCAGCTGGGTATAGGCCATCAGCCCGCCCAGCAGCAGCGTGGCGACCAGCAGGATGCCGAAGATCGGCTGCAGGAAGAAAAAGCGCGCCAGGGGATGGGCGTCGCGCACCTCGGGCGACTCGGTGATCGCCGGCGCGGCGGGCGGGCCGGCCGGCGCGGCAGACTGGCCGGCGCCGGGCTCGGCCTGCTGGTCGCGGTGGCGCTCGTCGGGCTGCTCGGGCGTGCTCATCGCGGGGCCGCCTGTTGGTCGCGCGGCTGCTGAGCTTGCCCGGGCTGAACCTGCGGGGGCTGCTGAGCTTGCGGCTGCTGAGCTTGTTGCTGCTGCGACGGCTGTTGCTGCTGCTGCTGCTGCTGTTGCTGCGACGGCTGTTGCTGCCGCGCAGCCTCGCCGTCGTCGAGCACGCGCACCTGCTGGCCGTCCTGCAAGGCCGCGCGGCCGTCGGTGACGACCCACTCATCGGCCTTCAGGCCATCGACCACCGCGCGGTAGCTGCCGGCCTGCTGGCCCAGCTCGATGCGGCGCTCGGCGACCTTGCCGCTGTCGCGGTCGAGCACGAACACATAGGATTGGTCATTGCGAAAGCGCAGCGCATCGAGCGGCACCGCGACTGCCTCTTCGACGCCCGGCTCGGCGATCCAGACGGCGACGAAGGCGCCATCCTGCAGGCCCGATTGCAGCCCGTCGGTATGCACGATCACCTCGAAGGTGCGGGTCTCGGGGTCCAGCGAAGGGCTGACCGCATGCACGCGGCCCTGCCGCACGTCCTGCTTGGCCAGCGGATCCTGGTCGGTGCCGTCGGCCGGCGGATTGCCGCCGATGACGGCGCGCGCGCCTTCGCGGATACGCTGGAAGTCGTAGGCCGGCAGGTCGACGCGCACCTCGAACTGATTCGGGTCGATCACCATCGCCGGCACCGTGCGCAGGCCGCTCTGTTCCGAATCGACCTGGACCGCGTTGGGCGAGAAATAGCGGCCGCGTTCGATGTTCAGCCGCGCCAGCACGCCATCGATGGGCGAGACCAGCCGCGATTCGGCCACGCCCAGTTCGGCCTGCGCCAGTTGCGCGCGGGCATTGTCGCGGGTCGCGCGGGCCTGCTCGACCTGCACCACGGCCTCGTCGAGTTCCTGCTTGGACGCCGAGCGCTGTTGCGTCAGCGTCTCGTAGCGCTTGCGGGTGGTCTCGGCCAGCCGCAGGCTGGCCTGCGCCTCGGCCAGCGAGGCGCGCGCAGCCTGCAGGTCGGCCTGGACACGCTCGGGCGCCTGGTGCGCGATCAGATGGCCTTGCTTGACCGGGCTGCCGACCCGCAGTTCGGGATCGACGTAGCTGACCAGGCCTTCCTGCGTGAAGGTCAGGAACTCGCGCTGGCGCGAGCGCGCCGTGCCCTGGCTGTAGATCCACGCCTGCAGCGAGCGCTGCTGTACCGGGCGAGCCCGCACACTGACCGCGCGCGCTTCGTTCTGCGGGCTTTGTGCCGCCGCACCGTCGGCCGGCTGGCCGTCGGCGGATTCGTCCTGGCCGCAGGCGGCCAGCATCACCAGCGCGGCCGCGCCGGCCGCCGTCATCCAAAGCTTGTTCATGGTTGCGGTGTGTCCTGTTGGTCGAAGCCGCCGCCCAGCGCCAGGTAAAGCGCGATGCGGTTTTCGATGCGCGCGTGCTGCGCGGTGATGTGGGCGCTGCGGCTGTCGAGCGCGCGCTGCTGGCTCTCGAGCACGTTCAGAAACGGATCGATGCCTTGCAGATAGCGGTTCAGCGATACCCGCACGGCCTGTTCGGCCGAATCCGCCGAGGTGTCCAGCGCCTGCACGCGCGCCATCAGCTGGGTGTCGACCACCAGCGCGGTCTCGACCTCGGACAGCGCGGTCAGCGCGGTCTCGGCGTAGGCATGCAGGTTTTCGTCGCGCTGCGCGCCGGCGATGTCGACCTGCGCGACCAGCCGGCCGCCCTGGAACACCGGCTGCAGCAGGTTGCCGGCGATCGACCAGATCAGGTTGCCGCTGCGGAACAGGTCGGACAGCGTGCTGCCCGAATAGCCGACCGTGCCGCTGAGCGACAGCGAGGGCAGGAAGGAGCGCCGCGCCGCCGCCAGCTCGTAGCCCGAGCCCAGCAATGTCAGCTCGGCGGCGCGCACGTCGGGGCGGCGCGCCAGCAGCTCGGACGGGATGCCGACCGCCGGCGGCGGCGGCACGTCGGGCAGCGCGGCCTTGGTCCGCATCTGGCCGGACGGGTATTGGCCCAGTTGTTGATCGAGCTGGCGCAGCGCGCGTTCGAGCGCTTCGTGGCGCTGCTTGAGCCCGGCCCGGGCCGACTCGAGGTTGGCGTCGGCCAGCAGCCCGTCGGTGGGCGAGGCGATGCCGGCCTCGACCCGGTTGTTGATCTGCCGCGACATCTCGGCCAGCGCCTTGACGGTGCGGGCCGACAGATCGACCTGCGCACGCGCGTGGACGATCTCGAAATAGATCTGCGCGACCTGCGCCGCGATCGACTGGCGCATCGCGCGCAACTGCTCGTCGCTGGCCAGATAGGCGGCCTGCGCGGCGGCCGACAGGCCGGCCAGCCGGCCCCACAGGTCGAGCTCCCAGCTGACGTCCAGCGCGGCGTTGGAGGTGGTGCTCAGCAGCGCGACATCCCTGCTGCCGCCACCCACGCCGCCCGCGGCCTCGCCCAAGCCTGGGATGCTGCCCAGGTTCTGGCGCTGCCGCGTCACGCCAGCGCCCAGGCCGACCTCGGGCAGCCGGTCAGCGCGTTGCAGCCGGGTCTGCGCCTCGGCGATGCGGGTGCGCGCGATGGCCTGCGCCAGCGCGGGGTTCTGCACCAGCGCGGTGTCGATGAAATCGTTGAGCGCCGGATCGGTGAACTCGTGCCACCACAGCGTCGAATAGTCGAAGCCGGAGGCGCCCGGCGCCGCCGCGGCGGCAAAGCCGGCCGGTATCTCGAACGAGGTGCGCGGCGGCTCGGGTGACTTGACCGCGCAGGCGCTCAGCGCCAGCGCCAGGGACAGCGCCACCAGCGGGCGGCGTTTCGGTTTCATCGTTGCGACTCCGGGCTGAGCGTGAGCAGCAGCATGGCGCGGTGCGCCGCGCGCAGCTGTTCGACCTCGTGGGCGGCGGCCTGCTCGTCGAGCATCCAGTAACTCATCATGGCGATCACCGCGGGTGCCGAGGCGATCGAGAATTTGCGCGATACCGCGTTGTCGGCCATCAGGCCACGGGCGATGCACTCGTCCATCTCCTGTTGGCGGCGCAGCGCATGCGGCTGGAATATCCGTTCGCTCCAGCGATGCATGCGCTCGGGCTGACGGCCGCTTTCGGTGATCAGCAGCCGAAAGGTCTCCTGCACCTGCGGCAGGCGGATCAACTGATAGACCTTGTCCAGATAGGCGTCGACCGTGTCGGCCAGCGTGGCGCCCTCGACCCAGCGCCATTGCGCGATCGACGACTTGGCGAACAGCACCTCGGTCAGCAGCGTCTCGAGGATCTGCTCCTTGCTGTCGAAATGGGCGTAGACGCCGGCCTTGGCGAGCCCGCAGTGCCGGGCGATCTTTTCGACGGTGGCGCCTTCGAAGCCGGCCGCGCTGAACTCGTGCAGCGCGGCGGCGAGGATCTGCTGACGGCGTACCTCGGGGCGCAGGCGCACGCGTTTGTCGGCCTTGACGGGCGGCGCGGCGGCGTCGGCGGGGGGCGGGGCGGCGTCATCATGCATGGGCACGTCGGTCCTGTGGGGCTGGCGGCTCGGGGGCGGTGACACGGCACCGGCAAGGCAGTGCGCGCATCCTAACATCCGATCGGTCGTTAATGGCGACCTTGTCACAGTCGTAGTCGAAATGCCAGATATGGATGCAAAACGCCGGCTCGGACCGTGTTGTAGTAGGACGAGTTTTGACTAACCCGGAGCCACGATGCCGTCGACAGATTCCCGTATGCCCTTGGTTCGCCGCAACTTGAGCTTGGCCGCGATGGCCGCCGCCTTGATGCTGGTTGGCTGCTCGCCTGCCCGGCAGGCCGCGCCCGCGGCGCCGCAGGCGGGCGCGCAGGGCAGTGCCCAAGCCGATGCTGCGGATGGCGCCAGGCCTGTGGCCGCGCCGGCTGACAGGCGGGCAGGCGCCGCCGGGGCTGGGGCTGGGGCTGGCGCTGGAACTCACGCCAGCGCCGAGGCCGGCACCGGGGCTGGCGCCAGTGCCGAGGCCGCCGCCAGGCCCACCGCCGTGTCGCCGCCTGCCAAGGCAGCATCACGCAGCCCGACCGTCGGTGGCGATGGCTCGCAGATCCAGCTCGATGCGCTGACGCCGGCCGATCTGCAGCAGGCCGCGCTGCAGGGAGAACTGGCCTGCGCCTTCACGCACGCCGGTTCGGCGACACCATTGTTGTTCGCGATGGGCATCGTCGGCGCCAGCGAACCCTCGCAAGGTGTCGTCAAGGTCAGCGGCTACGTCGAGCGCATCGGCGCGCCGGGCGGTTTCAGCGCGCTGCTCAAGGGCGCGACGTTTTCGGGCAAGGGCAAGACGATCCTCATCGCATTGACCGGTCCGGCGGCGGACAAGTCTGAATCGCCGCCCCGGCCGGCCACCTTGACCTACCAACGGGCCGACGGCGCCAGCCGGACCTTCGAGGGCATGTGGCAGTGCGGGCCCTGAAGACCAGGCTCGCGGCTGGGCCAAGCGACGCGGCGAGGCCCGGGCAACGCTGACAAGCCTTTGGCGGGCCGCGCGCTCAGGCGTGCTGCGCGGTGCCGCCCACCTGCCGCATGATCTGCAGGAACGGCTCGATGGCCGGATTGCCGTTGTCCGGATGGCGCGCCGCCACCAGCGCGGCACGGCGCGCGCCCGGGCCGCGGATGCCGATGTAGGTCAGCACGTCGCCGCGCATGCGCGCCAGCGAGGCCGGCACGATGGCCGCGCCCATGCCGGCCTCGACCAGCAGCAGGATGGTCGGGATCATGCTCTCCTGCACGATCCGCGCCGGCGCGCCGGCCTGTTCGATCATCAGCCGCAGCACCTGGCTGAAGTAGCGCGAGCGGCTGCGCGAATAGCCCACCAGCGGATGGACCAGCAGCTGTGTCATCGTCACCCACTTGCGGCCGGCCAGCGGGTGGTCTTGCCGCACCGCCAGCACCATCGGCTCGTCGTGGACCGCTACGGGCGCCAGGTCGGCGTCGGCGAAGGGCGGGCGCAGCAAGGCCAGGTCGAGCCGGCGCTGGTGCAGCGCCTCGGGCATCTCGCTGGAGTTCATCTCCTGCAGGTCCAGCATCACGCTCGGGTAGCGTGCACGATAGGCCAGCAGGGCCTGCGGCAGGTTGGAGTAGGCCGCGCTGGGCGTCAGGCCGATCAGCAACTGGCCGGTTTCGCCCTTGGCGGCCTGCTGCACCGCGCGCACCATGGCGCCGTGGTCGGCCGCCAGCAGCCGGATGCGGCGCTGCAGTTCGACACCGGCCGGCGTCAGCCGCACGCTGCGCGTGGTGCGTTCGAACAGGCGGGTCTGCAGCGTCTCTTCGAGCCGCTTGATGCTCTGGCTGAGCGGCGGCTGGCTCAGGTGCAGACGCTGCGCGGCGCGGCCGAAATGCAGTTCTTCGGCGACCACCGCAAAGACCTCGAGCAGCCGGCTGTCGATCATCATTGATTTGTCTTGGATATCAATAGGCAACTAATACGGTATTAGACAGCATAATCGACGCTTCCTAACATGGCTGCATGCGGTGCATTCGACGCCGTCGTCCACAAGGGGAAACCATGTCCATCCATCGTCGCCGACTCGGCCTGGCCGCACTCGCGCTGGCCGCCAGCTACGCCATGCCGGCCGCCACGCTGGCCGCGCAGGCTGCCTATCCGTCGCAAACCATCACCTTCATCGTGCCCTACGCCGCCGGCGGCAGCTCGGACACCCGCTCGCGCCAGTTGGCCCAGAAACTCAGCGCGTCGCTGGGCGTGTCGGTGGTGGTCGACAACAAGCCGGGCGCCAGCGGCAATATCGGCACCGGCCAGATCGCCAGCGCACGGGCCGATGGCTACACCATCGGGCTGGGCAACTTCGCGCCGCTGTCGGTCAACAAGGCGCTGTATACGCTGAACTTCGACCCGGCCAAGGACCTGGCGCCGGTGGCCTTGATCGAGCTGGGCCCGCTGGCGCTGGGCGTCAACGCCAAGTCGCCGTACCAGGACCCGGCCGCGCTGGTCGCCGATGCCAAGGCGCATCCCGAAAAGCTCAACTACGGCTCGACCGGCGCTGGCAGCGCCTCGCACCTGGGCACCGAACTGTTCAAACAGATCGCCGGCTTCGAGGCCACCCACGTGCCTTACCGCGGCGGCGCGCCGGCGGTCAATGATCTGATCGCCGGCAACATCGACTTCTACGTCGAACTGCCCAGCCTGTTCCTGCCGCATTCGACCGGTGACGCGCCGCGCATCAAGATGCTGGCGGTGGCCGCCGAGACGCGCGCGCCGGGGCTGCCCGACGTGCCGACCTTCAAGGAGCTGGGCCACCCGGACATGGTGATGTCGAACTGGTTCGGCGTGGTGGCACCCGCCGGCGTGCCGGCCGAGATCATCCAGACGCTCAACGAACACATCAACCGCGCGTTGCAAGAGCCCGACTACCGCAAGGTGGTCGAATCGCAGGGCGGCCAGGTCGCCGGCGGCACGCCGGACGCGTTCAAGTCCTTCATCGCCGACGAAAGCCGGCGCTGGGGCGAGCTGATCCGCAAGCAGAACATCAGCGTGCAGTGAGCGTGACCGACGTGGCTGATACCGATACGCCTGGCGAGCTGGCAATGGGGCAGGAGACGGGTGGCGCGGATTGGCACGCCACGATCGAACGGCTGCGCTTGGCCGATCGGGACGTGCGCGCGTGGGTCGAGCTTGCCGACGCCGATGTGCTGGTCGGGCGGCGGGCGGCCGGCGGGGTTGGCGCGGCCCGGCCTGGGTCGGCCCGGCCTGGCGGGGCTTGGCCTGACGCGGCGCGGCCTGATGCATCCCGGCCTGATCCGGCCCTGCCCGACGCGGCCTCGCTCACGTCATCGCAGCCGCTGGCGGGCCTGTGCTTCGGCGTCAAGGACGTCATCGACGTCGCCGGCCTGCCGACCCGCTCGGGCTCGACGGCCAGTGGCGCGGCGCCCAAGGCGCTCGACGCCACCTGCGTGGCGCAGTTGCGCGCCGCCGGCGCCACGCCGGTCGGCAAGACCGTCACGGCCGAGTACGCCTACGCAGCGCCCGGGCCGACGCGCAATCCGCGTCATCCCGGCCATACGCCGGGCGGCTCGTCGAGCGGCTCGGCCGCCGCGGTGGCGGCCGGCATGGTGCCGTTCGCGCTGGGCACGCAGACCGGCGGCTCGATGATCCGGCCCGCTGCGTTCTGTGGCGTGGTGGGCTTCAAGCCGACGTTTGGCCGCGTGCATCGCCACGGCATGGATGTGCTGTGCGACACGCTGGACACCATCGGCTGGTTCGGCGCCAGCGTGGCCGAGGTCGCGCGGGTGGCCAGCGTGTTGCTGGGGCCATCGCAAGCGATGGCGTCGCCCGCGGCGGGCGGCCGCTCGCCGCGGGTGTTGCTGCTGCCTGCCAGCGGGCTGGCGCGCATCAGTCCGGCGGCCGGCGCGGCCTTGTCCTCGTGTGCCCACGCGCTGCAGGCCCACGGCGCCGTCGTGACCCGGCTCGACGACGATGCGCCGCTACAGGCGATGCTGGCGCTGCACGGCCAGATCATGCACGCCGAACTGGCGCGCGCGCTGTTGCCGGTCGTTCGCGACGATGCCCAGGCGCTCAGCCCGGTGCTGCGGCAGGCCATCGCGGACGGCCTGGCGATCGACTATTGCAGTTATACGAAGGCGCAGCAGCAGCGTGCCGACTGGGCACGCCGCTGGGCGGACCAGATGGCCGACGTCGATGTCATCGTGACGCCGAGCAGCGTGGGCGAGGCGCCCGAGGGACTGGCGTCGACCGGGTCGTCGGTGATGAACCGGGTCTGGTCGCTGCTGGGCTGGCCCAGCCTGCACCTGCCGACCGGCACCGGCGAAAAAGGGTTGCCGGTGGGCGTGCAGTGGGTCGGCCGGCCGGATGACGACGCCGCCTTGCTGGGTTGGGCGCAGGCCTGGTTCGACGTGGTGGACCGCCGCAACCGACCGCTTCACATGGACTCGCTCAGCAACCGCGCATAGTCGTCGGCGCTGGCGACGCGCGGGTTGGTCTTGTGGCTGTGGTCGGCCAACGCCCCGTGGATGATGCGCTCGAAAAGGTCGTCGGTGACGCCCAGCGCAGCGAGACCGGCCGGCAGGCCCAGCGCGCGCGCCTTGTCGGCCAGCGCCTGCTCGACGCCGGCGGCGTCGTCCAGCCCCATCGCCTGCGCCAGCCGCGCCATCTTGTCGTCGGCGACGACGGTCTCGGCGCTGCGATTGAAGCGCACCACGGCCGGCAGGAAGATCGCATTCAGCGTGCCGTGGTGCAGCCGCGGATTGATGCCGCCCAGCGAGTGGCTCAGGCTGTGCACGCAGCCCAGGCCTTTCTGGAATGCCAGCGCGCCTTGCAGCGACGCGCTCATCATGTTGATGCGCGCGTCGAGGTTGCGCGGTTCGTGGGTCGCGGTCTCGATGTGGCGCCAGGCGCGCCGCAGCCCGTCCAGCGCGATGCCTTCGGCGGGCGGATTGAAGCCGGGCGCCAGGAAGGTCTCGATGCAGTGCGCGATCGCGTCCATGCCGGTCGCCGCCGTCAGGCCGGCCGGCAAGCCGAAGGTCAGCTCGGGATCGCAGATCGCCGCGCGCGGAATCACGTGCGGTGACAGGATGCCGACCTTGCGGCCATCGTCCAGGATCAGGATCGCGCCGCGGCCGACCTCGCTGCCGGTGCCGGCCGTGGTCGGGATCGCGATCAGCGGCGCGGTCGCGGCGGTGATGTGTTGCTGGCCGTTTTCGATCACCGCGTAGCGCCGCAGCGGGCCGTCGTGGCGGGCACAGACGGCCACGCCCTTGCCCAGGTCGATCGACGAACCGCCGCCGACCGCGATGATGCCGTCGCAGTCGGCCGCCTTGAACGCGGCCACGCCGTCGCGCACCGCTGCCTCGTTGGGATTGGGCGGCGTGCCGTCGTAGATCGGCGTGTCGGCCGCGCCCAGGGCCGCCAGCACCTGGTCGACCAGGCCGCTGGCGCGCACGCCCTTGTCGGTGACCAGCAGCGGCCGGCGCATGCCGACCCGCGCGCATTCGTCGCGCAAGGTGGCCAGCGCGCCCGCGCCGAACTGGATCTGCGTGATGTAGGAAATCAGCGCCATGTCGTCTCCGTATTGTCTGGTTTTCATAACGGCGCCTCATAGTCAGGTCGCCGAGACAAAAATTCTACGTAGACGAATAGCGCGCAGACACTGACAATATTCCATAGCGCTATAACTCATGGTCAAGTCAAAATGGTCCCCACCCTCAATTCCGTGATGTCGCGGCTGCACGCCAAACAACTGCGGCTGTTGATCGCGCTCGAGGACCACGGCTCCTTGCTGGCCGCCGCCGACAAGGTCGGCCTGACGCAGCCCGGCGCCAGCAAGGCGCTCAAGGAACTCGAGGCGACCTTTGGCGCGGCGCTGTTCGTGCGCACCAACCGGGGCCTGACGCCGACCCCGGCCGGCCGCAGCGCGGCGCGTTGCGCGCGGCTGATCCAGGCCGATCTCGAACACCTGCGCTTCGAGCTCAACGCCATCGCGCGCGGCGTCGGCGGGCGGCTGCTGGTCGGCACCATCATGGGCGCGGTGCCGATCCTGATGGACGCGATCTCGGCGTTGCTGGCGCAGCAGCCCGACATGTCGGTCGAGGTGGTCGAGGACACCAGCGAGACGCTGCTGGCCATGCTCGACAGCGGCAGGCTCGATGCCGCGCTGTGCCGCAGCGCCGTCAACGGCACGCCGCAGCTGTACCAGTCGCTGCACGTCAAGGACGAGTCGCTGGCGGTGATCGCCAACGTCGCGCATCCGGCCGCCGGGCGCAGCCCGCTGTCGCTGCTCGACCTGGCGTCGAGCCGCTGGGTGGTCTACCGCGCCAACATGCCGATGCGGCGCTTGCTCGAGCGCGAGTTCCACGAGGCCGGGCTGGCGTTTCCGCTGCATCTGGTCGAGACCACCTCGGTGCTGGCGACGCTGTCGCTGCTGCATCGCAACGCCACCTTCGTCGCGCTGGTGTCGGTCGACGTCGCCAACTATTGCGCCAGCCACGGCATGGTGGCGTTGCTGCCGCTGGCCTTGCGCTCGCGCAGCGAGCCGTACGAACTGGTGCAGCGCAAGGGCGCGCCGGGATCACCGGCGCTGGACGCGCTGGCCCGGCTGCTGGCCGCGCCGCCGCGATCCGACCGCGCGGTGGCGCGCGACGATTGAGTCTGCGTCGCACCGTCGCGCCGAGCCCGCCGGCCGCGCCGATCCGGCGCCGGCCCGCCCAAAACCTATAATAGGCAGGCTACTCCCACCGGCGGCCATTCCGCCCAGCCTCATGTCCGCTACGCCGCTACGCGTGCTGTCCGTCATCCCGCCGATGACGCAGCTCAACACCCCTTATCCGTCGACCGCCTACCTGACCGGCTTCCTGCGCTCGCGCGGCGTGACCGCCGTGCAGGAAGACCTGGCGCTGGCGCTGGTCCTGCGGCTGCTGTCGGCCGAGGGCCTGCGCGCGGTGGCAGAGCGGATCGCGCTGCAGCCGCCGCAGACGCACAGCCCGGCGATCCAGGCCTTCGTCGCGCAGCAGCCGCGTTACCTGGCCACCATCGGTCCGGCCATCGCGTTCCTGCAAGGCCGCGACTCGACGCTGGCGCATCGCATCGCCGGCCGTCACTACCTGCCCGAAGGGCCGCGCTTCGCGTCGCTGGACGTCTATGTCGACGACGAGGGCGGCGACCCGCTGGGCTGGGCCTTCGGCGCGCTGGGCCTGCACGACCGCGCCAAGCACCTGGCCACGCTGTACTTGAACGACCTGGCCGACGTGCTGCGCGACGCCATCGACGAACGCTTCGAATTCGTGCGCTACGCCGAGTCGCTGGCGGGCAGCCAGCCGACCTTCGATCCGTTGGCCGATGCGCTGGCCGCGGCGCCGACGCTGGTCGACGAGACGCTGCAGGCGCTGACCGTCGAGGCCATCGAACGCCATGCGCCGACCATGGTGCTGCTGTCGGTGCCGTTTCCGGGCGCGGTCTATGCGGCGTTCCGGATCGCCCAGTCCATCAAGGCACGCTGGCCCGACATCGTCATCGTGCTGGGCGGCGGCTTCGTCAACACCGAGCTGCGCGAGCTCAAGGATCCGCGCGTGTTCGACCATGTCGACTACGTGACGCTGGACGCCGGCGAACGGCCCCTGCTGGCGCTGCTCGATCACGTGCAGGGCAAGCGCTCGCGCCAGCGGCTGGTGCGCACCTTCGTGCGCGAGGCCGACAGCGGCCAGGTGCGCTACATCAACCTGGTCGAGCCCGACGTGGCCTTCGAGGAAGTCGGCACGCCGACCTGGGACGGCCTGCCGCTGGATCGTTACCTGTCCTTGCTGGACATGCTCAATCCCATGCACCGGCTCTGGAGCGATGGCCGCTGGAACAAGCTGACGGTGGCGCACGGCTGCTACTGGAAGAAGTGCAGCTTCTGCGACGTCAGCCTGGACTACATCGGCCGCTATGAAGGCGCATCGGCGCAGGTGCTGGCCGACCGCATCGAGGCAATCGTGCGCGAGACCGGCCAGACCGGTTTCCATTTCGTCGACGAGGCCGCGCCGCCCAAGTCGCTCAAGGCGCTGGCGACCGAGCTGATCGCCCGCGACCTGGGCATCTCGTGGTGGGGCAACATCCGTTTCGAGAAGACCTTCACGCCCGAGCTGTGCGAACTGCTGGCCGACAGCGGCTGCATCGCGGTCTCGGGCGGCCTGGAGGTCGCGTCGGATCGCCTGCTCAAGCTGATGAAGAAGGGCGTGTCGGTGGACCAGGTGGCGCGTGTGACGCGGGCGTTCACCGACTCGGGCATCCTGGTGCATGCCTATCTGATGTATGGCTTTCCGACGCAGACGGTGCAGGACACCGTCGACGCGCTCGAGTACGTGCGCCAGCTGTTCGAGAACGGCTGCATCCAGAGCGGCTTTTTCCACCGCTTCGCCTGTACGGTGCATTCACCGGTGGGCAAGCACCCCGAAGAATACGGCGTGACGCTGCAACCCTTGCCGCCGGTCACGTTCGCCAAGAACGATGTCGGCTTCATCGATCCGACCGGTGTCGACCACGACGCGCTCGGCCGGGCCTTGAAGAAGGCCATCTACAACTACATGCACGGCATCGGACTGGAAGAGGACGTGCGCAGCTGGTTTCCGTTCAAGGTGCCGCGCACCACGGTGGCACGGCACAAGATCGCGCGGGCGCTCGAGTTTCAGCCTTGAACGCTCGCCGCGCTGCGTGCCGGTTGCTGATGGCACGCAGCCGCGTGCTGCCCGCCACCTGCCGAGCACGGCAGGCTTCCGAAGCGCGCCGCTTGCCGCGCGCCGCTAGCCGCGCGCCGGCAGCAGCACGCCGGCGGTCACGAATATCCCGCCGCAGACCTGGTTGAAACGCTTGCCGACCCGCGCCAGCCATGGCCGCACACGGTTGGCGCCGCTGGCGATGACGTATTCGACGATGAATTCGGCGAACAGATAGGTCGTCGTCACGATCAGGAACTGCAACGCGATGCCGCGCTGCGGATCGATGAACTGCGGCAGGAAGGCGCTGAACAGCAGGATGGCCTTGGGATTGGCGATGGCCGAAAAAAAGCCCTGGCGAAACAGCGTCGCCGTGCGCACCACCGGCGCGGCCGCGTCGGCGGCCGCCATCACAGGCGGCGCGCGCCACAGGCCGATGCCCAGCCAGATCAGGTAGGCGCCGCCGAGCCACTTGAGCAGCGTCAGCGCATGCACCGAGGCCTGCACCAGCGCGGCGATGCCGAACAGGCACAGCCCGATCGCCAGCACGAAACCGAGCAGCCCGCCCGAGATGGTGAACAGCGTGCGCCGCGTGCCATACATGGCGCCGTGGGTCAGCGCCAGCAATGCGTTGGGACCCGGCGTCAGCGAGACGCCGAAGCTGGTGACGAGCAGGAGCAGCCAGGTGTTGAAGGACATGATGACGCGAGATATCCGGCGCGCCAGGGCGGCGCGTCTTGCTTGTTCGCTTGTACCATGCGGCGCCACGCCGGCTGTCGCGCCCGCGCTGCCGGGGTTGCGGCGGCCTCACTCGCCGTGCCGGCGCCGCTGCGGCCTCACTCGGCGCGGATGCCCGAGTTCGACACGACCTTCCTGATCCGGGCTGTATCGTCCTGCAGGATCCTGGCGTAGCCGGCCGAGTCGGCATAACGCACGTACAGCCCGGTGGCCGCCAGCCGCTCGGCCATCGCCGGATCCTTGACCGCCGTGCCGATCTCCTGGTCTAGCCTGTCGATGACGGGCTGTGGCGTGCCCTTCGGAACAAACGCGCCGACCCATACCGAGCCGACGATATCGGGGAAGTTGCGTTCGGTCAGCGTCGGCAGCTCGGGGAACTGCGCGACCCGGTCGGTCGCGCCGATGGCCAGCGGCTTGAGCCTGCCGTTGGCGGTGAAAGGCATCACTGTCGTGATGGTGTCGAAGGACACATCGACGTTGCCGGCCGCGACGTCTGTCAGCGAGCGGCTGCTGCCGGTATACGGGATGTGCAGCACGTCGATGCCGGCCGCCTGCTTGAGCGACTCCATCGCCAGGTGCGAGGTCGTGCCGTTGCCGGGCGTGCCGTAGGTCAGGCGGCCGGGCTGGGCGCGCGCCTTCTCGATGAAGTCTTCCAGGCTCTCGATGCCGCCGTCGCCGCGCGCCACCAGCACCAGCGGGATGTCGCCCAGCAGCGCGACCGGCTGCAGCTGCTGCGGCTGGTAAGGGAGGTTCTTCTGGATGATCGGATTGGTGACGATGGCGCCGGTGTTGGCGAACGACACGGTATGGCCATCGGCCGGCTGCTGCGCCAGATAGCTCAAGGCCAGGCCGCCCCCCACGCCGGGCTTGTTCTCGACGATCAGCGGCTGGCCCAGGCGCTGGGCCATGTTTTCGGATACCAGCCGCGCGATGATGTCGGTAGCCTGGCCGGCCGGGAAGCCGACCACGATGCGCACCGGCTTGTCGGGATAGTGGCTGGCGTCCTGCGCGCCGGCCTGGAAGCTGAGCATGGCCAGCGCGGCGGCCAGCGTGAAGTCACGACGGTTCATGTTGTCTCCGGTTTGTTATGGAAAAGAATCTCAGGCCTGGGTATCGGGATGACGCTTGAGCAGGTATCTCTGCACGCCTTCCATGACCAGCTCCTGGCGCTGGTTGTGGATCGTCGAGGCCAGCGCGATCACGCCGGTGCTGCGGCCGCGATCGAGCTGCGCCACCTTGAGCAGTGGATAGAGCGTGTCGCCGACGTAGACCGGCTTGAGAAAGCGGCTCGACTGTTCGATGAAACCCTTCATCGAATCCTCGACCAGATGGGGAAACCAGCCCGCGCCGGCGGCGCTCTGGATCAGGATCTGGAAGCCATGCGCACCCAGGTTGGGCATGCCGTGGGCGCGGCAGTACTCGACGTCGTAATGGCTGGGATGGTTGTCGGCGCTGGCCAGCTGGAAGGCCGCGAACAGCGCGTCGGTCATGGTGCGCGACGGGATTGGAAACTCTTCGCCCAGCGTGAAGTCGTCGAAATAGCGCTGCGGGAAATGGGACATGGATGTCTCTCCTCGGTAGGTCGAAATCGGCTCGCAGGCAGCGGCTAGGCAGCCGGCGCGGCGGCCACCACGCCTTGCTCGGCCAGCGCGTCGATCTGCGCGTCGGACAGCCCCAGCTCGCGCAGCACCTCGGCGGTGTGCTGGCCCAGCAACGGCGCCGGCCGCGCGGCGCCACGCGCCTGGCCGTTGAAGCGCACCGGCATGCCGACGTTGCGGGTCGGCCCCAGGGCCGGGTGCTCGCTATCGACCAGCAACTGGCGGGCCGCGACCTGCGGATGTGCCAGCGCCTGGTCCAAGGTGTGGATCGGCGAACACGGCACGCCGTGAGCGCGCAGGCAGGCGAGCCAGTCTGCGGTATTGCGGCCACGCATCAGCGCCGCGACCTGGTCGACGGTCTGCTCGAAACGCGCCACCCGCGCTGCATTGGTGGCAAAGCGCGGATCGGTCGCCAGCGCCTCATGTCCGGCGGCGACGCAGAAGCGCCGCCACTGCGCGTCGTTGCCGACGCCCAGCATCAGGTGGCCGTCGGCGGTCTCGAAGGCCTGGTAAGGCGACATGGCCGGGTGGGCGGTGCCCATGCGTTGCGGGGTCTGGCCGGTCAGCCAGTAGTTCTGCGCCATGTAGCCCATCTGCGAGATGGCGGTGTCCAGCAGCGAGACTTCGACGTAGACGCTCTGGCCGGTGCGATCGCGTTCGATGACGGCGGCCAGCACGCCGCTGAGCGCGAACGAGCCGGTGCCCAGGTCGACCGGCGAAAAGCTGGCGCGCGCATAGGGCCCGTCGGGTTCGCCCATGGTGCTGATCATGCCGCTGAAGGCCTGCAACATGACGTCGTAGCCGGGCTCCTTGCCCAGCGGACCGTCGCGGCCATAGCCGGAGATCTCCAGGTAGATCAGCCGCGGGTTGAGGGCCTTGAGCGTGTCGTAGTCGACGCCGAGCTTGGCGGCGGTGCCGCTGCCGAAACCCTGCAGCACGATGTCGGCATCCGCCACCAGCTGATGCACCAGGGCCCGGCCCGGCTCGGATTTCAGGTCCAGCGCCAGGCTGCGCTTGTTGTGGTTGACGGCCAGGAACGTGGCCGACTGGCCTGCGCGTTGCGGCAGCCAGGCGCGGGTGTCGTCACCGCTGCCGACCGGCTCGATCTTCAGCACCTCGGCGCCCAGCTCGCCAAGGAACTGGCCGCACAAAGGGCCGGCCAGCACCTTGCTCAGATCTAGAACTTTCAGGCCTTTCAGGGGCTTCATGGCGACTCCGTGTCCTGGGGGCCTTGGCGGGAAAGCGCAGATGGTGCGTGGCGCGGCCGCGGCTGTCCATTCGAAAGAATGGACAGCGCATTAGAGGTTTCCTAAGACCGGCGCGCAGCAAGGCCGCGCGGGCAGGGCGGGCGCGGCTGCGGTCAGCCGGCCGGCGGCTGCTGGTCGACCACGTGATCGACGAATGCGCGAGCGAAGCCGGACAGCGCGTCCAGACTCTTGACCACCACCCGTTGCTCGCGCATCGCCCAGGTCTCCTCGAGCGCGAGGGGCTCGACCTCGCCCTTGTCGATCGATGCGCGGGCCACCGAGCGCGGGATCAGCGCGATGCCGGCCCCTTCGCGCACGCAGCGCAGCACTGCATCGAAGTTCGGCGCATGCACCCGCACCCGTGGATTCAGGCCCAGTTGCGCGGCGATCTGCTGCAGGAACAGGAAGTTGCTGCTCTGGCGTCCGATCGCGACCAGGTCGTGGGTCAGCGCCGCTTCGATCGAGATCTTGCGGTGCACCGCCAGCGCGTGGCGGGGCGGCGCGATGAAGATCAGTTCGTCCTGCCCGTAGCTGATGAAGTCCAGGCCACGCATCTCGATCGGGCCGGCCACCAGGCCGACGTCGGCGCGGCCATCGAGCACCGCCTTGACGGTGTCTTCGCTGAGCCGTTCTTCGAGGTCGACCGTGACGTTCGGGAACGCAGCCAGATAACGGCTGAGCGGGGCCGGCAGGCTGCTTAGCGTGCTGCTGTTGGCATGCACGCGCAGCGTGCCTTGCACGCCGTCGGTGTGCCGGCGCATTTCGCCCTGCAGGCGATCGACCTGGCTCAGTATCGACTGGGCGTAACGCAGCACCGTCAGCCCGGCCGGCGTCAGCGTCATGCCTTTTTGCGTGCGTTCGAACAAGGGCACGCCCAGCGCCTGTTCGAGGTTCTTGAGCCGATAGCTCGCCGACGGCGCGGTGACGTGCAGATCCGATGCGCCGGCGCTGACGCTCTTTTTCTCGGCGATGGCCAGAAACACACGGAGGTCGGTCAGTTCGTAGCGCATGGGGACTCCCTGGATCGGACGCCATTAGACATCGGCCGGCACCGGCAGCCAAAACCGGCCCGCGGCCAGCCTTGAATTTGCACGAAACCAGCGTTCAAAACATTCGACTCGTGGTGCGCGCGGGCCGCTGACATAATTTTCGAAAGAATCGAGATCGTCGGAGACAACATGCTGCATGACGCGCTGCGTGGCATCAAGGTCGTGGACCTGTCGCGCATCCTGGCCGGACCCTGGTGCACCCAGAACCTGGCCGACCTGGGCGCCCAGGTCATCAAGGTCGAACACCCGCAACGCGGTGACGACACGCGCGGCTGGGGCCCGCCCGATCAGCTCGGGCCGGACGGCCAGGCGCGCATGTCGGCGTATTTCATGGCCTGCAACCGTGGCAAGCAGTCGGTGGCGATCGACTTCGCCACCGAGGACGGCGCGCGGCAGGTCCGCGAGCTGGTCGCCGACGCCGACGTGCTGGTCGAGAACTACAAGGCCGGCGGCCTGAAGAAATACGGGCTGGATTACGACTCGCTGGTCCGCATCAATCCGCGGCTGGTCTACCTGTCGATCACCGGCTATGGCCAGAGCGGGCCGCTGGCCGACAAGCCGGGCTACGACTATGTGTTCCAGGGCATGGGCGGCCTGATGAGCTACACCGGCCAGCCCGACGGCACGCCGGGCGCCGGGCCCTTGCGCACCGGCGTCGCGGTGGTCGACCTGATGACCGGCATGTATGCGACCTCGGCGGTGCTGGCGGCCTTGCGCCAGCGCGACCGCGACGGCCGCGGCATGCCGCTGGACCTGTGCCTGCTCGACGTCGCCGTCGCGCTCAACGCCAACCAGGCGGCCAACTACCTGGTGTCGGGCCAGGCGCCGGCGCGCACCGGCAACGCCCATCCCAACTGCGCCCCCTACGAGGTGTTCGGCTGCGCCGACGGACACCTGATCCTGGCGATCGGCAACGACGGCCAGTTCGCCCGCTTCTGTTCGGTGGTTGCGCAGCCGCAGTGGGCCGAGGATCCACGCTTCGCCAGCAACAGCGCGCGGCTGCAACACATGCCGGTGCTGCGGCCGCTGATCGCGCAGGCGCTGGCGCAGTCGCCGCGCGGGCACTGGACCGCGGCCTTCGATGCCGCCGGCGTGCCGTGGGGGCCGATCCACACGCTGGACGAGGTCTTCGCCCATCCGCAGGTGCAGCACCGGCAGATGGTGCAGCGCGCGCGGCATCCGCTGCTGGGCGAGCTCAAGCTGGTGCGCAATCCGCTGCTGGCCGGCACGCCAGCCGATCGGCTGGGCGCGGCGCCGCCCCTGTTGGGCGAACACACGGCGCAGGTGCTGGCGGATTACGGCATCCCCGAGCGATAGCGCGGGGCATCGAACGGCAGCACGACAACACAACAACACAACAACACGACATCGACAACCTGGAGACCTTTGATGAAGACCCTGAAACTGAGCCTGGCCGCGCTGCTGGCCGGCTGCATGCTGCCGGCCGTGGCCGCCTATCCCGACAAACCCATCCGCCTGATCGTGCCGTATGCGGTGGGCGGCACCACCGACATCATCGCGCGGGTGGTCGGCACCAAGCTGGGCATCGAGCTGGCGCAGTCGGTGGTGGTCGAGAACCGCCCCGGCGCCGGCGGCAGCATCGGCTCGAGCTACGCCGCGCAGCAGCCCGCCGACGGCTACACGCTGGTGATGGCGGTCGAGAGCTCGCACGCGGTCAACCCCAATGTCTACGCCCGGCGCGCCTACGATCCGATCAAGGACTTCGCGGCGATCAGCAACCTGGCCGACGTGCCGAACGTGCTGGTGGTCAATCCGCAGCTGCCGGCCAAGGACCTGCCGGGCCTGCTCGCGCTGCTCAAGCAGAACCCCGAGAAATACGCCTTCGGTTCGTCCGGCAACGGCGGCCTGAGCCACATGAACGGCGAGCTGTTCCTGCAGACCACCGGCACCCACATGCTGCACGTGCCTTACAAGGGTCTGGGCCCGGCCTTGAACGACCTGGTGGCCGGCCAGGTGCAGGTGGTGTTCGACAACATTCCGTCCTCGTATCCGCTGATCCAGGGCGAGCGCATCCGTCCGCTGGCAGTGGCCGCCAGGGAGCGCCTGAAGGTGCTGCCCGACGTGCCGACCTACGCCGAGGCCGGGCTGCCGGCGATGAACAACCCGTCGTGGTTCGGCCTGGCGGCGCCGGCCGGCACGCCCGACGCGGTGCTGGACACGCTGAACGCCGCGGTGCGCAAGGTGCTGGCCGATCCGGCCACCGTCGCGGCGATCGAGAAGCAGGGCGCGGTGCCCAGCCCGATGTCGCGGCAGGACTTCGCCGCGTTGATCGAGCAGTCGTACGCGCACTGGGGCAAGGTGGTGCAGGACATCAAGTTCGAGAAGATGGAGTGAGGACATGGGCATGAACGACAGCAATGGCTTGCAGCGGGCGCATGCGCGGGCGCGCATCGACGACGACGGCATCGCGACGCTGACCATCCACGACGCCGGCGTGCTCAACATCCTGGGCACCCCGGTGATCGACGATCTGCGCCAGGCGCTGGCCTGGCTGGCGCAGCAGCCAAGCTTGCGGGTGCTGGTGCTGCGCGGCGCCAGCGACCGGGCCTTCGTGGCCGGCGCCGACATCGCCGAGATGGCGGCGCTCGATGCCAGCTCGGCGGTGCGTTTCATCGCCAACCTGCGCGACCTGTGCGATGGGGTGCGGCACTTTCCGGTGCCGGTGATCGCGCGCATCCCGGGCTGGTGCCTGGGCGGCGGACTCGAACTGGCGCTGGCCTGCGACCTGCGCCTGTGCGCCGACACCGCGCAGTTCGGCATGCCCGAGGTCAAGGTCGGCATTCCGTCGGTGATCCATGCGGCGCTGATGCCGGGGCTGATCGGTTCGGCGCGCAGCGCCTGGATGCTGCTGAGCGGCGACCTGATCGACGCGCGCCGGGCGCAGGACTGGGGCGTGGTCAATGCCGCGGTGCCGGCCGCCGAGCTGGACGCGGCGGTCGACCGGCAGGCCCGGGCGCTGGCGGCGCTGGGGCCGGCGGTGCTGCGCCAGCAGAAGGCGCTGCTGCGCCGCTGGGAAACCCTGTCGGTCGACGACGCGATCGCCGACAGCGTGGCCGAGTTCGGCAAGTCCTTCGATACTGGCGAGCCGCAGCGCTACATGAACGAATTCCTGCAGCGCAAGCGCGCGCAGCGGGCCTCGCGCGGCTAGCCGTCCTGGCGCGTCTGCGCGACCGCCGGATCGTCGAGCAGGTACTCGGCCACCTGCTGCACGAACGGCGAACGCGCCGCCTCGGGCTGCGTCACCAGCGTCAGCTCGCGCCGCGCCCACGGCTCGCTCAGCGCCACGACCGCGATGCGCTGCTCGCGCAGCGCCGGCGCCGCGACGCTGCGCGGCACCAGCGACACGCCGACGCCGGCGGCCACCAGCGACAGCGCGGCATCGAAGGTATGCACGTGGATGCGCACGCGCGGCATGCCGCCCGCCAGCTTGGCCATGTCGCGCAGGAACACGTAGTTGCTGCTGCCCTGGTTCATGCAGACGAAGTCGAGTTCGAGCACGGCCGGAAAACGGATCGCCGCGTGCCCGGTGATCGGATGATCGATCGGCGCGGCGATCACCAGCTCGTCCAGTGCGTAGCGGCTGGCGTGCACGGCGGTCGATCCGGGCTGCCCGGCGAAGATGCCGATGTCGGCCTCGCGGTTGGCGATCGCCGCCTCGATGGTGTGGCTGGGGCGTTCCTCGAGCTGGATGTTGACGTTCGGGTGCGCGCCCAGAAAGCGCCCCAGGCTGGGCACGATGAAGCTGTTGAGCGAGCTGCTGTTGGCCAGCAGCTTGACGTTGCCTTGCAGGCCGCTGGCGAAGCCGCTGATCTCGCCGTGCATGCGGGTGACGCCGGCCAGCAGATTGCGCACGTGCCGCAGCACGAACTCGCCTTCCGGCGTCAGCTCCATGCCGCGCGCCTCGCGCTTGAACAGCGGCACGCCCATCGCCATCTCGAGGTTCTTGAGCCGGTAGCTGGCCGCCGATGCGGTCAGGTGCACGCTGGTCGCGCCGCCCGACAGGCTCTTGGCGTCGGCGATCGCCTGGAACAGCCGCAGGTCGGTGAGTTCGTATCGCATGGCCGCGCCTGTGTTATTGGTGTGGACTGAATTCTAGTGGCTGGACCTATGAACGACTCGATACCCGCAGGTTTCACCCCATGGCTGCCCAGCAGCGCCTTCATGGACGCCATCACGCAGCTGGGCCCCGTCTATCGCAATGCGGCGCAGGACGTGCTGGCGCTGCGCATCGCGCCGTCGCACGCCAACATGCATCAGGTCGCGCACGGCGGCCTGCTGGCCACGCTGGCCGACTGCGCCTTCGGCAGCTGCATCGTGCAGCAGACCGGCCACTCGGTGGTGACCGCGCAGATGTCGCTCGATTACCTGTCGTCCGCGCAGGTCGGCGACTGGCTGCAGGCGCAGGTGCAGATCGACCGGCAGGGCCGCCGGCTGATCTACGCCAGCTGCGCGATGCGCGTCGAGCAGCGGTTGGTGCTCAAGGCCAACGCGATCTTTTCGGTGCGCTCGGCGCGTCCCCCGGCGGCGGGCTGACCGGCCGGCACGGCCGGCATCACATGGCCCGCGCTGGCAGCGACGGACCCGGCGCCGACCAGCCGCGCATCTTCTGCACCACGAAGTCGATCAGCGCCCGCGCGGCCTGGGTCTGGTAGCGGTCTGGCATGCGCAGCAGGAACATGCGGGTGCCGAACACGCTGAAGCGCCAGTCGTCCAGCGCGGTGCGGATGCGGCCCTGCGCGACGTCGGCGGCGATGGTGTAGTCGGGTACCAGCCCCACGCCCAGGCCGGCCAGCACGGCCTCGCGCAGGAACTGGAAGTTCTCGGATTCGAGCGTCGGGTGCAGCGTCAGCTCGCGGCGCTCGTCGCCCTGGTAGGCCGACACCCTCAGGTCGCGGCCCGAGACCGCCGACGTGATCAGCGGCACCTCGCGCAGCGCCTCCAGTGTGGCGGGCAGGCCGTGCTGGTCGGCGTAGCCGGCCGACGCGCAGATGACGTGGCGCATCTTGGCCAGCTCGATCGCGACCATCTGCTGCGGCGGCTCGGACATCACGCGGATCGCCACGTCGATCTCTTCGCGCAGCAGGTCGTCGACCTTGTTGTCGAACAGCAGGCCCAGCTTGATGTCCGGATACAGGCGCTTGAATTCGATCAGCCAGTCCGACATCACCATGTGGCCGAAGCCGGTCGGCACGCTCAGCCGCACCGAGCCGTGCAGGCCCTTGCCCTGGATCGTCACCGACTCTTGCGCGGCGCGTACCTCGTCGCGGATCAGCCGGCCGTGCTGGTACAGGCGCTGGCCCATCTCGGTGGGTTCGATGCGGCGCGTGGTGCGGCGGATCAGCTGCGTGCCCAACTGCTTCTCGATCTGCGACAGGTGATAGCTGACGTTGCCGCGGCTCATTTTCAGGCGCTTCGCGGCCAGGCTCAGGTTGCCGGCGTCGATGATGTCGACCAGCAGGATCAGGGATTGTGCATCCACGGCTATTGTCCAATGTGATTGAACAGTATGTTCAAGTGCCAGGTAATTGTCTAGGCGGTTTGAATTATTCATAATTTACCGTGATAAGAGATACCTAGACGAGGAGGCAGTCCCCCATGCTCGATGTCCGTGACGGCGTCGCGCTGATCCTGCTGGATCAGCCGCCGGTAAACAGCCTGGGCCACGCGCTGCGTGCCCACCTGGACGCACAGCTCGACGCCGCGCTGGCCGCGCCGCAGGTGCGCGCCATCGTGCTGCAAGGCAATGACAAATTCTTCAGTGCGGGCGCCGACGTCAGCGAGTTCGGCACGCCGCGCCAGACCCTCGAACCGATCCTGCCGACGCTGCTGACGCGCATCCAGGACAGCCCCAAGCCGGTGGTCGCGGCGCTGGCGGGCATGGCGCTGGGCGGCGGCTTCGAGCTGGCGCTGGCCTGCCACGCCCGCGTGGCGCTGCCGGGTGCGCGGGTCGGGCTGCCCGAGATCACGCTGGGACTGATCCCCGGCGCGGGCGGCACGCAGCGCCTGCCGCGCCTGCTGCCGCTCGAGCAGGCCTATGGCCTGATGCACGAGGGCCGGCCCGTCGCCGCCGCGACCTTGGCCGACAGCGGCCTGTTCGCCGCGGTGGTCGATCAGGACCTGATCGCGACCGCCTGCACCACCGCGCTGGCGCTGGCGCAGGCCGGCGCACCGTTGCCGTCGGCGGCCGCCAAGACGCTGCTGGCCGACACCGTCACCGTGTTCGTGACGGCGCAGCGCGAGCGGCTCAATGCGCGCCAGCGCCTGCAACCGGCCTACGGCGCGTTGCTCGACGCGCTCGAGGGCCTGAGCCAGCCGCTGGCGCAGGGGCTGCAGAAAGAGCGCGAGTGTTTCGTAGCGCTGGTGCCGACCACCGCGGCGCAGGCGCTGCGGTATCAGTTCAAGGCCGAGCGCGAGGCCGCCAAGCTGCCGGCGGCGCAGCGCGCCGAGCCGCGCGCGCTGGATACCGTCGCGGTGATCGGTGCCGGCACGATGGGGGCGGGCATCGCGATCGCCTTGCTGGACGCGCGGCTGGACGTGATCCTGCTCGAGCAGAATGCCGAGGCGCTGGCGCGCGGCGCGCAGCGCGTGCAAGACCACTATGCGGGCCGGGTCGCCGCCTCGAAGATGACGCAGGATGACGCGTCGGCGCGGCAAGCGCGGCTGCGCACCACGCTCGATTGGGCCGCGCTGGCGCAGGCCGATCTGGTGATCGAGGCGGTGTTCGAAGACCTGCAGGTCAAACAGGAGGTCTTTCGCAAGATCGATGCGTCGGCGCGCGCCGGCGCGGTGCTGGCCACCAATACCTCCTACCTGGACGTCGACGCGATCGCCGGCGCCACGCAGCGGCCGCAGGACGTGCTGGGCCTGCATTTCTTCAGCCCGGCCAACGTCATGAAGCTGCTCGAGGTGGTGCGCGCCACCCATACCGCGCCGGACGTGATGGCGACCGGCATGGCATTGGGTGGCAGGCTGGGCAAGGTCGCGATTCCGACCGGCAACGCCTTCGGCTTCATCGGCAATCGCATCTACAACGCCTACCGGCGCCAGTGCGAGTTCATGCTCGAGGACGGCGCCTGGCCCGAGCAGGTCGACGAGGCGTTGACCAGCATGGGCTTTGCGATGGGGCCGTTCGCGGTGGCCGACCTGTCGGGCCTGGACATCGCCTGGCGCATGCGCCAGGCCCAGGCGCCGCAGCGCGATCCGCGCGAACGTTACGTCGACATCCTCGACCGGCTGTGCGAGATGGGCCGCCTCGGCCGCAAGACCGGCGCCGGCTATTACAGTTATCCCGATGGCAAGCAGGTCAGGACGACCGAGCCGGTGGTGCGCGAGCTGATCGAGCAGGCCAGCGCGCGCCGTGGCGTGGTCCGCCAGCCGCTGTCGCGTGACGAGATCCGCCGGCGCGTGCTGCTGGCGATGGCCAACGAGGCGGCGCTGCTGCTGGCCGAAGGCGTGGCCGCGCGGCCCAGCGACATCGACGTGGCGCTGGTGCAGGGCTATGGCTTTCCGCGCTGGGAGGGCGGGCCGGTGTTCTGGGCCACCCGGCAGGACCGCCGCCAGCTCGAGCACGACCTCCAGGCCTTGGTGTCGGCCGGCGGCCATGGCTACCGGCAAGGCAATCCCGATTTCCTCTTTCCCAGCGAGCGTTGAACATGAGCACGAACCACGCATTCATCTGTGATGCCATCCGCACCCCCATCGGCCGTTACGGCGGCGCGCTGTCGTCGGTGCGCACCGACGACCTGGGCGCGATCCCGATCAAGGCGCTCATCGAGCGCAATGCCAGGGTCGACTGGCAGGCGGTGGCCGACGTGCTGTACGGCTGCGCCAACCAGGCCGGCGAGGACAACCGCAACGTCGCGCGCATGGCGGCGATGCTCGCAGGGCTGCCGGACAAGGTCACCGGCTCGACGATCAACCGGCTGAGCGGATCCGGCCTCGATGCCGTCGGCAC
>JAEZBO010000255.1 GCA_023427085.1 Pseudomonadota bacterium
ATGCTGGCCGCCGCGTCCGGCATGGCGGTGCCGGCGCTCGTCTATCTCCTCATCGCGGCGCGGACGCCCGGCCTCGCCAATGGCTGGGCGATCCCGGCGGCGACCGACATCGCCTTCGCAATCGGCGTGATAGGCCTGCTCGGCCGGCGCGTGCCGGCCGCGCTGCGCCTGTTCCTGCTGACCGTGGCGATCGTTGACGACATCGGTGCCGTCCTGGTCATCGCCATGTTCTACACCGCCGAGATCGACGCCGGCTGGACCCTCGCCGCGGTCCTGGTCACCGCCGGGATGATCGCGCTCAATCGGCGAGGCGTCGGCAGCGCCTGGTGCTACGCCCCGCTGTCGCTGTTGCTGTGGTTCTGCGTGCTGAGCTCGGGCATCCATCCGACGATTGCCGGCGTGGCCGCCGCGCTGACCGTACCCACTCGGTCACGCGACGGCGGGAATCCAGTGGTACGCTTCGAACACGCGCTGGTCGGCTGGAACGTCTATCTGATCGTGCCGCTGTTCGGCTTTGCCAACGCCGGCGTGACGCTTGGCGACCTGCCGGCGGGTTCCGCCACCGCGCCGGTGGTGCTGGCCATCGGTGCCGGCCTCGTTGTCGGCAAGCAGCTCGGCATCTTCGCCAGCATCGCCATCGCCGACTGGCTCGGCTTCGCGCGGCGGCCGCAAGGATCGAGCTGGGGGCAGATCTGGGGCGCCAGCGTCCTGTGCGGGATCGGCTTCACGATGAGCCTGTTCATCGCCGCGCTCGCGTTCCCGCGTGCGCCGATGCTTGTCGAGCAGGCCAAGCTCGGCATTCTCGGCGGCTCGTTCGTGTCCGCCGTGCTGGGTTACCTGGTGCTGCGCTTCGCCCGCGGCAGGCGAGACGACGGCTAGGCCTTGGCCACCGGTGCGTCGTCGCCCAGATCCTCGAACCAGGCTTCGACCGGTCCGCTCAGCTTGATCGTCAGCGGCCGCCCCGAGCGGTCGACCGTCTTGCCGGCCTGGACCCGCACCCAGCCCTCGGAAATGCAGTATTCCTCGATGTTCGTGCGCCGCACGCCCTTGAAGCGGATGCCGATTCCGCGCGACAGCTTGTCGGCGTCGAAGAACGGGCTGCGCGGATCGATCGCCAGATGATCGGGCGGAACATCGGCATCGGCACGCGCCGGAGCGGGGTTTTCGTCGGTCATGCGCGCGCTTAGCCACGGGCGAGCGCGAAAATCAATCTGCTGCGTCAGTCGGGCGCGCTGGGCGTTTCGGGCGGCGAGACCGACGGTTGCGGCGGGCTCTCGATCGGAGCGCTGTCGGGCCGGTCGAAATCGCCCTGCCCCGGAGCAACTTCGTCGGGTGACCGGTCGGGTTCGTCGTTGTCGCCCTCGTCCGGGACGATCTCGTCCGGCTGCTCGCCAGGCTCCATCCTGTCACCGCCGAGCGAACTAAAGTGCGCCGGTTGCGAGCCTGGCGCGTGGGTGTTTTCGCCTGCCGTCCGGTCTTGCTGCGTCATGGCGACGGTCCTTTCGTTGCCCAAAGAGAACGTCCGGGCCGCGCCGGGCGTTCCAGCCCAACGGTCGGGCAGTCGTGCGTCTTGCCCTTTCCGACGCGCCCTTCTAAGGGCGCTTCCCTGTTTCTCAGGCTCTCGCTTGCGAGGATTCGTCGGGCCGCGGGCGTGGCGGAACTGGTAGACGCGCTGGATTTAGGTTCCAGTATCGCAAGATGTGGGGGTTCGAGTCCCTTCGCCCGCACCAGTTTCGCGACAAGCCAATTCGCTGGAAGCCGGGGCCCGTGGAGTTTTTGGAAGGCATTGCAATGCAAATCGTCGAAACGACCAACGAAGGCCTCAAGCGCGCCTACACCCTGAAGATCCCCGCCAAGGAGATCGCGGCGCGGATTGACGCCGAGGTCAAGAAGGTCGCTCCGCAGGTGCGCATGCCCGGGTTCCGCCCGGGCAAGGTGCCCGCCAACCTGATCCGCAAGATGCACGGCCCGGCGCTGCATTCGGACGCCCTCAACGCCTCGCTGCGGGAGTCGATAGACACGCTGATGCGCGAGAAGAAGCTGCGGCCCGCGCTGCAGCCGAAGATCGACCTCGAGGAAGGCTATGAGGAAGGCAAGGACGCCGAGCTCAAGGTCGAGGTCGAAGTCCTGCCCGAGATCGAGGCGCCCTCGGTGGACGGCCTCACGCTGGAGCGGCTGACCGTCGCGGTAACCGACGAAGCCGTCAACGAGGCACTGCAGCGGCTGGCCGCCAACCAGAAGAGCTTCACCGACGCCCCCAAGACGCGCAAGGCCGCGAGCGGCGATCAGGTGATCATCGATTTCGTCGGGCGGATCGACGGCGAGGCTTTTGAAGGCGGCCGCGGCGAGGATGTGCCGCTGGTGCTCGGGTCGGGCACGATGATTGCCGGCTTCGAGGACGGCATCGTCGGCGCCAAGGCCGGCGAGACCCGCACGGTCTCGGCGACCTTCCCCGCCAACTACACGGTCGAGCAGTTCAGCGGGAAGCAGGCCGAGTTCGAGGTGACGGTCAAGCAGGTCAAGGTCGAGGGCGAGAGCAAGCCCGACGAGGCGTTCGCCAAGTCGCTTGGGCTCGACAGCCTGGCCAAGCTCAAGGAGCTGCTCAAGGCGCAGCTCGAGCAGGAGACCGCCGGCCTCACCCGCACGCAGATGAAGCGCCAGCTGCTCGACAGGCTGGCCGCCGAGCACGATTTCGAAGTGCCGCCGACGATGGTCGAGGCCGAGTTCGCGCAGATTTGGCAGCAGCTCGAGGCGGAGATCGCCCGCGAACCCGATCCCGAGGCCGGCCGCAAGGAAATCGAGGCCGAGAAGGACGACTACAAGCGGATCGCCGAGCGGCGCGTGCGCCTCGGCCTGCTGCTGTCCGAAATTGGCCAGGCGAACGGCGTCGAGGTGACGCAGCAGGAAATGGGCATGCTGCTGCAGCAGGCCGCCCAGCAGTATCGTCCGGAAGACCGCGAGCGGTTCATCGAATACGTCCGCAGCGAGCCGATGGCCCAGGCCCAGCTGCGCGCGCCGCTCTACGAGGACAAGGTGGTCGACTTCCTGTTCTCGAAGGCCGAGATCACCGAACGCCAGGTGACCCGCGAGGAGCTCGAAGCGGCGATCGAAGCCGAAGAGACCGCGCCCGCGCCGGCTTCGAAGAAGGCTTCTGCCAAGAAGCCGGTGGCAAAGAAGGCGGCCGCGGGCAAGGCCGACGACAAGCCTGAAAAGGCTCCGGCCAAGAAGGCGGCGCCCAAGGCGAAGGCCGAAGCCACCGCCAAGCCGGCGGCGAAGAAGGCTCCGGCCAAGAAGCCGGCCGCCAAGAAATAGCGCGGGCGACCGCGCCCCGCCCGCGCGGGGCGCCGCCGCCTAGAAGCTGCCCTTGACCGTGAAGTTGACCACCCGGCCGATCTCCCGCCGACGGTCCTCGTGGAACAGCAGCGGCGCGCTGCCGCGCGGCCCGGCGAAGACGTAGCGTTCGAGCACCGCCTCGCGCTCGAGCAGGTTGTTGAAGCGCGCCTGCACGGTCAGCCCGAACACGTCCTTGTGCTCGACGAGCACGTAGGGGTTCTGGTCGATCGTGTAGTCCAGCCCGAACTCGCCGACGCGGTAGTAGGGATTGAACCCCGAGTTGCGGTAGCCGGCGCCGAACGCCCAGTTGCTTTGCGGCACGTCGTAGCGAACGTCGATTTCGAGGTTGTGCGGCTGGGCCAGCGGGACCGGCAGGCGCCCGTTTTCGACCGGATCGGGGAAGATCGAGTCTCGCGCCACGGCGGCGAGGTCGATCTTGACGCCTTCGAGCCCTGCCGGATCGAGCCGCAAGGTGCCGTTGAGTTCGATTCCCATGACCCGCGCCCAGCCGATGTTGCCGCGCGCTTCGCCGCCGCCGGGAACCGGGATGAAGGTGATGAAATCCTCGAAGCGGCGGATGAAGGTGCGCACGGTCGCGCTGCCCCAGGCGCCGAAGTCGCGCGTCGCCTCGACTTCCACCGCCCAGCTCTGGTCGGGCCGCAGCTCGTTGTTGGCGCCGCTCTGGTTGTTGTTGTTGAGATTCACCGCCGCCAGGAAGTCGCCGAAGTTGAGCTGCCCGACGGCCCGTTCGAGCCGCATCGACACGTCGAGCCCCTGTTCGAGCGACCACGCTAGGCTGAAGGATCCTTTCGGGCGAACGAAGGTCCGCGAATTGGCGTTGTCGCCAATCACGCTGATGGTCGATTTCTCGCCGCCGATGATGAGCTGCATCGCCAGGTTGCCGGCGAGCGGCCGGCCATAGGACAGCAGCGATTCGTAGCGGTCCTCGCGCACGCCCCCGGTCGCGGCGGGGAACGGGACCTGTTCGAATGCCCCGCTCGGCGCGAGAAGGAACAGCTCGCCTTGCTGGTCGAGCCGGTTGAACGCCGCCTCGAACGACACTTGCCAGTCGGCCCCCGCCATCGCCCAGCTGTACTCGCCGCGCCCGATGCGTTCCCCCCGCTGGCTGTCCTGGTGGAAGCGGCTGCCGAAGGCGGCGGCGCCTGTGGCCGGATCGATCACCGCCTGGGTGCGGAAGCTGAGCGACTGCGAGCTGTCGAGGCCGATCAGCTTGAGCCGGCCCGGTCCCACGGCGAAGTCGATGTCGCCGCCGAACTCGAGGTCATGCCCGCGATTGACCTGGTCGAACCGGTCGCTGAGCGGCGGCGTTCCGGCCGGCCCGATGACGAACTCGTCCTCGAAGCTGTGGAACCGGCGCGACAGATACGCCCCGTTGAGGTTGGCCACGGTCCCGCCCGGGCTGCGGTAGCGCAGCGTCGCCGAGAGCCGCTTGTCGTCGCCGTGCGAGTTGGTTTCGCTGAAGCGCTCCTCGACCCGCCCGCTGCCGAAGGTGATACGATTGCGTCCGCCGTTGCCGTTGCGCACCGGGCGCCCCTCCGCCGCGACGGTGAATCCGAACCCGCCCAGCGTTCCGGAGACCGAGACGATCCCCTCGAGCCAGCGGGCGTCGGCGTATTCCGCGGCCAGCTGCGGACGCCATTCGAACTGCCCCTGGAAGCCGTCGTTCGACCGGGCGACGACATTGGCCACACGTCCGGACAGGCCGGGAATGTTGAGCGTGGAGCCCTCGAGCAGCTCGATGCGGATGACGCTGCCTGCCGGGATCCGCGCCAGCTCGTCGGCGATCGAGACCGCCTTCGTGACGATGCGCTCACCGTTGAGCAGGACGTTGCCGCTTGCCTGCCCGAGCCCCCGCCCCTGCCCGAACGTCGCCTCGATGGTGAAACCGGGGATCTGCCGCAGCATGTCGAGCGCGCTGCGCGGGGCATACTGCGTGAAGTCGGCTGGCGTGTAGACCAGCGGCCCCGCCGGTTCGCTCGCCGGCCCGGCCGTTGCTGGGTCGGGCGGCGGCGGGTTGGCCGCAGACTCCTGCGCGAGCACGGGCGTCGTCAGCGCGACAAGCGTTGCCGCCATGCAGCCCGGAATCCTGATGGACGTCACGTACTACAACCCCCCGACTTGTAGCGACCGTTGACTTAATCCGGCCGGCTACGGGGTCTAACGGGGCTGAACAACCCTAGTTCGTGTATTGATTTGTATCGCTGCGGTTGCCGAAGTCCGGAATTACGAGCGAAATACTTCGTGCCCTTTCATAAGCCGCGCCCGCCCGAAGGACTGCCGCGTCCTGCCATTTGGCGCCGATGATCGACAGCCCGACGGGCAATCCTTCGACCGCGCCCATCGGCACTGAAAGATGCGGATACCCGGCGATCGCGGCGAGGCTTCCGGCCCCGATCGAGCCTTCGTAGTGGTCGCCCAGGATCAGATCCGTCAGCCAGGCGGGGCCGGTGGTCGGAGCCACGAGGAAGGCGACACCGTGTTCGGCCAGCAGGCGATCGATGCCTTCCGCGCCCGCAAGCCGGAGCGAGTCCGCGCGCGCCTTTTCGTAGGCCGCGCGGTCGGTGGCCTGCTCGGCCATCTCGAACAGGTCCTGGCCGAACCAGCGCAACTCCTCGGCGCTGTGCGCCTCGTTGAAGGCGATCACCTCGACCAGCGTGCGGACGGGGATGTCGGCCGGGGACGACGCGAGGTAGGCGGCGAGGTCTTCGCGCAATTCGAACAGCAGCACGGCGAATTCGCTCTCGCCCATCTCTTCGGGCGCCTCGTAGTCGATCGACACGATCTCGGCGCCGGCCCGGGCAAGGTCCGCCAGTGCCTGGTTGAACAGCCGCTCGACCGCCGGGTTGCTGCCGACCTGCTTGCGCAGCACGCCGATCCGTACCCCGCCGAGCGAGGCCGTCGCGAGGCCGGCGGTAAAGTCGCTCTTGCGCGCGTCCGCCTCGGCAGTCGCCGGATCGGCCGGGTCGCTCCCGGCGATGGCGTTGAGCAGCAGCGCCGCGTCGGCCACCGTGCGGGTCATCGGTCCGGCCGTGTCCTGGCTGTGGCTGATCGGCACGACGTGGGTCCGGCTGACCAGGCCCACGGTCGGCTTGAAGCCGACGATGCCGTTGACGCTCGCCGGGCAGGTGATCGAACCATCGGTCTCGGTGCCGATCGCCGCCCAGGCGAGCCCTGCGGCGATGGCCGCTCCACTGCCCGACGACGATCCGCAAGCGTTGCGTCCCTCTCCGTGCGGGTTGCGCGTCAGCCCGCCCACGGCGCTCCACCCGCTGGTGCTGCGCGACGAGCGGATGTTGGCCCACTCGGACAAGTTGGTCTTGCCCAGCACCACCCCGCCGGCAGCGCGCAGGCGACCGATCAGCGGCGCGTCGCGGCCGGTCATGTTGCCCGCGAGCGCGAGGCTGCCGGCGGTCGTGGGCCACTCGCGCGTCTCGATATTGTCCTTGACCAGAACCGTGCGTCCCTCGAGCAGCCGCTCGGTGTTCCCGACAGCCAGGGCCGGTGCCTCGGGATTGACGACGATAACCGCGTTGAGCTGCGGCCCGGCGTCGTCGATCGCGGCGATCCGGGCGAGGTACGCCTCGGCGTCGACGACGGCTTGCGAGGGCCGCTCTCGGATCAGAATGTGCTGCGCTCCGCAAGGCGAGGCGGCGAAGGCGAGCGCGACAAGTGCGGGGATGGTCCTCATGGCGGCGCAGCTTGCCACGCCAGGGGGGCGATGCAAGGCGCGACTGCCTAGAACGAGCCCTTGATCGACAGGCGATAGATTGTCGAGACGTCGAGCCGACGGCTCTCGACGAACAGGATCGGCGAGCGGTCGCGCAGCCCGGTCCACACCGTGCGGTCGAAGATGCCGCGTCCGCCGGTCAAGTTGAACACGTTGAGGTTCACCGTGAGTCCGAACACGTCCTTGTTTTCGATGAAGGCGAACGTGTAGATCGGCCCTTCGTAGTCCTTGCCCACTTCGGACAGGCGGACGTACGGCTCGACGTGGGTCCAGTTGAACCCGCCGCCCATCGCCCAGTTGGTCTTCGGCACGTCGTAACGCAGGCTGAGTTCGCCCCGCCAGTCGGTGTGGGCGCTGAACGGACGGCGCTCGCCGGTCAGCGGATCGCGAAGTGAGGAGTCCTCGAAGGTCGCGTTGGCGTTGAGCCGCGCGCCCTGCCAGCCGACAGGATCGAAGTTGATCGTCGCGGTGGTCGACACGCCGTAGAGCGTCCCGCTGCTGACGTTGCCGCGCGATTCCCCGCCCCCGGCGATGGGAATGATGTCGATGTAGTCCTCGATCCAGCGGGCGTAGAAGCGGACGCTGGCCGATCCCCAGGCCCTGAGGTTCTTGCGGACGTCGAAATCGAGCTCCCAGCTCTGCGACGGGACCAGCTCGTTGTTGCCGGCGTTGGCGCTGCCGCCGGCGAGGTTCACGCTGGCGAGAAAGTCGGCGAACGACAGCTGGCCGACGACTCGCGCCAGCTTGAGCGACAGGTCGACCCCCTCTGTCGGCGTCCACGCGAGCGTGGCGGAGCCCTTGGGCCGCCAGAAGCTGCGCGTCAGGCCGTTGTTTCCGGACTGCGAAAGGGTCGAATACTCGATGCCGGCGCCGGCCTGCAGGGTCAGCCCTTTGCCGAGCGTACGGTTGTGCGTGAGGATCGATTCGTAGCGGTCCTCGGTGACGCCGCCCGAGCCCGACGGGAACGGGATCTCGCCGAAGCTGCCGTCGGGATCGAGCAGGTAGAGCTGCGCCGCCAGGTCGAGACTGTTGAACGCCGCCTCGGCGTCGATCTGCCAGTCGCCCCGCCACATGTTCCAGCGGTATTCGGCCCGGCCGATGATCTCGCTGGTTTCCGACTGCTGCGCAAAGCGGCTGCCGGTGGTCGGCGATCCGTCCGCGTAGATCGACAGCGAGTCCGCCCGGAAGTCGCTGTCGTTGTAGCGATCGAGGCCGATCAGCTTGAGCCGGCCGGGGCCGAGCGCGAAGTCGACGTCGCCGCCGATCTCGTAAGCGTAGCCCCGCGTGCGATTGTCGAAGTCGCGCAGCAAATCGACCCCGCTGACCAGGTCGCGCTGCTCGTCGTTGGAGAAATCGCTGTAGGTCCGGCTGTAGTTGGCGTTGAAGTTGGCGATCGTGCTGCCCGGCCCGTCCCACTTGAGGTTGCCGGAGAGCCGGGGAAACTCGCCGACGAAGCGGACCAGGACATCGGGGTACACGGCGGTGACGTTGCCGGCGCCGTCGAGGATCGTCGTCCCGCGGTTGCCGCCGGCCCCGCCGCGGCCGATGTTGTGCGTCGCCGCGAGGCTCCATTCGAGCCGCGGGGTCGAGCCGCTAACCGAGATCTCGCCCGCCGCGTAGCTGGTCCTGGCGTATCGCGGCCGCCATACGCCGCGCCACTCGTAGCGCCCGCTGATCTCGCCGCCGCGGGTGAACACGTTGGCCACTTGGCCCGAGAGCCCGGGAATTCCGAGCGTGGCGCCGTCGACGATCTCGATCCGCTCGACCCGGTTGGCGGGAATGCGCTGGAGGACGTCGAACAGGTTCTCCGACTTACTGGCGACGCGCTCGCCGTTGATGATGACGTTGTCGCTCGCCTGCCCGAGCCCGCGCCCCTGGTCGCTGGTGATGATGTCGAAGCCGGGGACCTGGTTGAGCATGTCGAGCGCGCTGCGCGGCGCGAAGCGGGCGAAATCCTCGGGCGTATAGACCTGCCCGCCGCCGGACGGAGAAGCGGTCGCCTGGGCCGGAGGCAAGGCGGCGTCGATCTGCTCCTCGGTGATCGGCATGTCGGTCGGCATCGGCGGCGGCATGTCGCCGGTCACGACCTCGGCAGGCGGCGCCGGCGGCGCTTCGCCGTCCTGCGCCAAGGCCATCCGCGGTGGGAGCAAGGCCGCCAGCGCGACACCCGTGATCAGCAGTCCCTTCATCCATCCCCACGCGATTACACCTGTAGTTGATTGGGTGCTCTACTCCAATAATACGCTAGTGGCGACCCGCTTCGACCAACCGCTCACGCCATTCGACCAAGCGCCATCCGCCGATCCGCCGCGAAACGGCCTTGAACAAGCGCGGCCGAGACGCGACATAGGCGCGGCTTCAAGACGAGAGGAATTCCATGATCGACGTGTTCGGCGGCATCGGCGGGGGCTACGGCGCCCAGGGCAAGTTCCACACCGACCCGGTGACCGGGGCGCTGGTGCCGGTGGTGGTCGAGAGCACCAGCAGGGGCGAGCGCAGCTTCGACATCTTCAGCCGTCTGCTGCGCGAGCGGATCGTGTTCGTGACCGGCGAGGTCGAGGACCAGATGGCTTCGCTGATCGTCGCCCAGCTGCTGTTCCTCGAGAGCGAGAACAGCCAGGACATCTCGATGTACATCAACTCGCCGGGCGGCGTGGTCACCGCTGGCATGGCGATCCACGACACCATGCAGTACATCAAGCCCAAGGTCCGCACGGTGTGCGTCGGCCAGGCGGCGTCGATGGGGAGCTTCCTGCTCGCGGCCGGCGAGCCGGGCATGCGCGTGGCACTGCCCAACGCCCGGATCATGGTCCACCAGCCCTCGGGCGGCGCGCGCGGCATGGCCTCCGACATCGAGATCCAGGCCAAGGAAATCCTGCGCATCCGCAAGCGGATGAACGACCTCTATGCCAAGTATACCGGGCAGACGCTGACCGACATTGAGAAGGCGATGGACCGCGACACCTTCCTCGAAGCCGAGGAAGCGCTCAAGTTCGGCATCGTCGACAAGGTCTTCGCCCACCGCCCGACCGACGAGGAAACCGGCGTCGAGAGCGGCAGCGGCGGCGCCCCGGACTAGCTTCGCGGCGGCAACGGTTCACGGCGAAACTGTAGCATTTTGGCAACCTTGGCCCTTCAGGCGGGAGCAAGCCGGGCGTATTAAGGTTGATCCGATTGATATTGGCACCTTCGGGGCTACATTCCCGCAGGCGAATCCCCTGCCGCGGACGCAGGGGACATGGACGAGGTTATGACGAAACTCAGCGGTTCCGACAGCAAGAGCACCCTCTACTGCAGCTTCTGCGGCAAGTCGCAGCACGAGGTGCGCAAGCTGATCGCGGGCCCGACGGTGTTCATCTGCGATGAATGCGTCGAGCTGTGCAACGACATCATCCGTGAGGAGCTGGAGGAGAAGGCGCAGTCGGCCCGCAGTTCGCTGCCCAAGCCGCGCGAGATCCTCGAGGTCCTGGACCAGTACGTGATCGGGCAGAACCGCGCCAAGCGGACCCTGGCCGTGGCCGTATACAACCACTACAAGCGCATCGAGAGCCGCCAGAAGAACGACGAGGTCGAACTGGCGAAGTCGAACATCCTGCTGGTCGGTCCGACCGGTTCGGGCAAGACGCTGCTGGCCGAAACCCTGGCCCGCCTGCTCAACGTGCCGTTCACCATGGCCGACGCCACCACGCTGACCGAAGCCGGTTACGTGGGCGAGGACGTGGAGAACATCATCCAGAAGCTGCTGCAGAAGTGCGACTACGACGTCGAGAAGGCACAGCAGGGCATCGTCTACATCGATGAAATCGACAAGATCTCGCGCAAGAGCGAGAACCCGTCGATCACCCGCGATGTGTCCGGCGAAGGCGTCCAGCAGGCCCTGCTGAAGCTGATCGAAGGCACCGTGGCCAGCGTGCCGCCGCAGGGCGGTCGCAAGCATCCGCAGCAGGAATTCCTGCAGGTGGACACCAAGAACATCCTGTTCATCTGTGGCGGTGCGTTTGCCGGCCTGGACAAGGTGATCCAGCAGCGTTCCAACGATTCGGGCGGCATCGGGTTCGGTGCCAAGGTGAAGAGTTCCGAGCGCAAGCAGGAAGTGGGCAAGATCCTGGCCGAAGTCGAGCCGGAAGATCTGATCAAGTTCGGCCTGATTCCGGAGTTCGTCGGCCGCCTGCCGGTCGTGGCGACCCTGGAAGAGCTGGACGAGGCCGCCCTGGTGCGCATCCTGACCGAGCCGAAGAACGCCATCACCAAGCAGTTCAAGAAGCTGTTCGAGATGGAGCACGTCGAGCTGGAGTTCCGTCCGGACGCGCTGGCCGCCATTGCCCGCAAGGCGCTCAAGCGCAAGACCGGTGCCCGTGGCCTGCGTACGATCGTCGAATCGGTCCTGCTGGACACCATGTATGACCTGCCCTCGGCAGAGAATGTCAGCAAGGTGGTGGTGGACGAATCGGTGATCGAACACAAGTCCGAACCGTACCTGATCTACCAGACGCCACCGGCGCCTGAACAGAAGGCGGCTGGCGCTGAATAATCAGTTCAAGTAATTGAATTGAAAGAAATTTTTCAGAACAGCTTGCATCTAGAAGCCGATGGCCCCATAACGAGGCCATCGGCTTTTTTTGTATCCGGGCGAGGCGCCCGGAGGCCATCCCCACTGTTCCACTGGAGCCCACATGGCCCGTTCCCCAACTGAGACTCTCGACCTGCCGGTACTGCCGCTGCGTGACGTGGTGGTGTTCCCGCACATGGTCATTCCGCTGTTCGTCGGCCGTGACAAGTCCATGCATGCGCTGGAGCAGGCGATGGAAGCGGACAAGCGCATCCTGCTGCTCGCGCAGAAGTCCGCCGAGACGGATGATCCGTCCGCCGCCGATCTGTACCAGGTCGGCACGCTCGCCCAGGTCCTGCAGCTGCTGAAGCTGCCCGACGGCACCATCAAGGTGCTGGTCGAAGGCCTGTCGCGCGTCAACGTCACCGACGTGACCGAGCGTGATGGCTCGCTGCACGGCGTGGGCATGGAAATCGAATCGGACGAATCACGTGAGCCGCGCGAGATCGAGGCGATCGCCCGCTCGCTGATGTCGCTGTTCGAGCAGTACGTCAAAACCAATCGCAAGCTGCCGCCGGAGCTGCTGCAGACCCTGGCCGGCATCGATGAGCCTGCGCGCCTTGCAGATACCATCGCCGCGCATATCAGCGTGCGCCTGGCCGACAAGCAGCGCCTGCTGGAAACGCTGCAGATCGGCGACCGCCTGGAAATGCTGGTCGGCCTGGTCGATGGCGAGATCGACGTGCAGCAGATGGAAAAGCGCATCCGCGGCCGCGTGAAGTCGCAGATGGAAAAGAGCCAGCGCGAGTACTACCTCAACGAGCAGATGAAGGCCATCCAGAAAGAACTGGGTGACCTGGATGACGCGCCCGGCGAGATGGACGAGCTGGCGCGCAAGATCGCCGAGGCGGGCATGCCCAAGCCGGTGGAGACCAAGGCCAAGGCCGAGCTCAACAAGCTCAAGCAGATGTCGCCGATGTCCGCCGAAGCGGCGGTCGTGCGCAATTACCTGGAGTGGCTGCTGGGCGTGCCGTGGAAGAAGCGCACCAAGGTCCGCAAGGATCTCAAGGCCGCGCAGGACACGCTGGACGCCGATCACTTCGGTCTGGACAAGGTCAAGGACCGCATCCTGGAATACCTGGCGGTGCAGTCGCGCGTGAAGCAGATGAAGGGCCCGATCCTGTGCCTGGTCGGCCCGCCCGGCGTGGGCAAGACCTCGCTGGGCCAGTCCATCGCCAAGGCGACCAACCGCAAGTTCGTGCGCATGAGCCTGGGTGGCGTGCGCGACGAGGCCGAGATCCGTGGCCATCGCCGCACCTACGTCGGCTCGATGCCGGGCCGCATCGTGCAGAACCTCAACAAGGTGGGCAGCAAGAACGCGCTGTTCGTGCTCGATGAGATCGACAAGATGTCGATGGACTTCCGTGGCGATCCGTCCTCGGCGCTGCTGGAAGTGCTCGACCCGGAGCAGAACAACGCCTTCAACGATCACTACCTGGAAGTGGACCTGGACCTGTCCGAAGTGATGTTCGTGGCGACGTCCAACTCGCTCAACATCCCCGGCCCGCTGCTGGACCGCATGGAAGTGATCCGCATCCCCGGCTACACCGAGGATGAGAAGCTCAACATCGCCATGCGCTACCTGGTGCCCAAGCAGATCAAGGCCAACGGCCTGAAGCCGGAAGAGCTGGAGATCGAGGCCGATGCGATCCAGGACATCGTGCGTTACTACACGCGCGATTCCGGCGTGCGCAACCTCGAGCGCGAAGTGGCCAAGATCTGCCGCAAGGTGGTCAAGGAAATCGCGCTTGCCGGTCCGGTAGCGCCCGCCAAGGCGGCCAAGCCGGCCAAGGCCGGCAAGAAGGCCAGCGCGAAGAAGAAGGCGCTGGTGGTGGTCAACGGCAAGAACCTGGACAAGTACCTGGGGGTTCGCCGCGTCGATTTCGGGCGTGCCGAAGAGCAGAACGAAGTGGGCCTGGTCACCGGCCTGGCCTGGACCGAAGTGGGCGGCGATCTGCTGCAGATCGAATCCACCCTGGTGCCGGGCAAGGGCCAGCTGATCCTCACCGGCCAACTGGGCAACGTGATGAAGGAATCCGCCTCGGCGGCCCTGTCGGTGGTGCGCTCGCGTGCCGAGCGGCTGGGCATCGACAACGAGTTCCTGCAGAAGCACGACGTGCACGTCCACGTGCCCGATGGCGCCACCCCCAAGGATGGCCCGAGTGCGGGTATCGCCATGGTCACCTCGCTGGTGTCCACGCTGACCAAGGTGCCGATCCGGGCCGAAGTGGCGATGACCGGCGAGATCACCCTGCGTGGCCGCGTCACCGCCATCGGCGGCCTCAAGGAGAAGCTGTTGGCGGCGCTGCGCGGCGGCATCACCACGGTCATCATTCCCGAGGAGAACCGCAAGGATCTGGCCGATATCCCCGCCAATGTCACCCGCGATCTGAAGATCGTGCCGGTGAAGTGGATCGAGGAAGTGCTCGACCTGGCCCTGGAGGCCCCGCTGACCGCACCGAAGCCCAAGAAAGATGGGCAACGTGTCACGGTACGCGGCAAGTCCAAGACAGCTTCCACAACGCGCGTCAAGCACTGACGCGTCCTGTGGAAATGCCCGAAACCCGCGTCGTTATTGGCTTTTCAGCTTGCGCGGGTAGGGGGGCACTGGTATAAAAGCACCACTCGCGAGTCAGCGTAAATCTGAATTCGGCGAACAGAGAACTTCACTGGCATCCGACGGCGTATCGTCGTCGGGTGTCTCAATGTTGAATCCGCGGAATCCCCGCCAAAGGAGCTGTAGAGAATGAACAAGACCGAATTGATCGACGCCGTTGCTGAAGCCGCCGACCTGACCAAGGCCGAGTCCAGCCGCGCCGTTGATGCCGTCATCGCTTCCGTCACCAAGGCCCTGAAGGGCGGTGACGCGGTGACGCTGGTGGGCTTCGGCACGTTCCAGGTCCGCGACCGCGCTGCCCGTACCGGCCGCAACCCGAAGACCGGCGACACCATCAAGATCGCTGCGTCGAAGAATCCGTCGTTCAAGGCTGGCAAAGCCCTGAAGGATGCCGTAAACTAAGCGGCTTGCTGGGGTGCTTAGCTCAGCGGTAGAGCGTCTCCTTTACACGGAGAGGGTCGGGGGTTCGAAACCCTCAGCACCCACCAGGCACTGCCAGTAAAAGTTTTGAAATGTGGAGCGGTAGTTCAGCTGGTTAGAATGCTGGCCTGTCACGCCGGAGGTCGCGGGTTCAAGTCCCGTCCGCTCCGCCAGTTTCAAGAAGGCCCCTGAGCAATCGGGGGCCTTGTTTTCTCCGCCGACGCATGTCGCGGTGAAGGCGGTAGAGCAGACCGTTGGTCGTCTTAAAGAATTAAAACATGGAGCGGTAGTTCAGCTGGTTAGAATGCTGGCCTGTCACGCCGGAGGTCGCGGGTTCAAGTCCCGTCCGCTCCGCCAGTTTTAAAAAAACCTCGAAAAAAGCAGCATTTCGGGGTGGGCAATCTGAATATCTTCGGATAGAATGAGCGCCTGCAAAGTTTCAAGTGCGGAGCGGTAGTTCAGCTGGTTAGAATGCTGGCCTGTCACGCCGGAGGTCGCGGGTTCAAGTCCCGTCCGCTCCGCCAATCTTTGAAGAGCCCTTGGTGAAAGCCAAGGGCTTTTTTTTGTTTCCAATCCAGCAGATTGATCGGCAGCGCGGCGCACACCGTTTGCCCGGCGCGATCAGCGGGTGCGGCACCGGGCAGATCGCGCGCAGGGGCCGGCGCGGGCACTTTTGGAGCCTGCCGCGAAGCGGGTTACACTGCCGGGCTCGCCAATCAGGCCTTGATTTTTCCCATGCTGCAGAAACTTCGCGACAAGACCTCGGGCTGGATCGTTACCGTGATCCTGGGGCTGCTGATGATTCCGTTCCTGTTCGTGATCGACTCCAGCTACCTCGGTGGCGTCGGCTCGCAGAACGTGGCCAAAGTGGCCGCACCGCCGACCTGGTGGAAGTCCGCCCCGTCGTGGTGGCCGGTCTCGTTCCTGTGGCAGCACCATGAGATCAGCTCCAACGATTTCCGCGTGCGCTTCGAGCAGGCGCGCCAGCAGGCACGCCAGGAGCAGGGCGAGGACTTCGATCCGCGCCAGTTCGAAAGCACGGAGAGCAAGCTGGCCGTGCTCGATCAGATGATCGATGAGCAGGTCGTGCGCCTGGCCGGCGAACAGTCCGGCATCGTGATCGGCGATGCCGCCGTGCGCGAGTACATCGCCTCGATCCCGGCCTTCCTCGGTGCCGACGGCAAGTTCAACCAGGACAACTACCGCATCGCGCTGGCCAGCGGCAATCCGCCGCGCACGCCGACGCAGTTCGAAGCGCTGGTGCGCGAGAGCATCCAGCAGTCGATCATTCCGTCGGCCCTGCAGCGTTCCGGGTTCACCACCCAGAGCGAAGCCGAGCGCCTGATGAAGCTGCTCGGTGAAACGCGTGACGTCGAACTGGCCGCGCTGCCGGAAACCCCGGCCGACACCGCCGAAGTGACCGACGCACAGATCAAACAGTGGTATGACAGCCACACCAAGGATTTCCGCCAGCCGGAAACCGTGTCGCTGGAATACGTCGAAATCAACGGCGCGAACCTGCCTGCGCCGGCGGCCGCCGACGAAGCCACGCTGCGCAAGCGCTATGACGATGAGAAGGCGCGCTTTGCCACGCCGGAACAGCGTCTGGCCTCGCACATCCTGATCACCGCCGATGGCAGCGATCCGGCCAAGCTCAAGGCGGCTGAAGAGAAGGCAACCCGCCTGGCCGCCGAAGCCAAGGCACCGGGTGCCGACTTCGCCGCACTGGCCAAGGCCAACTCCGAAGATCCCGGTTCCAAGGACACCGGTGGTGACCTGGGCTGGGTGGAACGCGGCGCGATGGTGAAGCCGTTCGAAGATGCCCTGTTCGCCATGAAGGCGGGCGAGGTGACCGGTCCGGTCAAGACCGACTTCGGTTTCCACGTGCTCAAGCTGCGCGAGACCAAGGGCGGCGAAGGCCGTTCCTTCGACGAGGTGCGTGACCAGCTGGCTGCCGAGCAGCTCAAGGCCGACACCGACCGCGTGTTCACCGAGCTGAGCGGCCGCCTGGTCGATCTGGTCTACAAGAACCCGACCTCGCTGGAAGGCCCGGCCAAGGACATGAGCCTGCCGGTGCAGACCATCGGTCCGTTCACCCGCACCACCGCCAGTGGCATCGCCGCCAACCCGGCCGTGCTGCGCGCGGCGTTCTCCGACATCCTGACCCAGGACGGCACGGTGAGCGACCCGATCGAGCTGGGTCCGAACCACAACGTGATGATCCGCGTGACCGAGCACAGCCCGGAACAGGCGCTGCCGCTGGACAAGGCCCGTGAGCAGGTCATCGCTGCGATCCATGCCGACCGCACCCGCCAGGCGTCGGAGAAGGCCGTGGATGCCGTGCTGGCCAAGCTGAAGGCCGGTCAGACCCTCCAGACGCTGGCGACCAGCGAGAAGCTGCAGATCAGCCCGCTGCCGGGCCTGCCGCGCACCCAGCCGGTGCCGACCCCGGAAATCAACCGTGCCGTGTTCAGCGCGCCGTTGCCCGCCGAAGGCAAGCCCAGCTACGGCAAGGTCGCCGTGCAGGGCCGCTACGTGATCTACGCGGTGACCAAGGTCACCCCGGGCAACGTTGCTGAAGTGGACGCGGCCCAGCAGCAGCAGCTCAAGGAGCAGCTGAGCCAGATCGACGGCATGGCCGCCGCCAAGGCCTACGTGGAAGCGATGCGCAAGCACTTCAAGGTGCAGACCGAAGAAGCCAACCTCTAACCGGGGCGGCTTCTGCTGGACAACAAAAAGCCCGGCGATGCCGGGCTTTTTGCGTTGGGGGTGGGCGCCGCTCAGTCTTCGACGCGCAACACCGCTCCCGGCTTGAGCACACTGCTGCCACTGAGACCATTGAGCGACAGCAGGGCCTTCAACGGCATCCCGTAACGGCGGGCGATGGTCCAGGGCGATTCGCCATCGCGGACGGTGTGGCGCCGGCTGCGCGGGCGATCCGCGCTGGCCACCGTGCGGGTGGCGGCCGGCGCAGGCGTCGTACGGGCCGCCGGGCTATCCACTGGTGCGCTGGGAGCCACCGCAATGGCGGCCACGCTGGCGCTGGCATCCACCGGCGCATGCGCGGTCGGGGCCAGAACCGTCACCTGGCCGGCCGGGCGGCCCTTGCCGCTGGCCAGGGCCGGGTTGAGCCGGGCGATCCGGGCCGGATCCAGGTCGCGCTGCTGGGCCCACTGCTGGACGCTGGTGCCCGCCGGCAGGGTGTGCCCCTTCAGCACGGGCACGGTGCGGTCCAGCGAGGCCATCACCGCTGGCTCGGTTTCTGCGTCTTCCAGCACGCAGGCCAGCGCGTGCAGCTTCTCGACATAGGCATAGGTGACCGGCGACAGGCCGGGCAACTCGGCCGGACGCGCGTTCTGCGCGTTCATGCCGGCCTTGCGCAGCGATTGCAGGACCCGGTACTCACCGGCGTTGTAGGCCATGGTGGCCAGGCGCCAGTCGCCGCCGAACATGCCGTGCAGGGTCTTGAGGTAACGCACCGCGGCCTGGGTGGAATCCACCGCCGAGAGGCGGCCGTCGTAGCCCGGGGTCATCTGCACGCGGTGGTTCTTGGCGGTGGTGGCGATGAACTGCCACAGGCCGGCCGGGCCGCCGCCGTTGCGGGCGTTGGGCCGGTAGCCGCTTTCCACGAAGGGAATCAGCGCAAATTCGGTCGGCAGGTCGGATCTGCGCAGCTCTTCCACCACATAGCCGAACAGCACCAGGGCGTCATCGTCCTGGTTGGCCAGGCGCGAGGGGGCATGCGCGAACTGCTTCTGCCAGCGCGGGCTGGTCGCCTCGGCGTCGCAGGTAGGTTCAGCCAGGCCATCGCGGAAGCTGGCGAAGATGTCCTGCCCGTTGCGCACCGAGGCCGGCGGCAGCGCCGCAGCGGTCAGGGGGAGGGAGGACAGGCCGGCCACGTTCTGCGACATGCCGGCGGTCAACGACTGGGCGCCCGCGCTGCCGGCCACGGCGATCGCCAGGCCCAGCGCGAGCGGCAACAATCGCCGACTCATGTTCGGAATCCGTCTTTCCAGTGTCGCAGCCCTGCGACAACATCGACTTCATCGGTAACGGGACGCCCGAGATGGGCGCTGACGGCCGCCTGGATGGCGGGGGTACTGGTACGCAGGAACGGATTGCATTCCAGCTCGCTTGCCAGTGAAACCGGCAGCGTGGGCAGGTCATCGCGGCGCATGGCCAAGGCCTCCTCATGGCGCTGCGACAGCGCAGCGTTGGTGGGGTCTACATGCCGCGCGAAGACGGCATTGGACAGGGTGTACTCGTGGGCGCAACAGACCATCAGTTGCGCTGGCAGGGACGCCAGCTTCCGCAGGGATGCCAGAAGCTGGGGAGGCGTACCTTCGAACATGCGCCCACAGCCCAGGCTGAACAACGCATCGCCACTGAAAAGGTGTTCAGCGGTGTGAAACGCGATATGGCTCCGGGTGTGCCCGGGCACGGATACTACGTGGAACCCCAGCCCCAATGCCTGAACGCATTCACCTTCAGCGACCCGATGGGCGGCCACCTGGATGCGCGGTTCTTCTGGCGCGTAAACCTCCACCGCCGGAAAACGCGCCTGCAGTTCTGCCACGCCGCCGATGTGATCATCGTGGTGATGGGTCAGCAGAATGCTGTGGGGAGCCCATCCCTGCTGCGCTGCGGCAGCCAGAACGGGGTCGGCCTGGCCGGGGTCGATGACCACGGCGCGGCCGTCGTCGGCGACCAGCGCCCAGATGTAATTGTCCGCAAACGCGGGTAGGGCGGTCAGTCGCATAGAATTGGACCATGCCCCCCGCGCCGAGCCCCCGTCAAGCGACAGTCGCATCCTGGTTTGATACTGAACCGGCACAAGCCTTGTGCCGTCTGGAATCCGAGCGGTTGCGCAGCCTGCTCGCCGAGCGCCCGGTGAACCCCTGGCTGTGGGTGGCACCGACGCCCGGCTGGCTGGAGCGTGTCGAACTGCCCGGTCGCGGCCTGCGGCTGTTCCGCGACGGAGCGAGCTACGCCGGGGACGTGCACTGCGGGCTGCCGTTGCCGCTGCCGGACGAGAGCGTCAACGCGATCATCCTGCAGCACGTCACCGCGCGCGATGCCGAGCAGCTGATCGACGAGTGCGCGCGGGTGCTGATGCCGGGCGGCCGCCTGTGGTTGTCCACGCTCAACCCGTTCAGCCCGTACCGCCGGCAGTGGCGCCACCACGGGCTGGTGGTGCGCAGCCCGCAGCGGCTGCGCCATACCCTCACGCAGGCCGGTCTGAGCTGCGAAGACCTGCACTACCTCGGCCCGATGTGGCGCGACCGCTCGCCGGCCCGGCGCGACCTCGCTCCACTGCGCGCGGCCTGTCTGTTCACCGCTGAAAAACGCACTCTGGCCCTGCCGGGACCGACGCCCGTGGCCCTGCCACGCTGGCACGGGACCGTGGCCACCTGATCTGGAATGGAATGAAGACGATAGAAATCCACACCGACGGTTCCTGCCTCGGCAATCCCGGCCCGGGCGGCTGGGCGGCGTTGCTGCGCTACAACGCGCACGAGCGTGAGCTGAGCGGTGGTGAAGCGCATACCACCAACAACCGCATGGAACTGATGGCGGCCATCTCGGGGCTGGAAGCGCTCACCGAGCCATGCAACATCGTGCTGTACACCGATTCGCAGTACGTACGCCAGGGTCTGACCGAGTGGATGCCCGGCTGGATCCGCAAGAACTGGAAAACCGCGGGCGGCTCGCCGGTCAAGAACCGCGAGCTGTGGGAGCGCCTGCACGCGGCCACGCTCAAGCACACCATCGACTGGCGCTGGGTCAAGGGGCATTCCGGCGATCCGGACAATGAGCGCGTGGACCAGCTGGCGCGCGACGCCGCGATCCGGATCCGTGCCGCCGGCCCGGTACACTGAGCCCATGCGTCAGATCATCCTTGATACCGAAACCACCGGTCTGGAGTGGCGGAAGGGCAACCGCATCGTCGAAATCGGCTGTGTGGAACTGCTCGAGCGCCGCCCCAGTGGCAACAACTACCACCAGTACCTCAAGCCGGACTGCGAGTTTGAGCAGGGCGCGCAGGAAGTCACCGGCCTGACCCTGGAATTCCTGGCCGACAAGCCGGACTTCGCCCAGGTCGTCGACGAATTCCTGGCCTACATCGACGGCGCCGAGCTGATCATCCACAACGCGGCGTTCGATCTGGGCTTCCTGGACAACGAGCTGTCGCTGCTTGGCGACCACTACGGCAAGATCACCGACCGCTGCACGGTGATCGATACGCTGAAGATGGCGCGCGAGCGCTTCCCCGGCCAGCGCAACTCCCTGGACGCGCTGTGCCGGCGCCTGGGCGTGGACAACGCCCACCGCCAGCTGCACGGCGGCCTGCTCGATGCCCAGATCCTGGGCGATGTGTACATCGCGCTGACCTCGGGCCAGGAAGAAATCGGCTTCGGCGCGGCCGACGACCGCAAATCCGGCAGCGCCCACGTGCAGACCTTCGACACCTCGCGCCTGCTGCCACGCCCGCGCGTGGTCGCCACCGCCTCGGAGCTGGAAGCACACGAAGCGCGCCTGGCCAAGCTGCGCAAGAAGGCCGGCCGCGCGATCTGGGATGGTGAGCCTGAAGCGGTGGAAGCCGTCAGCGCCTGAGGGCACAACCCCGGCGGTAAATCCCGACCGTTGGTCGGGATGCCTGCCTCAATGGCACCGCACCAGGATCACGGTGATGTTGTCCGAGCCGCCGCCATCCAGCGCGGCGGCAACCAGGGTATCCACGCATTCCTGCGCACTGGCATCGTCGAAGGCGAGGGTACGGGCAATGCCCTTGTCCTCGACTTCCTCGGTGAGCCCATCACTGCACAGCAGCAACTGCATGCCCGGGCGCAGTTCACCGGTGGTGGTCGCCACATTCAGGTGCGCCGGATCGGTCACGCCCAGCGCCTGGGTCACCACATTGCGGTGCGGATGCGCGCGTGCCTGCTCGGCGGTCAGATTGCCCTGCGCGACCAGTTCCTGGACCACGCTGTGATCCTGGCTGAGCTGGGCTAGCTTGCCGTCGCGCCACAGATACGCGCGGCTGTCGCCCACCCACGCCACCTCGTAGCGATTGCCCTGGACCCGCGCGGCCACCACCGTCGTGCCCATCGGCAGGCTGTCATTGCGGCGGCGCGAGGTGCGGATGATTTCCTCATCGGCGATCCGGATGGCATGCGCCAGCGTCGCCCCGCGGCGGATCTCGCGCACGATGGTCTCGCGCGCCAGCGCACTGGCCACCTCGCCACAGGCGTGCCCGCCCATGCCATCGGCGACCAGCCACAGCGCCAGTTCGCCATCGCCGTAATACGTATCCTCATTGAGGTCACGGCGCAGGCCGGGGTGGGTCAGGTGTCCGAATTCGATCATGAAGGCGCGTGCCGGTAAGGATTGCGGGGGATAACGGCATGATCGCGGCCCGCCGGACATCCGGCAAGGCATCCATACAGAAGAAATTCACTTCTTTGCCCGCAATGACTTGTCGCCAGCGCGTCCTACCCGTATCATTCGCGTCCCGGTTCGCCGGGACCATCTGGAGAGGTGGCAGAGCGGTTGAATGTACCTGACTCGAAATCAGGCAGGCGTTTATAGCGCCTCGGGGGTTCGAATCCCCCCCTCTCCGCCAGATACATGAAAAAGGCCGCCCATTGGGCGGCCTTTTTCATGACCGAGATCGGGCGTTTTCCGACCGCTGCGAAATGAGCGGCGCCCAATTGCGGGGGGATGAGAACCCCCGACGGGGGTTCGACGGATTCGCCAGGAGCGAATCCGGACAGACGAACGTCTGGCCCTGGAGCGCGCAAGCGCGGAAGGGCTGGGTGCATGGATGCACCCAGCAATCCCGGCAATGAAGCGGCCACCCTGCTCCCGGAGCCCCAAGCGTCATCACCGACGTACCCGGGCGCGTGGCGACGCGTTCATCGCCAACGGCGTCTCCAGCTCCAGGAGGCGCGGCCCTGGAGCGCGCAAGCGCGGAAGGGCTGGGTGCATGGATGCACCCAGCAATCCCAATGAAGCGGCCATCGCGCAGCCACGCATGGCGTGGCTCTACCCGGCCGCTCTCGCGCAGCCACGCATGGCGTGGCTCTACCCGGGGCCCGCACCCCCCCACACCCCGCCAACCTGCGCTCCGCTAAACTGCCCACCTCACGTAACGGATCTCCCCCATGACCGCTGAAATCCTTGTCCCCGTGTCCTTCGGTGAACTGCTCGACAAGATCTCGATTCTGCAGATCAAGTCCGAGCGCATCAGCGACGAGGCCAAGCTGGCCAACATCCGCACCGAACTGAGCGCGCTGGAAAAGACCTGGATGGCGCACCCGGCCGGGGTCAAGGACATCGCGCGCCTGCGTGCCGAGCTCAAGGCGGTCAACGAGCGCCTGTGGGACATCGAAGACAACATCCGCCTGCAGGACAAGGCGCAGGCCTTCGACGACCATTTCGTCGAGCTGGCGCGCAGCGTCTACCAGCAGAACGATGAGCGCGCCCGCATCAAGAAGGACATCAACCTGGCGCTGGGCTCGCTCTACGTGGAAGAGAAGTCGTACAAGGATTACGCGCCGCGCGGCGCGTAATCGGCGACATACCGTTCGAAGGCGGCGATGCCGTCCTCGACGGTGATCAACTGCATCACGTCGTCGAACTCGACCTTCGCGCCCCACTTCAGTTCGCTGGCCGGTTTGCCCAGGAACTTGCGCGCGGCATCGTCGTAACGGTCCACGCAGTAGCGGCGGTCGGAGTAGGGGCCGCTGCGGTGCGGGTTGCTCGCTGCATGCAGGCCCAGCACCTTGGTGCCCATCGCGTTGGCGATATGCATCGGGCCCGAGTCGGGCGTCATCACCAGCGCGGCGCGCGCCAACAGCGCCGGCAGCTGCTTGAGCGTGTCCTTGCCGACCAGGTCCAGCGCCGGCGTGGCCAGCTGGGCCTGGATCGCATCGGCCATGCCGCGCTCCAGTTCGCTGCGCCCACCGCACAGCACCACCCGCCAGCCGCGTGAGGTGGCGTGGTTGGCCACGGCCGCATAGCGGTCGGCATACCAGTTGCGGCGCACATGGCTGGAGCAGGGCGAGATCATCAGCACCGGGCGGCCATCGTCGGTCCACTGGGCGTTGGCCCACTCGACCGCGGCCGGCGGCACGGCCAGGTCCCAGCTGACCTCGGTCTGCTTCAGGCCGAGCGGTTCGCAGAAGCTGCCGATCGCATCCAGCACATGGATGCCGGGGCGGTCGGGGATGCGCTCATTGATAAACAGCCCGTGAAGATCCTTGGAGCGGGCCTTGTCGTAGCCAATGCGGCGCTTGGCCGGCACGAAGGCGGACAGCACGTTGGCACGGAAAGCCACCTGCATCTGCAGCAGCGCATCGAAGCGCCCGGCGGGAAGGCTGTCGCGCAGGGCACGCATGCCGGCCAGGCCGGTCTTCTTGTCGTAGCTGTGGAAGGTCACGCCTGGCAGGCCATCGAGCAGCTTGTGGCCTGCCTTGTCGATGATCCAGTGCAGCGACACCCCGGGATCGGCCTGCTGCAGGGTGCGTACCAGCGGCACCACATGGGTCACGTCCCCCAGCGCGGACAAACGCAAAAGACACAAGGAAGAGGACGTTGGTGCCATGGTGTTGTTAGACTCGAAGGAATGGTCGCATTCGACGCCACTGAAGCGCTGACGCCCTGCCGCGATGGACGCGGTATCGGTGCCATTCTGTTCGACCGCGAAGCC
>JAEZBO010000117.1 GCA_023427085.1 Pseudomonadota bacterium
GAAGATGTGCCGCGCGACGTCGTACGGGAGGTCCAGCACGGGCCCGGAGCCCGCCACACCGACGGTGACGACCCCGGTGGTCCGCTCGACGCCCACCTCGACCCCGGGCACCACGCCGGCCTCGGCCAGCCGCGCCAGCAGTGCGTCGGCGGTGGCGGCGCTGCCGTAGCCATCGACCGCCAGCCGGACCTTGACGCCGCGCGCGCAGGCCCGCGCCAGGCAATCGACCAGCTGCGTGCCGACCGCGTCGAAACGGAAGATGTAGGTTTCCAGGTGCACGCTGTCGCGCGCCGCGTCGATTGCCGCGCACAGCGCCGGAAACAGCGCCAGGCCGTTTTCCAGCAGGATGATCTCGTTGTCTTCGCTCCAGCGCAGCTTGGCGCCCGAACGAGGCTTCACGGCAGCTCCAGCTCTGCCAGGATCGGGGAGTGGTCGGACAGCACGCTCCAGGGCTGGCCGCTGAGCACGCGCGCGCTGCGCACCGCGAAGCCGCGCTGGTAGATGCGGTCGAGCCGGAACCACGGGAACGCGGCCGGAAACGTGCGCGGCGGCGGCAGCAGGCAGAACGCGCCGTCCATGCCGAGCTGGTTCTGCCGCATCACCGGCCCCTTGCTCAGCATCGGCTGGCCGCGCAGCAGCACGTCGCGCAAGCCGCGCACCGACTGGCGCAGGCTCGGCATGCCGGGATTGTGAGCCCGCTGCGCATGCGCGAAGACCTCGTAGACGCCCAGGCGCTGCACGAACAGCGGCGACAGCTTGTCCTTCCAGTCGTTGAAGTCGCCGGCGATCAGCAGCGGCGCGTCGTCGGGCACCAGCTGGTCGATCCGGTCGACCAGCGCGCCGATCTGGCGCACCCGGCTGCCGGCGAACAGGCCCAGGTGCACGACGAAACAATGCACCTCGCGGCCGTTGAGCTCGATGCGGGCGTGCAGCAGGCCGCGCTGCTCCATGCGGTGATCGGAGATGTCCTGGTTTTCGTAGCCGAGGATGCGAAAGCGCGACAGCAGCGCGTTGCCATGGTCGGTCGATTCGCGGATCGCGTTGCGGCCGTAGATCGCCTCGAGATGCAGGCCGGCGGCCAGCGACTCGTGCTGCGCGTGCAGCACGTTCGAGCGTTCGTTGCGGCCCTGCACCTCTTGCAGGAACACCAGGTCGGGCCGCAGGCCGTGCAGGCCCAGCCGCAGGTCGTAGAGGGAGTCGCGCCGGCCGGACGCCGACCGCCCCTTGTGGATGTTGTAGCTGACGACACGGATGATGGACATGCGAAGAACCCTGCGCGCACGGCAAAAACGATCTGCCAAGAGTACATCAGCCGGTCACGGCGGCGGGCCGCCGGACCACCCGGAAACAAAGAGAGACATGCGATAATTCCGGGCCAAAATCGCCCGCGCGATTCCATAAGAACCCATCGGGGCACACCCCGTCCACCAGGCCCGCGACCACCATGCAATTCATCGACCTCAAGGCTCAATACCAGTCTTTGCGCGACCCCATCAACCAGCGCATCCAGCAGGTCCTGGATCATGGCCAGTACATCCTCGGCCCCGAGGTCAAGGAGATCGAGGCGCTGCTGGCCGAGCACGTCGGCGCGCGCCACTGCGTCACGGTCGCGTCGGGCACCGAGGCGCTGCTGATGTCGCTGATGGCGCTGGACATCAAGCCGGGCGACGAGGTCATCACCACCTCGTTCACGTTCGTGGCCACCGCCGAAGTCATCGTGCTGCTGGGCGCCAAGCCGGTGTTCGTCGACGTCGAGCCCGACACCTGCAACATGGACGTCGCGCAACTCGAGGCCCGCATCACGCCGCGCACCCGCGCGATCATGCCGGTGTCGCTGTACGGCCAGTGCGGCGACATGGACGAGATCAACGCCATCGCCGCGCGCCACGGCCTGCCGGTGATCGAGGACGCGGCGCAAAGCTTTGGCGCCAGCTACAAGGATCGCAAGAGCTGCAACCTGTCGACGCTGGGCTGTACCAGCTTCTTCCCGAGCAAGCCGCTGGGTTGCTATGGCGACGGCGGCGCGGTCTTCACCAACGACGATGCGCTGGCCCGCGCGCTGACCGAGATCCGCGTGCATGGCCAGTCGGCGCGCTATCACCACACCCGCATCGGCGTCGGCGGCCGCATGGACACGCTGCAGTGCGCGGTGCTGCTGGGCAAGTGGCCGGCGTTCGAAGGCGAAGTCGCCGCGCGCGTGCGCATCGGCGAACGTTACCGCCAGCTGCTGGCCGACCTGCCGGCTCCCTGCCGCACCGTCACGGTACGGCCCGACCGCAACAGCGTCTGGGCGCAATACACCGTGATCGTGCCGCAGCGCGAAGCGATCGCCGCGAACCTGAAGCAGGCCGGCGTGCCCACCGCCATCCATTACCCCAAGCCTATCCACGCACAACCGGCCTACGCGATGTACGCCCGCCCCGGCGACACGCCGGTGTCGGACGCGCTGGCGCAGTCGGTGCTGAGCCTGCCGATGCATCCGCTGCTCGACGAGGCGACCCAGGACTTCATCGTCGCGACGCTCAAAGACGCCGTGGCGGCCCATGGCTAGGCCCGCCCGCGGGCACCGCCGGCCCGGCCTGCGCACACTGGCGGCGCTGTTGCTGGCCGGCGCCTGTGCGCGGGCGCTGGCGGGCGAAGCG
>JAEZBO010000136.1 GCA_023427085.1 Pseudomonadota bacterium
TGCCGGGCCTGCGCTCGCGCATCGGCAGCGATCCGGCCGCCGGTCCGGCGGTGACGCCGGCGGTGTCGGCGCTGCTCGAGCTGCTGGCCAACGGCAAGCCGGCCAGCCGGACGATCGCCGCCAGCGAGGGCGCGCCCGGCCACGTGATCGACTTCGTCGAGAAGATGGCCGCCGCCGCCCACCATGCGGCCGAGCGCAGCGGCATCCCGGCCCGGCTGATCCTGGGCCAGGCTGCGCTCGAGTCCGGCTGGGGCCGGCGCGAGATCCGCCATCCGGACGGCAGCAACAGCCACAACGTGTTCGGCATCAAGGCCACCGGCGGCTGGCAGGGCAAGGTGGTCGACGTGGTGACCACAGAATATGTCGACGGCCGGCCGCAGAAGATGGTGCAGGCCTTCCGTTCCTACGGCTCGTACGCCGAGGCCTTCGCCGACTACGCCAGGCTGGTGGGCGACAGCCCGCGCTACGAGCGGGTGACGCAGACGCGCGACGAGGTCGAGGCGGCGCGCCGGATCCAGGAGGCGGGCTACGCCACCGATCCGCGCTACGCCGACAAGCTGATCGGCATCATGGGCCAGTTCGGCGGCTCGGTCTGAGTCGCGCCGGCCGGCCGCAATCTTCTGATGGTCGCGCGCTAAATAATGTCGGAAGTTTGCCGTTATCGATCCTGAGCCCGTGTTCCGCCCGGGCATGACTTGCATAGAGCGATCCCATGAATCTCTTCAACCTCGGACTTTCCGGCCTTAACGCCTCGCAAGCGCGGCTCAATACCGTAGGCCACAACATCGCCAACGCCGATACCGATGGGTATAACCGGCAGAGCGTGGTGGTCTCCAGTGCCGGGGGCGTGTCCGTGGGCGCCGGCTTCGTCGGCCGGGGCGTGCAGGTCGATACCGTCAAGCGCTCGTACGACAGCTTCCTGTACAAGCAGCTGACCAACGCGCAGTCCAGCGGCGCCGCGATGGTCGCCTATGGCGGCCAGATCTCGCAGGTCAGCAATCTGCTGGCTGACAACACCGTCGGCGTGGCGCCGGCGCTGCGCAAGTTCTTCGAGAGCAACAACGCCGTGGCGTCGGCCCCGGCCGATCCGGCCGCCCGCCAGGATCTGATCGGCCAGGCCAACAGCCTGGTCACGCAGATCAACGAGGCCAACCGCTTCCTGCAGAACCAGCGCGAGAACATCAACGCGCAGATCTCCACCTCGGTGTCGCAGATCAACAGCTACGTCGAACGCATCAACGACATGAACCAGCAGATCGCGCGCGCCCAGGCCGCATCGCCGGGCCACGTGCCGAACGACATGTACGACCAGCGCGACCAGCTGGTGACCGAGCTCAATACGCTGGTCAAGGTCAACGTGATCGAACAGAACGGCAGCTACAACATCACGGTCGGCAACGGCCAGACCATGTTGTCGGGCACCAGTGTCTATCCCCTGCAGGCAGTCGCCTCGAAGGCCGACGGCTCGCGCCTGGTGGTGGCCTATACGGTGCCGACCGGCCAGCCCGGCCAGACCGCCACGGTCGAGCTGCAGGACGGCCAGATCAGCGGCGGCCAGCTGGGCGGCCTGCTGGATTACCGCGCCAACTCGCTGGACGTGCTGCAGAACGACCTGGGCCGCATGGCCGTCGGCCTGGCGGTCAGCTACAACGCCATCCACGAACAGGGCCTGGACGCCAACGGCCGGCCCGGCCAGGCCTTCTTCGGGCTGGGCGCGGTCAACGCGCAGGCCAACGCCAACAACAGCGGCGCGCAGAGCATCGGCGCCCGTTATGCCGACATCGACGCGATCACCGGCAACGACTACCAGATCAAGTTCGACGGCGCCGAGTATCAGATCACCCGCATGCCGGGCGGTGCCGAGCTGTACCGCGGCGACGGCAGCGAGCTGTCGGCCACGCCGCCGCAGCTGATCGAAGGCCTGCAGATCGACCTGAGCAACGGCACGCCGCGCGCTGGCGACAGCTGGGTGCTGCAACCGACCCGCAATGCCGCGCGCGACCTGTCGGTGGCGATCGGCGATCCCTCGCAGATCGCCGCGGCCGGCCCCGGCGGCGGCTCGGCCAACGGCGAGAACGCGCTGGCGCTGGCGCAGCTGCAGACCAAAAAAGTGCTGGGCAACGGCACCATGAGCCTGAACGAATCGTTCTCGCAACTGGTGAACAAGGTCGGCGTGATGGCCGGCCAGAACGCCACGGCCTCGAAGGCCCAGGCCAACCTGATCGAGCAGAACTACGCGGCGCAACAGGCGGTATCGGGCGTCAACGTCGACGAAGAGTACGTCAACCTGGACCGCTACATGCAGCAGTACCGGGCCTCGTCGCGCCTGATCGACGTCGGCAGCCAGATCTTCGACACCCTGCTGGGCCTGCGCGGCTGATTCTCCGGTCGCCTTCTTCAGACTCCCTTTTTAGCGGTCAGCCATCATGCGTATCAGCACCAGCCAGATGTTCCGAACGGGCATCAACACCATGAACGCCCAGCAGACGCAACTGATGCATCTGTACACGCAGATCGCCAGCAATCGCAAGATCGTCACGCCGGCCGACGACCCGCTGGGCGCCGCGCAGGCAGTCAACGTGGCGCAGAACGACGCGATGAACACGCGTTATGCCGGCAACCGCAACGTCGCGACGCAGAACCTGGCGGTGTCCGAGACCGTGCTGGGCACCGTGACGTCGCTGCTGGCCGACGTGCGCACCGAAGTCGTGCGGGCCGGCAACGGCACCTACTCGGACGCCGACCGCCGCACGCTGGCCGACACGCTGCGGGTCACCCGCGACAACCTGCTGGCGCAGGCCAATGCCACGGACGGCAACGGCCAGTACCTGTTCTCGGGTTTTCGTGGCGATACCCAGCCCTATGCGCTGGATGCCTCGACCGGCACGGTGAGCTGGAGCGGCGACGCCGGCCAGCGGATGATCCAGGTCGACCAGACCCGTCAGATGGCCGGTGGCGACGTCGGCACCGACATCTTCAGCCGCGCCGCGCCCGGCGCGCGCGGTTACGTGACCCAGGCCGGCGCGGCCAACGGCGGCACCGCGGTGATCGGCGCGCCGCAGATCACCGACCCGGCCGGTCTGGCCGCCGATACGCAGTTCGAGATCACCTTCGACGGCGAGCCGCTGCAGTATTCGGTGCGCACCACCCGTACCGAGATCGACCCGAGCACCGGCGTGCCGGTCCAGATCGAAGAAGACAGCGGCCCCTTCGATTTTGCCGGTCCGGGCACGCTGCGCCTGGATGGCCTGTCGGTCTCGATCAGCGGCCAGCCGGCCGCCGGCGACCGCTTCAGCGCCGAGCCCCTGAGCGCCGGCGGGGTCGACGTGTTCGCCACGCTCGACACCTTGATCAAGCGCCTGGAGACCCCGGTCGACGACGATCCGGTCGCGCGGGCCTCGCTCGAGAACGTGCTGTCGTCGGCGGCCCAGAGCTTTTCGGCCAGCTACGACAACGTGCTGACGGTGCGCGCCTCGCAGGGCGCACGGCTGGCCGAGCTGCAGGCGCTCGACGAAAACGGCGACCAGCGCGGCCTGAACTTCAAGAAACAGCTGTCCGGCCTGCAGGACCTGGACATCCTGGCGGCGACCGCGCAGTTGTCGCTGCGCCAGGCGTCGCTGGAAGCGGCCACGCTGGCATTCCGGCGCATCCAGAACACCAGCCTGTTCGCCATCAAACAAGGAGGCTGAGGCCCACCACCGTCCGGTACGTGCGCCTCGCCCGCCTGCGGCTTTCCCTATTTACCTCACACCATCCATCATGCTGTCCAAGCTGAAAGTTCGCACAAGTCTCCTGCTGATCCTGGCCTTCATCTCGGTCATCGCGCTGAGCGTGACCGGCCTGGGCTGGTACAACATCCAATCCAGCAGCCACGATCTGGATCGTCTCGACCGCCTGTCCTCGCAACAGGTACGCCACGTCAAGGACGCGTACCTGAACTCGCTGCGCGCCGTCATCAACATCGATTCGGCGCTGGCGATCATCGATCGCAGCGCCCAGCAGGAGCAGGTCGACAACGCCCGCACGCGCCTGCGCGACAGCCGCGAGGCCTTCGAGCGTTATGTGCAGACGCCCAAGCTGACCGAGCGCGGCGTCACCTTCGAGGCGGCGCTGGCCAGCAGCTACAAGGCCTACATCGACGCCGTCGAGACCATGGCGCAGGCGGTCAGCGAAGGCGACGGCCAGCGCTATCTGCAGATCAAGGCCAACGAAGCCACGCTGGCCAGCATGAGCCTGGCGCAATCGATGGCCGAATTCGAGTCGTACGCGGCCGATAGCGGCACCGCGCTGGTCCAGGGCGCCCAGTCGCGCGCCCACGTCATGGACTTGCTGCTGGTCGGCATCGCCTTGCTGATCCTGCTGACGGTGATCGGCTCGTATCTGTTCCTGACGCGCCAAGTGGTGCGTCCGCTGAACCAGGCCGGCCAACTGTTCGACCGCATCGCCGCCGGGGACCTGACCCAGCGCGTCGAGTACCGTTCGGACAACGAGATCGGCCAGCTGTTCGCCGCGCTGCGGCGCATGCAGGACAGCCTGACGCGCACGGTCTCGCAGGTGCGCCGCGGCGTCGACGAGATCAACGTCGGCGCGCGCGAGATCTCGGCCGGCAACACCGATCTGAGCAGCCGCACCGAGCAGCAGGCCGCGTCGCTGGAAGAAACCGCCGCGAGCATGGAAGAACTGGCCGGCACGGTACGCCAGAACGCCGACAATGCGCGCCAGGCCAACCAGTTGGCCGCCAGCAGCATGGAAGTGGCGCAGCGCGGTGGCTCGGCGGTGTCGGAAGTGGTCAACACCATGCAGGAGATCTCGGCCAGCTCGCGCAAGATCTCCGAGATCGTCAGCGTGATCGACGGCATCGCGTTCCAGACCAACATCCTGGCGCTCAACGCCGCGGTCGAGGCTGCCCGCGCCGGCGAGCAGGGCAAGGGCTTCGCGGTGGTGGCTGGCGAGGTGCGTTCGCTGGCCCAGCGCAGCGCGCAGGCCGCCAAGGAGATCAAGGGCCTGATCGAGGATTCGGTAACCAAGGTCGGCGCCGGTTCGTCGCAGGTCGAGCGCGCCGGCACGACCATGCAGGAGATCGTCTCGTCGGTCAAACGCGTGACCGACATCATGGGCGAGATCTCGGCCGCCTCGCAGGAACAGTCCACCGGCATCGAGCAGGTCAACCGCGCGGTCGCGCAGATGGACGAAGTGACGCAGCAGAACGCCGCGCTGGTCGAAGAGGCCGCGGCGGCCGCCGGTTCGCTGCAGGAGCAGGCCGCGCGCCTGGCCGAAG
>JAEZBO010000181.1 GCA_023427085.1 Pseudomonadota bacterium
CAGAAACCCCTTGCGCGCCTGTCGGGATCGAGCTAGAATAGACGGCTTCCCCGGAAAAGCTTTTGAATACTGGGAGTCGGCAGGGGTGGTGGACAGCCATCGCCCAAGCCAGGCCGCAGTGTTTTTATGCCGCCGAGGGAAACCCCGCAGGATATTCAACCCAGGTTCGTACGAGTCGCGGCGAGCGGCGCGGGCGGGCCTTACGGGACCAAAACTGGCAGGAAGGGCGCATCGCCCGGAATTCCGGCACGCAAACGCGGATTTGGCTGAAAGGGCTCGTGCTTCGACTCTTTGGCGGCATCCGTAGCCGGAATCTGGGAATAAGGGTGCGAACTTTCGGTTAAGTTGGAACAGGAAAAATCATGATCCAAATGCAGACCACGCTGGACGTGGCCGACAACACTGGTGCACGCCATGTCATGTGCATCAAGGTGCTCGGCGGCTCCAAGCGCCGTTATGCCGGTATCGGCGACATCATCAAAGTCAGCGTCAAGGACGCCGCTCCGCGTGGGCGCGTGAAAAAGGGCGAAATCTACAACGCCGTGGTTGTGCGTACCGCCATGGGCGTGCGCCGCAAGGACGGCTCGCTGATCCGTTTCGGTGGCAATGCCGCCGTTTTGCTCAACGCCAAGCTGGAGCCCATCGGCACCCGCATCTTCGGGCCCGTGACGCGTGAACTGCGTACCGAGCGCTTCATGAAGATCGTGTCGCTGGCGCCGGAAGTGCTGTAAGGAGCCATCGATGAACAACATCCGTAAAGGCGACGAAGTCATCGTCCTCACCGGCCGCGACAAAAAGCGCCGTGGCACCGTGCTGCAACGCGTTGATGCCGACCACGTTCTGGTTGAAGGCGTGAACGTCGTCAAGAAGCACACCAAGCCGAACCCGATGGCCAACAATCCTGGCGGCATCGTGGAAAAGACCCTGCCGATCCACATTTCCAACGTTGCGCTGTTCAACCCTGCCACGGGCAAGGGTGACCGCGTCGGCGTCAAGGAAGTCGATGGCCGCAAGGTCCGTGTGTTCCGTTCCAATGGTGCCGAAGTCGGCGCCAAGGCGTAAGGGGCGACAGACATGAGTCGTTTGCAAGACCTGTACCGCGACAAGATCGCAGGTGAGCTGAAAGAAAAATTCGGCTACAAGAGCGTCATGGAAGTGCCGCGCATCACGAAGATCACGCTGAACATGGGCGTGTCCGAAGCCGTGGCCGACAAAAAGGTCATCGAGCATGCGGTGTCCGATCTCACCAAGATCGCCGGCCAGAAGCCGGTCGTGACGAAAACCCGCAAGGCTATCGCCGGTTTCAAGATCCGCGAAAACTACCCCATTGGCTGCATGGTGACGCTGCGCGGCCAGCGCATGTACGAATTCCTGGATCGCCTGGTGGCGGTTGCGCTGCCTCGCGTGCGCGACTTCCGCGGGATTTCCGGCCGGGCGTTCGACGGGCGTGGCAACTACAACGTCGGGGTGAAAGAGCAGATCATTTTCCCCGAAATCGAGTACGACAAGATCGACGCGCTGCGTGGGCTGAACATCAGCATCACCACCACCGCCAAGACCGACGAAGAAGCCAAGGCGCTGTTGACCGCCTTCAGCTTCCCGTTCCGTAATTAAGGGGCGATGACGTGGCCAAACTCTCACTGATCAATCGTGACATCAAGCGCGCCAAGCTGGCCGACAAATTCGCCGCCAAGCGCGCCGAATTGAAGGCAATCATCGGCGACCAGTCCAAGACCGACGAAGAACGTTACCAGGCTCGGCTCAAGTTGCAGCAACTGCCGCGCAATGCCAACCCCACGCGCCAACGCAACCGTTGCGCCGTGACGGGTCGCCCGCGCGGTGTGTTCAGCAAGTTCGGCCTTACGCGCCACAAACTTCGCGAAATGGCGATGAAGGGTGAAATCCCCGGCATCACCAAGGCCAGCTGGTAGGAGAACGAATATGAGCATGAGCGATCCCATCGCCGATATGCTGACCCGCATTCGCAATGCGCAGCAAGTTGATAAAGTCACGGTAAGCATGCCGTCCTCGAAGCTGAAGGCCGCTATTGCCGCCGTGCTGAAAGACGAAGGCTATATCGATAGCTTTGAAGTCAAAGGCACGCCGGCCAAGCCCGAGCTTGAAATCGCCCTGAAGTACTACGCTGGCCGTCCCGTGATCGAGCGCATCGAGCGCGTCTCGCGTCCTGGCCTGCGTATCTACAAAGGCCGCACCAGCATCCCGCAGGTCATGAATGGTCTGGGCGTTGCCATCGTGTCGACCTCGCGTGGCGTCATGACTGATCGCAAGGCCCGCGCCACTGGCGTCGGCGGCGAAGTCCTGTGCTACGTGGCCTAAGGAGACTCGAATGTCACGTATCGCTAAATACCCGGTAGAGCTGCCCAAGGGCGTCGAAGCCAACCTGCTGCAAGACCAGATCACGGTCAAGGGCCCGCTGGGCACGCTGACGCAGGCGCTGACCGGTGACGTCACCATCACCCAGGACGGCGGCAAGCTGACGTTTGCAGCCGCCAACGAAACGCGCCAAGCCAGTGCCATGTCGGGCACCGTGCGGGCACTGGTCGCCAACATGGTTACCGGCGTCAGCAAAGGCTTCGAGCGTAAACTGACCCTGGTGGGCGTGGGTTACCGCGCCCAGTTGCAAGGCGACGCCGTCAAGTTGCAACTTGGTTTCTCGCATGATGTGGTCTACAAGCTGCCGGCCGGTATCAAGGCCGAATGCCCGACCCAGACGGAAATCGTCATCAAAGGCTCCGACAAGCAGGTCGTGGGTCAGGTGGCTGCCGAAATCCGCGCTTACCGCGAACCCGAACCCTATAAGGGCAAGGGCGTGCGTTATGCGGACGAACGGGTCGTCATCAAAGAAACCAAGAAGAAATAACGGCGCACGCAAGGACGAATCATGGACAAGAAAGTATCCCGTTTGCGTCGTGCGGTTCCGACCCGCCGGAAGATCAACGAACTGCGCGTTCACCGCCTGTCGGTCTTCCGCTCGAATCTGCACATTTACGCGAACATCATTTCGCCGGAAGGCGACCGCGTGTTGGTCAGCGCTTCCACGGCGGAAGCCGAAGTGCGCACGCAGCTGGCTGGTCAGAGCGGCTTGGGTGGCAACAAAGCCGCCGCCGCCCTGGTGGGCAAGCGCGTGGCCGAAAAAGCCAAGGCTGCCGGCATCGAGCTGGTCGCATTCGATCGCTCGGGCTTCCGTTACCATGGCCGCGTGAAAGCGCTGGCCGATGCCGCGCGCGAAGCCGGCCTCAAGTTCTAAGCGAGGAACAGTCAAATGGCTAAAGTACAAGGCAAAGGCGCCGCGGAAAAAGAGAACGACGACGGCCTGCGCGAAAAAATGATCGCGGTCAACCGCGTCAGCAAGGTGGTGAAGGGTGGTCGTACCATGAGCTTCGCCGCGCTGACCGTGGTGGGCGATGGCGATGGCCGCATCGGCATGGGCAAGGGCAAGGCGCGTGAAGTGCCGGTCTCGGTCCAGAAGGCGATGGAACAGGCCCGCCGCGGTTTGTTCAAGGTTGCTCTGAAGAACGGCACGTTGTTCCACACGGTGGTTGGCCAGCACGGCGCCTCCAAGGTGATGATCTCCCCCGCGCCGGAAGGTACGGGCGTCATCGCCGGTGGCCCGATGCGCGCCATTTTCGAAGTGATGGGCGTGCGTAACGTGGTTGCCAAGAGCCTCGGCTCGAGCAACCCCTACAACATGGTTCGCGCCACGCTGAACGGCCTGCGCGCGTCCATGACTCCGTCGGAAATTGCTGCCAAGCGCGGCAAGACCGTCGAAGAGATCCTGGGGTAAGTCATGGCTCAGAAGCAGATTAAAGTTACCCTGGTGCGTTCGGTTATCGGCACCAAGCAGTCCCATCGCGACACCGTTCGCGGCCTGGGCCTGCGCCGTATCAACAGCACCAAAGTCCTGGTCGATACGCCCGAAGTGCGTGGCATGATCCGCAAAGTGGATTACCTCGTCACCGTCTCGGAAGTCTAAGGAAACGCGATGTCGGATACTCAACTCAATACGCTGAAGCCGGCCGAAGGCTCCAAGCATGCCAAGCGCCGTGTCGGCCGTGGCATCGGCTCGGGCCTGGGCAAGACCGGTGGCCGTGGCCACAAGGGTCAAAAATCGCGTTCGGGCGGTTTTCACAAGGTCGGTTTCGAAGGCGGTCAGATGCCGCTGCAGCGCCGCCTGCCCAAGCGTGGCTTCACGCCGCTCGGTCAGCACCTGTACGCCGAAGTGCGCCTGTCTGAACTGCAAGGCATCGACGCTGAAGAAGTGGACGTGCAAGTGCTGAAGCAGGCTGGCGTGGTTGGCCAGCAAGTCCGTTACGCCAAGGTCATCAAGTCTGGTGAACTCTCGCGCAAGGTTGTGCTCAAGGGCATTTCCGCGACCGCCGGCGCACGCGCCGCGATCGAAGCCGCGGGCGGTTCGCTCGCTTGAAGACGGTGAGGTGAAGAGTGGCTAACGCGCAGGCATTGGGCAAGACCGGACCCCGCTACGGCGATTTGAAGCGCCGTTTCGTGTTCCTTGTGCTCGCCCTCGTGGTTTACCGCCTGGGCACCCATATCCCTGTTCCGGGCATCAACCCGGACGCGCTGGCGGATCTGTTCAAGCAGAACCAGGACGGTATCCTGGGCCTGTTCAACATGTTCTCCGGCGGCGCGCTGTCGCGCTTCTCCATCTTCGCGCTGGGAATCATGCCGTATATCTCGGCATCCATCATCATGCAGTTGCTGTCGGTGGTGGTTCCTTCCCTGGAAGCGATGAAGAAGGAAGGCGAGGCAGGGCGGCGCAAGATCACGCAGTACACCCGCTACGGCACGGTGGCACTGGCGCTGGTCCAGGGTGTGGGCATTTCGGTGGCGCTGGAATCGCAACCGGGCCTGGTTATCGACCCCGGCATGCTGTTCCGCTTTACGACGGTGGTCACGTTGCTGACCGGCACCATGTTCGTCATGTGGCTGGGCGAGCAGATTACCGAGCGCGGTCTGGGTAATGGCATCTCGATCCTGATTTTCGCCGGGATCGTGGCAGGTTTGCCGAGTGCTCTGGCCGGTTTGCTGGACTTGGTGCGTACGAACTCGATGTCGGTGCTCTCGGCCCTGTTCATCGTGGCGCTGGCGGTCGCGGTGACGGCGTTCGTGGTGTTCGTCGAACGCGGTCAACGCAAGATCACGGTGAACTACGCCAAGCGTCAGGTCGGGAACAAGATCTACGGCGGTCAAAGCTCGCATTTGCCGCTGAAGCTGAACATGGCTGGGGTTATTCCGCCCATCTTCGCTTCGTCGATCATCCTGTTCCCGGCGACGATCACCAGCTGGTTCTCGACCAGCGACAACATGCGCTGGCTGGGAGACCTCGCCGCCGCGCTGTCGCCGCGTCAGCCGCTCTACATCACGCTGTACTCCGCCGCCATTATTTTCTTCTGCTTTTTCTATACGGCGCTGGTGTTCAACAGCCGCGATACAGCGGATAACCTGAAGAAAAGCGGTGCCTTCGTCCCGGGTATCCGTCCTGGCGAGCAAACGGCGCGCTATATCGACAAGATATTGATGCGTCTGACCCTGGCGGGTGCGCTGTACATCACGCTGGTGTGTCTGTTGCCGGAGTTCCTGGTGATGCGCTGGAACGTGCCGTTCTACTTCGGTGGTACGTCGCTGTTGATTATCGTTGTAGTTACCATGGACTTCATGGCGCAGGTGCAGGCTTACATGATGTCTCATCAGTACGACTCCCTGCTCAAGAAGGCGAACTTCAAGGGCGCGAACCTGCCGATGCGTTAAGCGAGAAATGGCAAAGGACGACGTCATACAGATGCAGGGCGAGGTTGTCGAGAACCTCCCCAGCGCAACGTTTCGCGTCAAGCTTGAAAACGGCCACGTGGTGTTGGCTCACATTTCGGGCAAGATGCGTATGCATTACATCCGGATCCTGCCGGGCGACAAGGTCACAGTGGAGCTCACGCCCTATGACCTTGGACGCGCCAGGATCGTCTTCCGCTCTAAGTAGGCGAGCGGTTTACGGAATAACAGGGAGTCACCCATGAAAGTATTGGCATCGGTTAAGCGGATCTGCCGCAACTGCAAAATCATCAAACGCCACGGCGTGGTGCGTGTCATCTGCACCGACCCGCGGCACAAGCAGCGTCAAGGCTGATCTCGGCCATAACGCAATAGATTTATTCAAGGAACAGTCATGGCCCGTATTGCTGGCATCAACATTCCGCCGCATCAGCACGCCGAGATCGGCCTGACCGCCATTTTTGGCATCGGTCGTACGCGCGCCCGCAAGATCTGCGAAGCTGCTAATGTGCCCCTTTCCAAAAAGGTCAAAGATCTCACCGACGCCGAACTCGAGCGTATCCGCGAACACGTTGGTGTGTTCACGGTCGAGGGTGACCTGCGTCGCGAAGTCCAACTGTCGATCAAGCGCCTGATCGACCTGGGCACCTATCGTGGCCTGCGTCACAAGCGCGGTCTGCCCGTGCGCGGCCAACGCACCCGCACCAACGCCCGCACCCGCAAGGGGCCGCGCCGTGCTGCTGCGTCCCTGAAGAAATAATCGAGGAACCGGATAATGGCGAAAGCTTCCACCAGCGGCGCGTCGCGCGTGCGCAAAAAGGTCAAGAAGAACGTATCGGACGGCATCGCGCACGTTCACGCGTCCTTCAACAACACCATCATCACCATCACCGATCGTCAGGGCAACGCTTTGTCCTGGGCGACGTCGGGTGGCGCAGGCTTCAAGGGCTCGCGCAAGTCGACGCCGTTCGCGGCTCAGGTTGCCGCCGAAACCGCCGGCCGTGTCGCGCTGGAATACGGCATCAAGACCTTGGAAGTGCGCATCAAGGGCCCTGGCCCCGGTCGTGAATCTTCCGTGCGTGCGTTGAACGCGCTGGGCATCAAGATTTCGAGCATCGCCGACATCACGCCCGTGCCGCACAACGGTTGCCGTCCGCCGAAGCGTCGTCGTATTTAAGAGGAAGCATCGTGGCTCGTTATATTGGACCCAAATGCAAGCTCTCGCGCCGCGAGGGTACCGACCTGTTCCTGAAGAGCGCCCGCCGTTCGCTGGATTCCAAGTGCAAGCTGGATTCCAAGCCCGGTCAGCATGGCCGCACCTCGGGCGCGCGTACTTCGGACTACGGTCTGCAGTTGCGGGAGAAGCAGAAGCTCAAGCGTATGTACGGCGTGCTGGAAAAGCAGTTCCGCAAGTACTACCAGGAAGCCGACCGCGTACGCGGCAACACCGGTGAAAAGCTGATCCAGCTGCTGGAATCGCGTCTGGACAACGTTGTCTATCGCATGGGCTTTGGTTCCACCCGTGCCGAAGCGCGTCAGCTCGTCAGCCACCGCGCCATCGAACTGAACGGCCACACCGCCGACATCGCTTCGATGCTGGTCAAGGCGGGTGACGTCATCAGCATCCGTGAAAAAGCCAAGAAGCAAGGCCGCATTCGCGAGTCGATGGAACTGGCCGCCAGCATCGGTATCCCGCAGTGGGTCGAAGTCGACGCCACCAAGATGTCCGGTGTCTTCAAGCAGGCTCCCGATCGTGCCGATGTCGCCCGCGACATCAACGAATCGATGGTCGTCGAACTGTATTCGCGTTAATACGGTTTGCGCCCGGCCTGGCCTGGCCTGGCGGGGCGCGGTGCGCTCCGCCGAGTTCTCAGTACCACAGTTCGCCCCAACCCGCGCCGTCTTTGCAGACGCTGCGGGTTTGCGGTTTGCAGTGCCGCGTTTTCCGTGCGGGAAACGCCTTCATTCACTTCCATCAGCCTTATCGGTGTAACGAGCCGAGGGTATTGAAAAGGAAAGCACTACATGTCCACTCAAGGTTTTTTGAAGCCGCGCTCCATTGAAGTCGAGCCCGTTGGCACGCACCATGCGAAGATCGTCATGGAGCCCTTCGAGCGCGGCTACGGCCATACGCTGGGTAACGCCCTGCGCCGCATTCTGCTGTCTTCGATGACGGGCTACGCGCCCACCGAAGTGCAGATGACCGGCGTGGTACATGAGTACTCGACCATCCCCGGCGTGCGCGAAGATGTCGTGGACATCCTCTTGAACCTGAAAGGCGTGGTCTTCAAGCTGCATAACCGCGATGAAGTCACCCTGGTACTGCGCAAGCAGGGCGCCGGTACGGTGCTGGCCAGCGATATCGAGCTGCCGCATGATGTGGAAATCATCAATCCGGGCCATGCCATCTGCAATCTGACCGAAGCCGGAAAGATCGAAATGCAGATCAAGGTCGAAAAGGGCCGTGGCTATGTGCCGGGTAACGTGCGTGCGCTGTCCGAAGACCGCACCCACACCATCGGCCGTATCGTCCTGGACGCCTCGTTCAGCCCGGTGCGCCGCGTCAGCTACGCCGTGGAGAGCGCGCGCGTTGAGCAGCGTACCGACCTCGACAAGCTGGTGCTGGACATCGAAACCAACGGCGTCATTTCGCCCGAGGAAGCGGTGCGCCAGTCGGCGCGCATCCTCATGGACCAGATCTCCGTTTTCGCGGCGCTGGAAGGCGCGGGCGATTCCTACGAAGCGCCGGTGCGCGGTGCGCCGCAGATCGACCCCGTGCTGTTGCGCCCGGTCGACGACCTGGAGCTGACGGTGCGTTCCGCCAATTGCCTGAAGGCGGAAAACATCTACTACATCGGCGACCTGATCCAGCGTACCGAAAACGAGCTGCTGAAGACCCCGAACCTGGGTCGCAAGTCGCTCAACGAGATCAAGGAAGTGCTGGCCGCACGCGGCCTGACGCTGGGCATGAAGCTCGAAAACTGGCCGCCGCTGGGCCTCGAGCGTCCGTAAGGCGGGCGGTCTGGGCGCAGGCTGACTTCGTATCGGCCAGGCCACGGGGCGTCAGCCCCGGCCCAGACCCAAGCCAGCCAGTTCGACGCCGGCACGGCACCAAACGTTGTATTGCAGACAAGGCCGCGCGCCTTGCCTGCGCTTTGCAGTAGAATTCGGGCCGCGCCCTGTCGGGCGCAGCTTTTTTCCACCGACCCGCCAGCGTGTGCTGGATAGAAGAGTTGGACAACCGGCGGTCAACCGCCACCTAGATTCGTCTAAAAGGAAATACCATGCGTCACCGCAACGGATTGCGTAAGCTCAACCGTACCAGCAGCCACCGTCTCGCCATGTTCCGCAACATGGCCGTGTCGCTGCTGACCCACGAAGCCATCAAGACCACGCTGCCCAAGGCCAAGGAACTGCGCCGCATCGTCGAGCCGCTGATCACGCTGGGCAAGGAGCCCACGCTGGCCAACAAGCGCCTGGCATTCGCCCGCCTGCGCGACCGCGACGCCGTGGTCAAGCTGTTCGCCGAAATCGGCCCGCGCTACGCTGCCCGCAACGGCGGCTACACCCGTGTGCTGAAGATGGGCTTCCGCCAGGGCGACAACGCGCCGATGGCGTTCATGGAGCTGGTGGATCGTCCCGAGCCCCAGGAAACCGAAGCCGAAGGCGCCGCCGAGTAAGTTCGGGCGCGTCTCAGGCGCCGCGGCTCAGGCCGCGGCAACAGGAAAGCCGGGTGATGCCCGGCTTTTTTGCGTCTGCGCCATGGCGACTGGCGCAGTGGCGACTGTGGCTGTGGCCGCGGCTGCGGCGCATGATGCCCTCAGCGCGACGTTTCGCTGGGCGGTATCCCGCTGGGCGGCACCCCGCCAGGCAGCATTTCGCTGGGCGGCATTCCGCTGGACGGCTTCCCGCTGCACGGTGCCGGCCGGACGGCAGCCCACGAGGCAGGTATCGCGCCGGCATCGCTCGGCTGGCCGGCAGCCGCCGGCGCCGGGGCAACGAGTCGATACAATGAGCCTCGACAGGAGGAATCCCATGCCGCAAGACGAACAGGTGGTGCTGGTCATCAGCAACGCGCCAGACCTGCTGCTGGCCAAGCGCATCGCCCACGAACTGGTGGAGCAAGGCCTGGCGGCCTGCGTGAACCTCGCCGCGCCGATGCTGTCCATTTACGGCTGGAACGGCAAGATCGAGGCCGATACCGAGGTGCCGCTGTGGATCAAGACCACCACGGCGCGCCAACAGGCGGTGCTCGACCTGCTGGCAAGCCTGCATCCCTACGAAGTCCCTGAAGCGATCGTGCTGCCGGTCAGCGCCGGACTGCCTGCCTACCTGCAATGGGTGGTGGCGCAGACCCAGGCGCCGCTGCCGGCCGAAGAACCCGAACCATGAATCCGATGTCCCTGCCTGATGCCACGGCCCGCTGGCGCCGCTGGCTGCTGCTGTGCGGCCTGATGCTGGCGCTGCTGTGCCTGCTGCCGCGCGCGCAGGCAATGAGCGAAGACGACTTTCTCGCTCCCGAGGTGGCGTTCCGCTACGCGGCGCAGATGACCGACCCGCACACGGTGGCGGTGCGTTTCGAGGTTGCGCCGGGCTATTACATGTACCGCGAGAACTTCCGCATCGCGCTCGATGGCGGAGCCGGCACGCAGCTGGGCGCGGTGAGCTATCCGTCCGGGGTGGTCAAGTACGACCCGACCTTCGAGAAGGACATGGAGGTCTTTCCGAAGTCCTTCACGTTCACCGTCAAGCTGGGGCAGGCCGCCGGGCCGGCGACGCTGATGGTGACCAGCCAGGGCTGTGCCGATGCGGGGCTGTGCTATCCGCCGATGGACAGCACGACGCGGCTGCTCGACGACGGCGCGGGCGGCTACCGGATCGCGTCGGCGGCGACCGCCAGCGGTGCCGGCCTGCCGTGGAAGCAGGACGCACCGGGCGCGAGCAGTGTGTCGGCCTGGACCCCTTCGGATACGGTTGCCGATGCCCAGGCCGGCGGCATGCCAGCCGCTGGGTCGCCAGCCGCTGGATCGCCAGCCGCTGGGTCGCCTGCCGCCGCTGGCTGGCTGCAGGCCGGCGACGTCGGCCTGGCCGATACGCTGGCGGGCTCGGGCTGGCTGGCGACGGTCGGTGTGTTCTTCGTGCTGGGGCTGCTGCTGGCCTTCACGCCCTGCGTGCTGCCGATGGTGCCGATCCTGTCGTCCTTGCTGGTGGGCCGTGGCGCCTCGCCGACGCCGGTCTCGCGTGGCCGCGGGCTGGCGCTGGCCGCGTTGTACGTGCTGGGCATGTCGGTGGTCTATACCGCAATGGGCGTGGCGGCCGGCCTGTCGGGCGCCGGCCTGGCCGCGTGGCTGCAGACGCCGTGGGTGCTGGGCCTGTTCGCCGCGCTGCTGGCCGTGCTGGCGCTGGCGATGTTCGGCGTGTTCACGTTCCAGGCCCCGGCCGCCTTGCAGACCCGGCTGAGCGAACGGCTGGCGCGCATGCCTGGCGGCCATGCCACCGGTGCGCTGGTGATGGGCGCGATCTCGGCGCTGATCGTCGGCCCCTGCGTGGCCGCGCCGCTGGCCGGCGCGTTGCTCTACCTGTCGCAGACCGGCGATGTGCTGACCGGCGCGCTGGCGCTGTTCGCGCTGGCCTGGGGCATGGGGGTGCCGCTGCTGCTGGTGGGCGCCTCGGCCGGCGCGCTGCTGCCGCGGGCCGGCGCGTGGATGGAGGGCGTCAAACGATTCTTCGGCATGCTGCTGCTGGCGACCGCGTGGTGGATGCTGGCGCCGGTGCTGGCCGCCTGGCTGCAGATGCTGGGCTGGCTGGCGCTGGCCGCCGCCGGCGCGGTGATGCTGGGCGCGTTCGAGCCGCTGCCGCGGCCGGCCGCCGTGGGCCGGCTGTTCGCCAAGGCTCTTGGCCTGCTGCTGGCGCTGGCGGCCATCCTGCTGGGCGTGGGGCTGGCCAGCGGCGGGCGCGACCTGCTGCAGCCGCTGTCGCATCTGGCCGCCAGCCGCGCGGCGGCGCCGCAGTGGGCGCAGGCCGATGCGCCGGGCGATATCAAGCAGCGCTTCGTCAAGGTGCGCAGCAACGCCGAACTCGATGCCTTGCTGGCGGGCAGCAGCCAGCCGGTACTGCTGGATTTCTACGCCGACTGGTGCGTGGCCTGCAAGGAGATGGAGCGCTTCACGTTCACCGACCCAGCCGTGGCCCGGCAGATGTCGCGCATGTTGCTGGTGCAGGCCGACGTGACCGGCAACACGCAGGACGACCGCGCGCTGCTCAAGCGCTTCCGGCTGTTCGGGCCGCCCGGCATCGTGTTCTTCGAGCCCGGCGGCAAGCTGATCGACGATGCGCGCGTGGTGGGTTTCCAAAGCGCGGGACGATTCCTGGCGGTGCTCGACCGCGTGCATGGTGAATAAACAGATCGACACCAACCGGGTGATCCTGCTGCTGGCGCTGGCGGGCTTCGCCAGCTCGTGCGCGTTCCGGATCTGCGATCCGCTGCTGCCGCTGCTGTCGACCGAGTTCGCCGTCAGCACCGGCCAGGCCGCGCAGGCGGTGACGCTGTTCGCGGTGGCCTACGGCATCTTCCAGTTCCTGTTCGGGCCGGTCGGCGACCGCTATGGCAAGTACCGCACCATCACCGTGGCGACCCTGCTGTGCGCGGTCGGCAGCATCGGCGTGGCGCTGGCGCCGAGCATGGACACGATGTTGTTCGCGCGCCTGCTGTCGGGCGCGGCCGGCGCCGGCATCGTGCCGCTGTCGATGGCCTGGATCGGCGACAACGTCGACTATGCCGAGCGCCAGCCGACGCTGGCGCGCTTCGTGTCCGGCACCATCGTCGGCATGGCGGCGGGCCAGCTGATCGGCGGCCTGTTCGCCGACACGCTGGGCTGGCGCTGGGCCTTCGTGTTCCTGGCCGGCGTCTACCTGGTCGTCGGCGCCTTGCTGCTGGTGTTGCGGCCGCCGCAATCGTCGCAGGTGCTCGGCCAGAGCGTCGGTTTCCTGCGGCCGATGCGCGACGTCGTCGCCACGCCGTGGGCGCGTGTGATCCTGCTGACGGTGTTCTGCGAGGGCGCACTGGTGTTTGGCGTGCTGGCCTTCGTGCCGGCCTACGTGCAGCTGCGCTTCGGGCTGGGACCGACGGCGGCCGGCGCGGTGGGTGGCGTGTTCGCGCTGGGCGGCATCTTCTACGTGGTGATCTCGCGGCGCCTGGTGCAGGCCTGGGGCGAAGCCGGCCTGGTGCGCGCTGGCGGCGTGACGCTGGCGCTGGCGTTCGCGATCTACGCGCTGGGCGCGAGCTGGGCGTGGTCGGTGCTGGCCGGCCTGCTGTGCGGCTTCGGCTTCTACATGTTCCACAACACCTTGCAGACCAACGCGACGCAGATGGTGCCGTCGCGGCGCGGCACGGCGGTGGCCTTGTTCGCCTGCTGCCTGTTCCTGGGGCAGTCGGCCGGCGTGGCCAGCGGCGCGTTGCTGCTCGATGGCGCCGGGCCGCTGTCGCTGTTCTGGGGCGCGGCGCTGCTGACCCCGTTGCTGGGGCTGTATTTCTCGGCCGTGCTGCGCCGGCGCGCGGGTTAGCCGGCGGCTGCGCGGGAGACGGTGGGCGGCGGACGGCGCGCGCCTTTCGCCGTCGGCCAGCCGTGGCTGCCTGCGCAAGCTGCCTGGCGGCGGCCGGCAGCAAAGCATTCGGCATAAACGCCACGTGGTAATGAGAACCATTTGTAGGAATGGGGCGCTTCCTCTAGAATCGGTCGCGATTATTTCTTCCTCGCGCCATGAAAGCTCAGTTGCGCCGCGTTGGCGTCGTCCATGCCCTGTATGCCGACCATCAGCCCTGGCTGCTGGGCCGCCTGCGGCGACGCCTGAACAACGACGCCGACGCCGAGGACGTGTCGTCCGAGACCTTCGTGCAGGTCGTCGCCCATCCCGATCCCGCCAGCATCCGCGAGCCCCGCGCGTTCCTGACCACGGTCGCGCAGCGCGTGCTGTTCCATCTGTGGCGCCGCCGCGATCTCGAGCAGGCTTATCTGGCCTGGCTGTCCGCCCAGCCCGAGACCCTGGCGCCGTCGCCCGAAGAGCGCGCCCTGCTGCTCGAAAGCCTGAACCAGCTGGCGCAGGCACTCGACGGGCTGCCCGACAAGGCCCGCCGCGCCTTTCTCTATAGCCAGCTCGACGGGCTGAGCTATCGCGAGATCGCCGAGCGGCTGGGGGTCTCCGCCAGCAGCGTGCGGCTGTACATGGCGCAGGGCTTCGCACGCTGCGCGGCCCTCCAGCCGGCCTTGCACCGATGACGCCCGACCGCGGCCACGACGTGGCGGTGCTGCAATGCGCGGTGCAATGGCAGGTCGTGCTGGCGTCGGGCGAGGTCACGCCGCAGCAGGCGCGCGATTTCGATGCGTGGCTGTACGCCGACCCGAGCCACCAGCGCGTGTGGCAAAGCCTTTGCGGCGGCCTCGAACAGGCCTTGTCGGCGTGGCGCCGCAATCCCGCGCAGACGCCGCGCAGTGACCTGATCTGCGATGCCTTGCAGCGTAGCCAGCAGCGCCGCCTGGCCTTGCGCCGCGGTTTGCTGGTGATGGGCCTGACGGCCGGCGCCGGCTGGCTGGCGCGCGACCGCTATCCGATCAGCCAGTTGACCGCCGATCGCAGCACCGGCACGGCCGAGCGGCGCAGCCTGACGTTGGCCGACGGCAGCGAGTTGTTGTTGAACGCCCGCTCGGCGGTCGACCTGCGCTTTGACGCGGGCCAGCGCCGCGTCACGCTGTTGCGTGGCGAGGTGGTGTTGCGGGTGGCGGCGCGGGCCGGCGCCGCGGCGCTCGAGCTCTACAGCCGCGAGGGCCTGTTGCGGTCCGATGGCGGCACGCTGCTGGCTCGCCAGCGGCCCGGCCGCACGCTGGCGGCGGCGCTCGATCAGCCGGTGCAGGTGGCGCCGGCCCACGCGGCGCCAGTGACGC
>JAEZBO010000200.1 GCA_023427085.1 Pseudomonadota bacterium
CGCCGATCCCGCCCGCCGCGCCGGTGGCCGAGCAGGCCATCATGATGCCGCGCTCGCCCCGCGACGAACCGCGTGACGGCAACCCGCTGCGCCCGCTAGCCAGTGACGCGGCGCAGGTGCCGGCGGCCCAGGCGCCACGCTATTCGCTGATCCTGCCGACCAGCCTGTGTTCGGGCCAGGTGGCCGAGCAGATCGCCGCGCGCATCAACGCCGCGCAGCCCGGGCACGGCGGCGCGGCGCCGCGCGTCGTGGCGCTGCCGCACACCGAAGGCTGCGGCGTCTCGGGCGGCAACGCCGAAGAGCTGCTGCGCGACACGCTGATCGGCTACGCGGTGCATCCGCTGGTCGATACCTGCGTGTTTCTCGAGCATGGCTGCGAGAAGACCCACAACGATTATTTCCGCTCGGCGCTCGAAAAAAAGGCCATCGATCCGCAAGCCTTCCATTGGGCCAGCATCCAGCTCGAAGGCGGCATCGCGGCGGTGTCCGGCCACGTCGAGTCGATCTTCGATGCGTTGCCGCAGCGTGACGGACCGGCGGTTGCCGGCGCGCCGCACGTCGGGCTGGCCGCCGCCGACGACGTCGACGACGACGACGACGCGGCGCGCGCGCTGGCCGGGCTGGTGGCCACGCTGCTGGCGCAGGGCACCGGCGTGGTGTTGAGCGTGCACGATCCCTTGCTGCGGCGCGCGGCCTTCACCGCCGCGTTGGGCTTGCCGTCGCGCGCGACGCCGACGCTGCGTTACGCGCAGCGGATCGAGCAGCCTGGCCTGCACGTGATGGACAGCAGTTCGACTGACTGGCTCGAGATCGCCACCGGCCTGGGCGCCGCGGGTTGTCTCTGTCTGGCCGTGGTGCCCGGGCGGCGGCCGTGGCAGCCGCACCGTTTCCTGCCCACCTTGCAACTGGGCGAGCATCGGCCGGGCCTAGCGCTCGATTACGAGGTGGATGCCTGGCATGACGACGACGGTGCGCGCATCGCCGCGCTGATCGCACGCACGCTGGCTGGCGACTACCAGCCTCAGCGGGCGCCGGCGCCCAATGTCGGCTTCCAGATCTCGCGCGGCCGCTACGGCGTCTCGCTGTAGTCCGACAGGCGCGCTCCGACCCCATCCTGATCCCCTACAAAAAAGGAAACCATGAAATTCGCCAATCTGAATCAACGTGCCGTGGTGATCGTCGACGACAACCGTGCCTATGACGTCGCGCAGGAAAGCGAGGGCCGCTACGGCCCCGACGTCGGCGCCGTGCTGGCGCAGTGGGGCGAGTTCGCCGCGTGGGCGGCCGGCCACACGCCGCGCGCGACCCAGCCCTATACGCAGGCTCAGCTGGGCGCGGTGTCGCCGCAGCCCAGCCAGATCTTTGCGATCGGGCTGAACTACCAGGAACATTCGAACGAGACCGGCATCGCGGTCAATCGCGAATTTCCGCCGGTCTTCCCGAAATGGCAGAGCAGCCTGGCCGCGCCCAACGGCGAAGTCCAGGTGCCCGAGGACAGCCACGTCGACTGGGAGGTCGAACTGGTGGCGGTGATCGGCAAACGGGCGTCGCGGGTCTCGCAGCAGCAGGCGCTCGAGCACGTCGCCGGCTTCTCGGTCGGCCAGGATTTCTCCGATCGCAAGGTCCAGTTCATCGGCCAGGCGCCGCAGTTCGGCCTGGCCAAGTCGTTCGCCGGTTTTTCGCCGGTCGGTCCGTTCCTGGTCACGCCCGACGAGCTCGGCGAACTGGCCGGCAAGCAGATCCGCTGCGAGGTCGACGGCGTGGTCAAGCAGCAGGGCACGCTCGACCAGATGATCTTTTCGGTGCCCGAGATCATCTCGATCCTGAGCCAGATCGTCACGCTCAATCCGGGCGACCTGATCTTCACCGGCACGCCGTCGGGCGTCGGTTATGCCCGCAAGCCGCCCGAGGCGCTGCAACCGGGCAGCCGCGTGGTCAGCCGCATCGACGGCATCGGCGAGATCACGCAGACGGTCGCGCTGCGGCGCTGAGTGGCGGGGCGCGAGACGCGACTTGCGATTCGCGGCGCGGCGTGCCGGCCCGGCCGGACCCCGGTCCGCCGACGGCGCGGGACTTACTCCGGCGCCATCGGCACGCGCAGCCGCTGCATCAGCGCACGCGCGTCGCGCGGCGCGCAGACCTTGATGTCGTTATCGAAGTAGCAGTAGACGTCGCGTGACGCGGCGCGGGCGGCGCGGCCGTCCGCGCGCTCCGCATCGCGCGGCTCGCCGCCGCGCGACCAGCTCGTGATGCGGCGTGCCCAGCGGTCCAGCGCCGCCGGCGTATAGCCGCTTTCGTAGAGTTTTTCGTCGCCGTGCAGGCGCAGATACAGGAAGTCGGCCGTCACGTCTTCCAGATACGGCCACTTGCCGGCAGTATCGGCCACCACCAGCGCCACGCCATGATGGCGCAGCAGCGCGATCACGGCCGGGTCGGCAAAACTGTGGTGGCGCACCTCGAGCGCATGGCGCAGGCGCTGATGCACGCGCGGCTTGACCATCGCGCGGCCGGCCAGCCGCCGTTCGTGCCGGCGCGCCAATGCCGCGGCGGCCTCGGTGTCGGCCGGCAACTGCGACAGGAACGTCGACAAGGTGGCTTCGTCGTAGGCCAGGCTGGGCGGCAACTGCCACAGCATCGGCCCGAGCTTGTCACCCAGCGCGAACAGCCCCGAGGCCACGAAATTGGCGATCGGCAGCTCGACGTCGCGCAGCCTGCGGATATGGGTGATGTAGCGCGGCGCCTTGATGCTGAACGTGAATCCGCCCGGCGTGGCGTCGTGCCAGGCCTGGTAGCGCGCCGGGGTCTGCAGCGAATAGAACGAACCATTGAGCTCGATGCTGCAGAACTGCCGCGAGGCCCAGGCCAGCTCGTTTTTCTGCGCCAGGTCGGCGGGGTAGAACACCCCGCGCCAGGGCGGATAACGCCAGCCCGAGATGCCGACGCGCAAGGCGGCGGGCGGATCGACGGTGCGCGGATTCGACTTGGCCATCTCGGTCTTATAGCGCGGCGCACCGGTCGATGCGCGGCGGCGTCACGGCCGCTTGCCATCGGATACCTGGTGGTATCAGGGCAACTACCACATTCAAATTTCGCCCCGAGTAATCGTATTATATGTTTATATTACAAACACAATATTCAAAGCAGGTAGAGCCATGTAGTCGCATCACTCCAAGGGGAAAAACCATGAAGCGTCGTAGTGTGTTGAAGCTGCTGGGCGCGGCTGCCGGGATGGCAGCCTCGGGGCAGGTCTGGAGCCAGGCCGCGCCTTACCCGAACCGCATGATCAAGATCATCGTGTCGTCCACACCGGGCAGCGCCACCGACCTGGCCGGCCGGCTGGTCGGCGAGCTGTTGACCAACAAATACCGCCAGAGCGTGGTGATCGACAACCGCGCCGGCGCGGGCGGCGTGATCGGCATGCAGGCGGCCGCGTCGGCGCCGCCGGACGGCTACACGATCACCACCGGCGGGCTGGGGCACAACGTGCTGCCGCCGGCCACGCTGACCGGCCTGCCGCTGGACATCCCCAAGGAACTGCTGCCGGTCGCGCAGATCGCCGAGTTCGTCAATGTCGTGGTGGTGCGCGCCAATCACCCGGCCAACTCGGTGCCCGAGTTGATCGAGCACCTGAAAAAGCAGAACAAGAAGCCGCTGTACGGCAGCAACGGCGTGGGCAGCTCGTCGCAGATGACCACCGAGCTGTTCGCGATCCAGACCGGCATCGCGCTCGAACACGTGCCGTACAAGGCCGCCAGCGAAGCGCTGGTCGGCACCGCCAACGGCGATCTCGACCTCTGTATGATGAACCTGCCGCCCACCTTGCCGATGCTGCAGGCCGGCAAGCTCAAGGCGCTGGCGGTCACCAGCCCCTATCGCGCGCGCCAGCTGCCCGACGTGCCGACCATGCAGGAGCAAGGCCTCAAGGACTTCTCGGTCACCAGCTGGCTGGGCATCTATGCGCCGGCCAAGGTGCCGCCGGCCATCATCGAACAACTGTCGCGCGACATCGTGCAGGGCCTGAGCACGCCCGAATACCAGACCCGCATCATCTCGGCCGGCTTCGAGCCCAAGCTGCGCGATGCGGCGGCGTTCCAGGACTTCTCGGCGCAAGAGCTGGCGCGCTGGAGCGAAGTCGCCAAGCGCGCCAACATCGTGGTCGCCTACGGCGGCGCGCGCTGACGGCAGGCGTACGGAACGATCGGGCCGACGCGGCGGCCCGATCAATGCCTGCTGGCGCGCGGGGCGGTGCGTCACCGCGCCCGCGCGGTTGACGCTCAGGCGGCCGCGCCCTGCCATGCCTGCGGATTGACCATGGCGCGCGGCTGGCGGCCGGCCAGCGCATCCAGCAGATTGTCGACCGCCAGGTCGATCATGGCGCGGCGGGTTTCGTGCGTGGCGCTGCCCACGTGCGCCTGCAACACCACGTTCGGCAGTTCGCACAGCGGGCTGCTGGCCGGCAGCGGCTCCTGCTCCATCACGTCCAGCCCGGCGCCGGCGATGCGTTGGTCGCGCAGCGCGGCGATTAGCGCCGCCTCGTCGACCACCGGGCCGCGCGCGGTATTGATCAGATAGGCCGTCGGCTTCATCATGCCCAGCTCCTTTTCGCCGACCGAATGGCGCGTCTCGGCGCTCAGCGGGATGTGCACGCTGACGAAGTCCGACTCGCGGAACAAGGTGTCGCGGTCGACGAAGCGCGCCAGGCCGGCGGCCTGCGGATCCTCGCGGCGGTTGTGATACAGCACCTGCATGTCGAAGGCCTGCGCGGTGCGGGCGACCACCCGGCCGATGCGGCCCATGCCCAGCAGCCCGAGCGTCTTGCCGCGGATGTCGCGCGTCAGCGGAAAGGCGCCGCGGCTCCAGGCGCCGCTGCGCACGAAGGCGTCGCCGGCGACCAGGTTGCGCGCCAGGCACAGCATCAGGCCGATCGTGACGTCGGCCACCGCGCCATCCAGCACGCCGGGCGTGTTGCAGACCAGCACGCCGCGTTGGTTGGCGGCGGCCACGTCGACGTTGTCGAAACCGACCGCGAAGTTCGAGCCGACCTTCAGGTCGGGGAAGGCATCGAACAGGGCGTTATCGATGCGGGTGCGCAGCGTGCAGACCATGCCGCGGATGCCGGCGCGCTGCTCGGCGCCGATCGCTTCGGCGGGATTCTGTCCGGCGGGGACGTCGACGATCTCGCATTGCGCCGCGATCTTGTTGCGCAGATCTTCGGGCAGGGCAACGGAGACGATGACGCGAGGCTTGTTGCTCATGGGTAAGGCTCCTGGGGGGTGGGGGTTCGGTTCAGAACGACAGTTGTTCAGCGGGAATGCGGACCTGGATGCCGTCCAGCGACGGGCTCATGATCAATTGGCACGACAGCCGGCTGCCGGCGTCGCGGCCCGGCACGATCTCGAGCAGCGCTTCCTCGGTCGGGCCCGGCGGCTCGACGCGGGCGGCCCAGTCGGGATGCACGTGCACATGACAGGTGCCACAGATGGCGCCGCCGCCGCACTCGGCGACGATGCCGTCCAGGCCGTCGCGCCGCGCGGCCTCCATCAGCGACCAGTCCTCGGGGACGTCCAGCGTCTGCACGCTGCCATCGGGGTGTTCGAACGTAGCTATCGGCATGGTGATTCCTTGCTGCGAGAAAATCGATGAGGGCGCCATCGCGGGCGCGACGGCGTCACGCGGCGGCGGCATTGAGCCGGGCGATGCCGCGGACAAAATCGGCGGGGCTGTCGACCGCCTCGAGCGCGACCAGCCGGCCGTCCTGCTGGCGCTCGACCAGCCAGCCCTTGGCGGTCTCGGTCACCAGGTCGATGCACGGCAGGTCCGGATGCACCAGGCCGGCCATCTGCAAGCGGCGGCCCTGCTGCTCGGACCAGAAGGTCGGCGCGCGCTGGGCCGGCGGCGCCTGGCCGGTGATCGCCGCGGCGGCGATGCGCGCCTGCGACTGGGCGTTCTGCACGCTTTCGACGCGAGCATGACGGCCCAGCTGCGGCCGGTGGGCGCTGGCGCAGTCGCCGATCGCAAAGACGTGCGGGTCCGAGCTGCGGCAGTCCGGGCCGATGACGATGCCGCCGTCGCAGGCCAGGCCGGCCTCGCGCGCCAGCGTGTCCTCGGCCTCGGCGCCGACCGATACCAGCACCTCGTCGGCCTCGATCAGCCGGCCATCGGCCAACTCGGCCTGCCAGCGCGCGCCGACGCGCCGCCACGTCGCGATGCGGGTGCCCAGGTGCAACGTCACGCCGGCCTCGCGGTGCAGCGCCGCCAGCCGCTCGGCGGTGGCCGCCGAGACCTTGCCGCCCATCAGCGCCGGGCCCTGTTCGATCACGGTCGCGTCGGCGCCCAGCCGGCGCGCGGTGCAGGCCGCCTCCAGCCCCAGGTAGCCGCCACCCACCACCAGCAGCTGGCGGC
>JAEZBO010000277.1 GCA_023427085.1 Pseudomonadota bacterium
CGGCACGTTCTGCGGCGCCTGCGCCGGCCCGCCGGCCGCGATCCGGCGGATCTCGTCGGGCAGGATGCGCTCGACGATCACCTCGCCGCTGCCCGGCCCGATGATGCCCAGCTTGTGGGCCGCGACGTAGGACAGGTCGATGACACGATTGCTGTGGAACGGCCCGCGGTCGTTGACGCGCAGGATCACCGTGCGGCCGGTCGCGGTGCGCGTGACCCGCACGTAGCTCGGGATCGGCAGCGTGGGATGGGCGGCGGTCATCGCGTACATGTCGTACTTTTCGCCGTTGGACGTGCTGTTGCCATGGAATTTCTTGCCGTACCACGAGGCCAGGCCGCGCACCCGGTAGGGCTGGCCGCTGGTGTCGGGCACGTAGCGCTTGCCGAAGATCGTGTAGGGCCGGTTCGGCCCGCTGGCCAGCGGTTCGACGCGCGGCACCGCATCGGGCACCTGGTCGAGGTTGGACGGCGGATTGGCGTGCGGACCGTCGTCCTTGTAGTAGCCGCCGCCGCGCGTGCCGGTCTTGGGCGACGAGCCGCAGGCGGCCAGCAGCAGCACCAGCGAGATCAGCAGCAGGCGCGCCGGCCACGCGCCGGCCAGGCGGGCGTCACGCATTGTCGTCGGGCCGCTGCGCGCGGTGGCGCACCAGCAGCGGCTGATGGTCCTGGAAACGTTTGGCGAGTTCTTCGACGACGTAGACCGAGCGGTGCTGGCCGCCGGTGCAGCCGACCGCCACGGTCAGGTAGCTGCGTGTGTCCTGGATATACAGCGGCAGCCACTTGCGCACGAAGCCTTCGATGTCCTCGATCATCTGCTCGACCTGCGGAAAGCCCTGCAGCCAGGTCGCCACCGGTTCGTCGCGGCCGGTCAGCGGCCGCAAGCGGCTGTCGTAGTGCGGATTGGGCAGGCAGCGCACGTCGAACACCAGGTCGGCGTCGCGCGGCACGCCGCGCTTGTAGGCGAACGACTGGAAGGTCAGCACCAGCGGCCGGCGCTCGGCCTGCACCACGTCGCGTACCCACGCGCGCAACTGTCCGGGCGTGAGCTCGGAGGTATCGATGACGTGTTCCTGCTCGCGCAGCGGCGCCAGCAGTTCGCGTTCGTGCGAGATGCATTCCTTGAGCGAGGGCGTGCGGCCCTGCGGCAGGTGCATGCGGTCGGTCAGCGGATGGCGCCGGCGCGACTCGGAGTAGCGCTGCACCAGCGTCTCGGTATTGGCGTCCAGGAAGATCACGCGCAGCTGCGTGCCGATGCTGCGCAGCGCGGTGATGACGTCGGGCAGCTCGGCCAGCTCGCCGGGCGAGCGCACGTCGATCGCCACCGCCACCATGCCCAGGCCGTTTTCGCGGGCATTGCCGATGACGTCCTGCAGGAAGCGCACCGGCAGGTTGTCGATACAGGTGAAGCCCGAATCCTCGAGCAGGCGTAGCGCGACCGATTTGCCCGAACCGGAAATACCGGTGAGCAGGACGACGTTCAGGGGTGGGTTGCGGTCATCGTCTTGCACTGTGCTCACTTGCTGTTCTGCATGATGGCGGCAGCCTGCCGCTCCATGAATTCTCCGAGGGTGTCGATACCGCGCAGCTTCAGGATGGTGTTGCGCACGGCGGCTTCGACCAGCACTGCCAGGTTGCGGCCCGCGGCCACCTGCAGCATGACCCGGCGCACCGGCAGGCCCAGCATGTCCTGGGTCATGTCCTGCAGCGGCAGGCGCTCGAACTTGTCCTGGGCGGTGGCGCGGATCAGGTGCACGATCAGCTTCAGGCGCATCTTGCGGCGCACCGAGGTCTCGCCGAAGATCGTGCGGATGTCGAGCAGGCCCAGGCCGCGCACCTCGAGCAGGTTCTGCAGCAGCGGCGGACAGTGGCCCTCGATCATGTTGGGGGCGGTGCGCGACAGCTCGACCGCGTCGTCGGCGACCAGGCCGTGGCCGCGCGAGATCAGCTCGAGCGCCAGTTCGCTCTTGCCCAGGCCCGATTCGCCGGTGATCAGCACGCCCAGCCCCAGCACGTCCATGAACACGCCATGCACGGTGGTGGTGGGCGCCAGCCGCTTGCCCAGGTAGATGCGCAGCAGATCGATCAGCTGTGCCGCGGCGATCGGCGTGGACAGCAGCGGCACCTGCTGGCGCTCGCAATGCTCGATCATGTCGTCGGGCGCGCTCAGGCCGTCGCCCAGCAGGATGGCCGGCACGTTGCCGACCATCAGCTCTTCGAGGTAATAGGTGCGCCGGCGCAGCTCGAGGCGCTGGTAGAACGCCATCTCTTCGTCGCCGATCACCTGGATCCGCGACGGGTGGATGAGGTTCAGGTGACCGACCAGGTCGGCGGCCGAATCGCCTTCCTCGGGCAGCGCGTTGTCCGCCGACGCGTGCCCCGCGATCCAGGTGAACGGGATTTTGTCCGCGTTGTCGTCGACGAGATCCTGGACGGTCAGCATGGGGCGCTCGCTATCAGGGGGTGCCGGTGGTCAGCAGCTTGTGCACGATGGCGGGATCGGTCTCGCTGATGAGCCGTTCGCGCAGCGGTTTGTTCGACAGCAGTTGCGCCAGCTCGGCCAGGATGTCCAGATGCTGCTGCGTGGCGGTCTCGGGGACCAGCAGGATCATCAGCAGCCGCACCGGCTGGCCGTCGGGCGCATCGAAGGGAATGGGCTGGGCCAGGCGATAGAACGCCGCCAGCGCCTCGGTCAGGCCCTTGACGCGGCCGTGCGGCACGGCCACGCCCTGCCCCAGGGCGGTCGAGCCCAGCCGCTCGCGCGAGAACAGGCTATCGAAGACGATGCTGCGAGCCAGGCCATGGTTGTTCTCGAACAGCAGGCCAGCTTGCTCGAATGCGCGCTTCTTGCTGGTGACCGGCAGGTCGAGAACGATGTTTCCAGCCGGCAGGATTTGCGACAGATGGTTCATGCGAGCAATTATAAATTTATATGCGGCAATGCAAAAAACGGCCGCGAAACGCCCGTGCGGCGGGGCAGACGGCGGCAGGACCATCCGGCCTGCGCAGGGATCCCTGTCTGCCTCGGACGGATGGAAGGACGGGCAAGGATAGACCGGACTGGCGACAAAGGGAACCGCCGATCAGCCGGCAAGCCAGCCGTCAGCTCGGGACTTTTGCCGTCATGGCAGGAAATAGGGGGAGGTTTGAGAACCCGAGGCCCCGCGGCGCTGCCGGGGGCTCGGGCCTGGCACGATTGACGGGCGCTATGCCGCGATCTGCCGCTTGGCGGGCTCGTGCGAGTGGTTCTGCAGGCGGTCCTTGTGCTGAATGACCTTGCGATCGACCTTGTCGGTCAGGGCGTCGATGGCTGCGTAGAGGTTTTCTTCGACCGCTTCGCAGTGGATGTCCTTGCCGCGGACGCGCATGGTGATTTCTGCTCGGTGACGCAGGGGCTCTACCGAAAGCATGACCTGCGTGTCGATGACGTTGTCGAAGTGTCGCAGCACTCGCGCCAGCTTGTTCAAGACATATTCCCGGATGGCGGGGGTGACGTCGAGGTGGTGACCGCTGATGCTCAGGTTCATGTTTGGCTCTCCTATAGGAAAAAAATGGTGCGCCGGTGGCGCGCTTGAACGTCTAGGCAGGTCCTCCAGGTCAGGAAAATGACAATCCGATGAAAAAACGCTTAAGACCAGTGTATAGATAATCCGTGCCCATTCCAACGGGGTAAAAATGGGTCCGGAAGAGGTTTACATACGGAAGTGTTCGCCCAGGTAAACGCGCCGCACGGCCGGGTCGCCGACGATCTCGTCGGGGTGGCCGTCGGTCAGCACCTTGCCCTCGCTGATGATGTAGGCGCGGTCGCAGATGCCGAGGGTTTCGCGCACGTTGTGGTCGGTGATCAGCACGCCGATGCCGCGGCTCTTCAGAAAGCGCACGATGCGCTGGATCTCGATGACGGCGATCGGATCGACGCCGGCAAAGGGCTCGTCGAGCAGGATGAAGCGCGGCTGGGTCGCCAGCGCGCGGGCGATCTCGACCCGGCGCCGTTCGCCGCCCGACAGCGAGACGGCCATGTTGCGGCGGATGTGGCCGATCTGCAGTTCGTCCAGCAGGGATTCGAGCAGGTCTTCGATCTGCTTGCCGCGCAGCAGCTTGCCGTTGGCATCCAGTTGCAGCTCGAGCACGGCGCGGATGTTCTGCTCGACCGTCAGGCGCCGGAACACCGAGGCATCCTGCGGCAGGTACGACAGGCCCAGCCGCGCGCGCTTGTGGATCGGCATCGACGTGACCGGCACGTCGTCGATCTCGATCCGGCCGGCATCGGCCGGCACCAGGCCGACGATCATGTAGAAGCTGGTGGTCTTGCCGGCGCCGTTGGGGCCGAGCAGGCCGACGACCTCGCCGCTGTCGACCGAGATCGAGACGTCGTGCACGACCGTGCGGCCGCCGTAGGTCTTGCGCAGGCCCACGGCGCGCAGCCGGCCCGGGGCCTGTTGCGCGCCGGACGCCAGGGCGCCCGAGGACGCCGGCAGGGAGGAAGAGGAAGTGGTGGAGCTCATCGGACTGCCTTCGCCCGGGTCGGGCTTGGGCACCGGCGTCCCGGGTCGCGGGCCGCCAGTGCGTGCTGGATCAAGGTTTGGCGCCTGCGGCCGGCTTATGGGCCGCGGCCGGATTGGCGCAGGCGGCCGCGGCCGCATCCGACTTGGCGCGCGGCTGCGCGATCGAGCGGACCCGTCCACCGGCGGCGGCCGAGTCGCTGCCGCCGCGGGCCTCGTAGACGTCGGTCTTCTGGTGGTAACGGATGCGTTCGCCGCTGACGCTGTCGAAGGGCTTGCCGCAGACCACCCGCGTGACCACCGCCTGGCCGATCATCTCGATGGTCTCGGCCTTGCCGTCGTATTCGGCGCGCTGGCCGACCGCCTCGATGACTTCGCTGGTATTGGGCCGCACCTGGCGGATGTGCACCTGCCCGCCCTTGCCGACCGTGGCGGTGCCGAACTGGAAGCCATCGGCGTCCTCGCGCATCGTCAGCGTGTCCGAGCGCAGCGTCAGGTCGCCGCGCGTCATGATGACGTTGCCGGTGAAGGTGCTCTGGCGCTTGACGTCGTCGTAGTGCAGCGAGTCGGACAGGATCAGCGTGTCCGGGTCCTCGGCGGGCGGCTCGGACTGCGCGTGGACCGGCGCGGCCAGTGCGCAGGCCAGGGTCAGCAGGGGCACGAAGTGAAGGAGGCGCTTGGCGGTCATGGCGGGTGTCAGTCAGGGTTCGAGTTGGAGTTCAGGCGCTGGCGCGACGTGATGCCACCACCGCCGCTTTCGGCGCCGGAGATCTGCACGTCGGTGGCCGAGTGCACGTCGAGCTGGCGGCTGCGGTTGTCGTAGCGCATGCCGGTGCCGTTCATGCGCGAGCGGCCGTTGACCACGCGCGCGGGCTTGTCGGTGTAGGCCACGTCGTCGTCGGGCCGGATGATGATTTCTTCGCTGCGCACGTCCATGGCCGCGCGGTCGCCCTCGGCCATGCGATGCAGGTGGGCGTCCTCGCGCATGATGATGCGGGCGCCGTCCTCGTCCATGTAGGCCTTGCGGGCGGTGCCGATGGTCACCGGGCTGCCGGGCTGCTGGCCGACCGCGCGCGGGTCGGTGATCTCGTACGAATCGTCGTCGGGATAGTGTTGCAGCAGGCTGCCTTCGAGACGGTTGATCGGCTTGCCGCTGGCGTCCGAGCGCAGCATCACGAAGGTCTCGGCCCAGGCGTCGGGCTCGTGCGTGATGCGGCGCGGCGGGTCGATCGGGATGGCCCGTTGCGCGTAGTCGGCCGCCCACCAGGTGCCCAGCACCAATGACAGCAGCAGGCCCAGCGCAATGAGTGTCGGAAAGCGGTCTCGCATGGCTTACTGGTTGACTCCTGGGCCCAGCAGGCCCGGCTGGAAGAACATGCCCAGCCGACCCTGCGCGGCCAGTATCAGGTCGCAGCATTCGCGCGCCGCGCCGCTGCCGCCAGGACGGCTGGCGACCCAGTGCGCGGCCTGCGCGATGTAGGCCGGGGCATCGGGCACGCTGGCGGCAAAGCCGGCGCGCTGCATGGCCGGCAGGTCGATGAGGTCATCGCCCATGTAGCCGGTGTGTTCCAGTAGGACATTCAGGCGCTGCGCCAGTTCCGCCAGCGCGGCACCTTTGTCGTGCACGCCCTGCATCACGTGCGGGATGCCGAGCTCGGCGGCGCGCCGGTCGACGATCGGGCCCTGGCGGCCGGTCATCAGCGCGACGGTCACGCCGCTCTTGCCCAGCAGCCGCAGGCCGTGGCCATCGAGCGCGTTGAAGCGCTTGGCGACTTCGCCGTGTTCGCCGTACCAGAGGCTGCCGTCGGTGAGCACGCCGTCGACGTCGAACACCATCAGGCGCAGCGCGGCGGCGCGGTCGCGCACCGTGGCGGGGATACGGGCCAGCACCAGGGCTTCGGCGGGGTGGGGGGCGTTGATCGTCGTGTTCATCTGCTTCAAACCACCTTGGCGGCCATCAGGTCGTGCATGTGCAGGGCGCCGATCAGTTGACCGCCACCGTCGAGCACGAGCATCTGGCTCAGTTTCAGTTCGTCCATGCGCACCGCGGCATCCACCGCCAGCGCGTCGGCGGAGATGCTGCGCGGATGGCGCGAGATGCCCTCGATCACCGGCAGGCCGCGCACGTCGCCGCGTTTTTCGATCAGGCGGCGCAGGTCGCCGTCGGTGAAGATGCCGATCGGGCGGCGGGCGTCGTCGACCACCACGGCCATGCCCATGCCCTTGGCCGAGATCTCTTCGAGCGCCTGGAACACCGTGGCCGTCTGCGTCACCACCGGCAGCGCGGCGCCCTGGCGCATCACGTCGTGCACGTGGGTCAGCAGCCGGCGGCCGAGCGCGCCACCCGGGTGCGAGCGGGCGAAATCCTCGGCGCCGAAGCCACGCGCCTCGAGGCAGGCCACCGCCAGCGCGTCGCCCAGCGCCAGCGCCGCGGTGGTGCTGGCGGTCGGCGCCAGGTTGAGCGGGCAGGCTTCCTGTTCGACGGTGCCGTTCAGGTGCACGTCGGCCAGCTTGGCCAGCTCGGAATCAGGGTTGCCGGTGATGGCGATGATGCTGGCGCCCATGCGGCGCGCCACCGGGATCGTGGTCAGCAACTCTTGGCTGGTGCCCGAGTGCGACAGGCACAGGATCACGTCGCGCGCGGTGATCATGCCGAGGTCGCCGTGCACGGCTTCGGCGGCGTGCATGAAGAAGGCCGGCGTGCCGGTCGAGGCCAGCGTGGCGGCGATCTTGCGGGCCACGTGGCCGGTCTTGCCCAGGCCGGTCACGACCACGCGGCCTTCGCAGGCCAGCAGCAGGTCACAGGCGCGCGAGAAGTTCTGGTCCAGGCGGTCGGACAGCGTCCTGATCGCCTGCGCCTCGATATCGAGGGTGCGCCGGGCGCTTTCCAGAGCGGCCTGCGGCGTGTGATTCGGGGAATTGGTCATCGCCGGAGTTTAATTCAGGCCTGCCCTCGGCGCAGCGGCGGTTTGCCGGGGCGTGGGGGCTATGGCAAGCTTTTGCCTCTTTTTCCTCCTTTTTCCGTCGTCCAAGGCGTTTTCCATGACCGATTTCCCCGCTCCCGTACTCGGTACCCCCTCCAGCCCCTCGGCCACGCGCGTCATGCTGCTGGGCGCCGGCGAACTGGGCAAGGAGGTCGTCATCGCGCTGCAACGCCTGGGCGTCGAGGTGATCGCGGTCGACCGCTACGAGAACGCCCCCGGCCACCAGGTCGCCCATCGCGCCCACGTGGTGGCGATGACCGACGCGGCGGCGCTGCGCCGCATCGTCGAGGCCGAGCGGCCCGACGTCATCGTGCCCGAGATCGAGGCCATCGCCACCGATCTGCTGGTCGAGATCGAACAGGCCGGTCTGGCGCGTGTCACGCCGACCGCCCGCGCGGCCAGGCTGACCATGAACCGCGAGGGCATCCGCCGGCTGGCCGCCGAGACGCTCGGCCTGCCGACCTCGCCCTACCGCTTCGTCGATACCGAGGCCGAGCTGCGCGAAGCGATCGGCGGCGGCATCGGCTATCCCTGCGTCATCAAGCCGGTCATGTCCTCGTCGGGCAAGGGCCAGTCGGTGATCCGGGGCGACGACGACGTCGCGCAGGCCTGGCGCTATGCGCAGGAAGGCGGCCGGGTCGGCGGCGGGCGCGCCATCGTCGAGGGTTTCATCGACTTCGACTACGAGATCACGCTGCTGACGGTACGCTACCGCGCCGCCGACGGCAGCATCCAGACGCAGTTCTGCGAGCCGATCGGCCATCGCCAGGTCGACGGCGACTACGTCGAGAGCTGGCAGCCGCATCCGATGTCGCCGGCGGCGCTCGAGCGGTCGCGCGAGGTGGCGCTGGCGGTCACCGCCGACCTGGGCGGGCTGGGCCTGTTCGGCGTCGAGCTGTTCGTGGCCGGCGACCAGGTCTGGTTCTCCGAGGTCAGCCCGCGTCCGCACGACACCGGCATGGTCACGCTGATCACGCAGAACCAGAACGAATTCGAACTGCACGCGCGCGCGCTGCTGGGGCTGCCGGTCGACACCACGCTGCGCAGCCCGGGCGCCAGCAGCGTCATCTATGGCGGCGTCGAGGCCCGTGGCGTGCGCTTTCACGGCGTGGCGCAGGCGCTGGCCGAGCCGGGCACCGACATCCGGCTGTTCGGCAAGCCCGAGTCGTTCGCGCGCCGCCGCATGGGCGTCGGGCTGGCCATCGCCGACGACGTGCCGGCCGCGCGCGAGAAGGCCAAGCGGGTCTCGGCCGCGGTGACCGTCAAGGCCGACGACCAGCCCTGATCGGCCGACCACGCCGCCGCGCCACCCAGCACGAGGGCAGCCGGCCGCCGGATCCCGCGACGCGCGGTGATCCGCGCTTTTGTTGATCTGCATCAACCCCCGGTCCGAGCCGGGCAGCCACACTACAGGCTGCTTGTCTCGGACTTCTTTTTGTTCGATAATTTCAGTAATTACTGAAATCACTGTAACTTCTGAAAGGTCCACCTATGAAGCTGACCCCGCAAACCGAACGGTTCGTGCTGCATTTCGGCGAGATGGGCAGCCGCTGGGGCGTCAACCGCACCGTGGGGCAGATCTACGCGCTGATCTTCCTGTCCGAACAGCCGATCAACGCCGACCAGATCGCCGAGACGCTGGGTTTTTCGCGCTCGAACGTCAGCATGGGCCTGAAGGAGCTGCAGTCCTGGCGTCTGGTCAAGCTGGTGCATCAGGTCGGCGACCGGCGTGACTACTTCGATTCGCCCAAGGACGTGTGGGAGATCTTCCGCGTGCTGGTCGAGGAAAAGCGCAAGCGCGAGATCGACCCGACGCTGACGCTGCTGCGCGACACGCTGCTCGAGGCGCCGGCCGACGACGCCGAGCGCCACGCCCAGCAGCGCATGAAAGAGATGCTCGAGCTGATCGAGCTGTCGACCGCGTGGTTCGACGAGATCCAGCGCCTGCCGCCCGAGACGCTCGAGAGCCTGATGCGGCTGGGTTCGAAGGTGCAGAAGGTGCTGGGGCTGGCCGGCAAGCTGCGCGGCACCCGCTAGGCCGGCGCGGCCGCGCTGGTGCCGGCCCGCCGCCAGGCGCCCTGTTTTTGATAGGCCCTCGTGGCCTCGGCCACACGCCCGTTGCGTGAGTTCGTTTCCTGTCTGGGCTAGATCATCATGATCGACTTCGACGTCGTCGACCTGTCGCGGCTGCAGTTCGCCGCGACCGCCATGTTCCACTTCCTTTTCGTTCCGCTCACGCTGGGCCTGTCGTTCCTGATCGCGATCATGGAAAGCGTCTACGTCATGAGCGGGCGCACCATCTGGCGCCGCATGACGCAGTTCTGGGGCGTGCTGTTCGGCATCAACTTCGCGCTGGGCGTCGGCACCGGCGTGGTGATGGAGTTCCAGTTCGGCATGAACTGGTCGTACTACAGCCATTACGTCGGCGACATCTTCGGCGCGCCGCTGGCGCTCGAGGGCCTGATGGCCTTCTTCCTCGAAGCCACCTTCGTCGGCCTGTTCTTCTTCGGCTGGGATCGCCTGTCCAAGGTCGGCCACCTGGTCGTGACCTGGCTGGTGGCGCTGGGCACCAACCTGTCGGCGCTGTGGATCCTGATCGCCAACGGCTGGATGCAGAACCCGGTCGGCTCGGTGTTCAACCCCGACACCATGCGCATGGAGATGACCGATTTCGCCGCAGTGGTGTTCAACCCGGTGGCGCAGGCCAAGTTCGTGCATACCGTCAGCGCCGGCTACGTGACCGGCGCGATGTTCGTGATGTCGATCAGCGCCTGGTACCTGCTGCGCGGCCGCCACATCGACCTGGCCAAGCGCTCGATGGCGGTGGCCGCCAGCTTCGGCCTGGCCTCGGCGCTGTCGGTGGTGGTGCTGGGCGACGAGAGCGGCTACCTGACCACCGAGCACCAGCGCATGAAGATCGCCGCGATGGAGTCGATGTGGCATACCGAGCCGGCGCCGGCCAGCTTCAACCTGTTCGCGATTCCCGACCAGCAGGCCCGCGAGAATCGCTACGCGATCGAGATTCCGTATGTGATGGGGCTGATCGGCACCCGTTCGCTGACCACGCCGATGCTGGGCATCAACGACCTGGTCAAGAGCGCCGAGCAGCGCATCCGCAACGGCGTGACGGCCTATACCGCGCTGCAGGCGGTGCGGGCCGACCCGGCCGATGCCCAGGCGCGCGAGATCTTCGACCGCACCTGGAAGGACCTGGGCTACGGCCTGCTGCTCAAGCGCTATCGGCAGGACATCGCGCTGGCCAGCGACATCGAGATATCCCGCGCGGCCTGGGACACCGTGCCGACCGTGGCGCCGCTGTTCTGGAGCTTCAGGCTGATGGTCGGCCTGGGCATGTATTTCATCGTGTTCTTCGCGGTGGCGTTCTGGCTGGCCTCGCGTGGCCGGCTCGCCGCCCATCCGCGCCTGCTCAGGATCGCCGTCTGGAGCCTGCCGCTGCCGTGGGTCGCGATCGAGGCCGGCTGGTTCGTCGCCGAGTACGGCCGCCAGCCCTGGGTCATCGAGGGTGTGCTGCCGACCTTCTACGCGGCCTCGGGCCTGAGCTTCACCGACCTGGCGATCAGCATGGCGGTGTACTTCAGCCTGTACGCGGCGCTGGCGGTGGTCGGCGTCAAGGTGATGAAACGCGCGATCGTGGCCGGCCCCAAGGACGACAAGCCGGTCCATGCCCGCCCGCAGGCCAACCCGGTCGGCGCCGCACTGGCCGGCGCCCGTTAAGGACATACGAACATGGATTCCTCACTCATACCCATGGATTACGCCACGCTGCGCGTGGTGTGGTGGGCGCTGATGGGCGCCCTGATCATCGGCTTCGCCGTGATGGACGGCTTCGACCTGGGCGTGGCGGCGCTGCTGCCGGTGGTCGCGCGCAGCGATGGCGAGCGCCGCGTCATGCTCAACCTGGTCGGCCCGGTCTGGGAAGGCAACCAGGTCTGGCTGATCACCGCCGGCGGCGCGATCTTCGCGGCCTGGCCGCTGCTGTACGCCACCGCGTTCTCGGGCTTCTACCTGGCCATGTTGCTGCTGCTGGTCGCGCTGATCCTGCGGCCGGTCGGCTTCAAGTACCGCAGCAAGATCGAGGACCCGCGCTGGCGCAACACCTGGGACGGCGTGCTGTGCTTCTCTGGCGTGGTGGCGTCGCTGGTGTTCGGCGTGGCGGTCGGCAACGTGATCCTGGGCGTGCCCTTCGGTGTCGAGCCGGCGACGCTGCGGCCTTACTACGAAGGCTCGTTCCTGGCGTTGTTCTCGCCGTTCGCGCTGCTGTGCGGGGTGCTCAGCGTGGTGATGCTGCTGACCCACGGCGCGGTGCTGCTGGCCTGGCGCACCGAGGGCCCGGTGGCGGCGCGCTCGCGCCGCGTCGCGCAGCTGGGCGCGCTGCTCAGCGCCGCGCTGTTCGCGCTGGGCGGCTGGTGGGTCGCGCAAATGGACGGCTATGCGATCACCAGCGCGGTGGTCGCCGACGCGGCGTCCAATCCGATCGGCAAGACCGTCGCGCTGGCGCCGGGCGGCTGGCTGGCCAACTACGCGCGCTGGCCGCTGGCCTGGGCCGCGCCGGTGGCCGCGCTGGCGGCCGCCTTGCTGACGACGGTATGCGTGTCGCTGCGCTGGGGCGCGCTGGCCTTCATCGCCTCGGCGACGATGATCACCGGTTTCATCCTGACCTTCGGGCTGTCCTTGTTCCCGTTCATCCTGCCGTCGTCGGCCGACCCGCGCGCCAGCCTGACGGTGTGGGACGCCTCGTCCAGTCACGTGACGCTGTGGATCATGCTGCTGGCCACCGCGGTGTTCCTGCCGCTGATCACGCTCTACACCGCCTGGGTCTACCGCGTGATGCGCGGCAAGGTCACCGAGCAGAGCGTGGCCAGCGCCTCACATTCCTACTGATCAACGGAGCGACGACCATGTGGTATTTCTCGTGGATATTGGGCCTGGGCCTGGCGTGTGCGTTCGCCATCCTCAACGCGATGTGGTTCGAACTGCGCGAAGGGCATGAGCACGAGCCGCTGCGCCAGACCCGCGATCCGCTGCGTGGCGGCGCCGACGGCGAACGCGAAAGCGACGATCCGCTGCAGGCGCCCGCGCTGCCATGACCCCGGCCCCCGCCACCGCCGTGCCAGAGCGTGCCGGCGCCGGCGCGCACCGTG
>JAEZBO010000278.1 GCA_023427085.1 Pseudomonadota bacterium
GGCCGGCACCGCCAGCCGCAGCAGCAAGGCCACGGCGTCACCGCGCTCGAGCGGATCGAAGCCGGGCACCGTGCCCCGGCCGTCCTTGACATGGCAGGCCTGACAGGAGCGTGCGTTGAACAGCGGCCCCAGGCCATCGGAGGCCTGCGTCGACGATGGCGACGAGACCCAGTCCTTGCGGAACAGGCCGTTGCCGACCAGGAACTGCTGCCGCCCCTCGAAGGACAGATTGGCCGAGGGGTGCGAAAAGATATCGGCGTTCAGCAGCTTGCGTACCGTGGCCGCGCCGGCCGGCATCGATTCGAACCGCTCGGGCGCGGCGAACTGCGCGGCGGGCCGGGTGACCTCGACGACCCGCTGGCGGTCCGCGTCGCTGAGGTCGGCGCGCGCCGCGGCGCCGCCGGCCGCGCAGGCCAGCGCGACGCCGGCCAGCCAGGTCGAACCGCGGATCACTGGAACACGGCGTCCGGATCGTCCAGGCTGTCGGAGCCTTCGAGGTCGATGTCGCCCAGTTGCAGCACGGCGATCACGCGCTCGAAGCTGCGGGTCTGGTCGACCAGCGCGTCGATGGCGGCCTGCACCACGGCGTTGCCGGCCTGGTTGCCGGCGCCGATCATCTGGTCATAGGTCTCGACGGTTTCGGCGCGGGTCTTGAGCGCCTGCATGGCCTGCGTGGTGGCGGCCAGCTTGGCGCGTACTTCCTTGTCGAGCGCGGCGTCCTTGGCGCGCACCAGCGCCGACAGGCTGGCGCCACTGACGGCCTTGCCGTCGACCCGCTGATAGCGGCCTTCGTAGACGTTGACCATGCCCTGCTGGTTGTAGAAGTGCGAGTTGTGCGTGTTGTCGGCGAAGCAGTCGTGCTCTTCCTCGGGATCGTTCAGCAGCAGGCCCAGCTTCATGCGCTCGCCGGCCAGCTCGCCGTAGGACAGGCTGCCCAGGCCGGTCAGCATCGCCGCCAGGCCGGCTTGCGGGTCTTCTTGCACGGCCTTGCGCGCGTCGCCATCGGCGCCCCAGGCCGCCACGATCTCTTCGAGGTCGCTGATCAGCAGCTCGGTCGCCGCGCTGAGGAACTGCGCGCGGCGCTCGCAGTTGCCGCCGGTGCATTGTTTGGTGTCGAAGTCGGTGTGCGGACGATTGCCGGCATGCCGTTCCTGCGGCGTGCCCTGGCGGCCGGCCGGTGCCGGGCCGGTGCCGTTCAGATCCTGGCCCCACAGCAGGAACTCGATCGCGTGATAGCCGGTCGCGACGTTGGCTTCGTTGCCGTCGGCCTCGTGCAGCGAATCACGCAGCAGCTCGGGCGTGATGCGGCTGGCGTCGATGTCCTTGCCGCCGACCTTGATGACCGGGTTGGCGATGACGTTGACGACGTAATACGAGTTGGCGTCCGACTCGGTGCCGTACGAGGCATCGACGTAGTCGATCATGCCCTCGTCCAGCGGCCAGGCGTTCACGCGGCCCTCCCAGTCGTCGACGATGGGATTGCCGAAGCGGAACACCTCGGTCTGCTGGTACGGCACCCGGGCGGCGATCCAGGCCTGGCGGGCCGCGCGCAAGGTCTGCTCGCTGGGTCCGGCGATCAGCGCGTCGACGGCCTGCTTGAGGCCGCGGGCGGTGGTCAGGGCATCCTGGTAGCCCGCCTGCGCGATGTTGGCGTAGTGCTGGGTCACGGCGGGCGGCGTCACGGCCTGGGCAGAGGCGGCACCGCACAGGGCGGCGGACAGGACGGCGGCAAGGACGGCATTACGCATGGGGATCGATCTCCGTGGGGGCAGGCGCACGGGAGCGAGGCCGGCGCTCGCCTCAAAGCTTGTTGCGGTGCGCGCGGCGCACGGTAGGCTGGCTGAATGCGGCCTGAAGTGTAAACGATATTCGTTCTTTTTATTGATTGCCGCCACGCCCGGCACCCTGGGCGATGACTTATCCACCCGGCGAAGTTTTCCACAGCATTTGTGGAAAACCCTATGGACAGCAGCGGGGCAGTTCGGAAAATCCCTTGCGCGACAAGCGCTTGCTTAGCCCGATCAAAAACGCGTCAACGGCGCTTTTTCATAGCTGAAATGGGGGTCAAATCGGACAAATCCCATCTCCAGGCCGACGTCCCGCCGCAACGGGGCCCCCGGCCAAGGTTATTCAACGCAAATGTGGACAACCCTATGGACAGCCGCGGGGCTGTCTGTAATTTTCCTTACACATCAGAAACTTGGTTAGACCGCGCAGAATTTGAGCACGCTTTGTGACAGCAGCGTTACTGGAACGCGGTTTCCATGAAGCTGCGCAATTTGCGCGAATGCAGCCGCTCGGGGGGCATCTCGCGCAGCTTCTCCAGCGCCCGGATGCCGATCTCCAGATGCTGGCCGACCTGGCGCTGATAGAAGGCGCTGGCCATGCCCGGCAGCTTGAGTTCGCCGTGCAGCGGTTTGTCCGACACGCACAGCAAGGTGCCGTACGGCACCCGGAAACGAAATCCGTTGGCGGCGATGGTGGCCGACTCCATGTCCAGCGCGATGGCGCGCGACTGCGAGAAACGCTGCACCGGCTCGAGATGGTCGCGCAGCTCCCAGTTGCGGTTGTCGATCGACGCCACCGTGCCGGTGCGCATGATGCGTTTGAGATCCCAGCCCGACAAGCCGGCGACCTCCTCGACCGCCTGCTCGAGCGCCACCTGCACCTCGGCCAGCGGCGGAATCGGCACCCATGGCGGCAGGTCGGCATCGAGCACGTGGTCGTCGCGCACGTAGCCATGCGCCAGCACGTAGTCGCCCAGCCGCTGCGAGGTGCGCAGCCCGGCGCAATGGCCCAGCATCAGCCAGGCATGCGGGCGCAGCACGGCGACGTGATCGGTGATGGTCTTGGCATTGGACGGCCCCACGCCGATGTTGATCAGCGTGATGCCGGCGTGATTGGGCCGCACCAGGTGGTAGGCCGGCATCTGCGGCAGCCGCGTGAGCGGGTTGCCCGACGAGGGCTGGTCCTCGCCGCGCCGCGTGATGATGTTGCCCGGTTCGACCAGCGCCTCGTAGCCGCCCTCGCCCGCGGCCATCATCGCGCGGGCGCGCAGGCAGAACTCGTCGACGTAGAACTGGTAGTTGGTGAACAGCACGTAGTTCTGGAAGTGCGACGGCGCGGTGGCGGTGTAGTGCTGCAATCGATGCAGCGAAAAATCGACCCGCGGCGCGGTGAACGGCGCCAGCGGCCGCGGCGTGGCGGCCGCGCCCTGCCAGGTGCCGTTGACGATGGCGTCGTCGGTCACGGCCAGGTCCGGCACGTCGAACAGGTCGCGCAGCGGCCGCGCCAGCGCCTCGGGACGCACCCCTTCGATATGCGTGCCTTCCGGGAAGGCGAAATGCAGCGGCATCGGCATGTCCGATTCGCCGATCTCGACCGGGCGGTTGTGGTTCTGCAGCAGCTGGCCGATCTGCTCGACCAGATACTTGAAGAACAGCGCCGGCTGCGTGACGGTGGTCTGGTACACGCCGGGTTCGGCCACGTGCCCGTACGACAGCCGGCTGTCGATCGCATCGTGGGTATCGACGGCGAAACGGATGGCCGGATAGCAGGCGCGCACGCGTCCGTGCGTCGGGCCCTGCCCGTTGACGAAGGATTGGAAGGCATCGCGCAGGAAACGCGCATTGCGCGTGTGCAGCTGGACCAGGCGTTCGACCGCCAGCGTCGGGTCGGTAAAAGGCTCGAAGGGAGCGGGCTCGGGTTGCAGCATCGGCGCCGCAAGATGATTGATGACCTGCATGGATATGTCCCTCATGTGCGTGCCCAGCGAGTGTATCGGAAGGCCGGGCGGCGCAGGCCGGGGGGCCGCGGCGCCCGCGCTTGACCCGCTTAACCCCAATCACACTAGGGTTTACCCTGGCCCACCAGGGCGGATTGTTGCTAACCTTACGCCCTCGTTCCTTGCCGTCTCACTGGACACCCTCATGAAAAGATTCCTTAAAACCGCGGCAGGCCTGCTGGCACTGCTGATCGTGGCGCTGGGCGTCTTTCTGTATTGGCCGCTGCACGAACGCAGCGTGCCGGCGGCCGAAAACGAACAGCCGGTCGATGCGGTGTTCATCGGCGGCGGCATCATGAGCGTGACGCTCGCGACCTATCTGCAGGAGCTCGAGCCCGACTGGCAGATGCGCCTGTACGAACGGCTCGACGGCGTGGCGCTCGAGAGCTCGAACGGCTGGAACAATGCCGGCACCGGCCACTCGGGTTTCGCCGAGCTCAATTACACGCCCGAGCGTCCCGATGGCACCGTCGAAACCGCCCGGGCCGTCAACATCGCCGAGCAGTTCGAGGTCTCGCGCCAGTTCTGGGCCCACCAGATCCAGCGTGGCCACCTGAGCCAGCCGGGTGACTTCATCAACGCCACCCCGCACATGAGCATCGTCTGGGGCGACGACAACATCGAATTCCTGCGTAAGCGTCAGCAGGCGCTGGTGCAGAACCCGCTGTTCTACGGCATGGAATACTCGGAGGATCCGGCCCAGATCTCGCAATGGGCGCCTTTGCTGATGGAAGGCCGCGACCCCGCGCAAAAGGTCGCCGCCACCTATATGCCGCTGGGCACCGACGTCGATTTCGGCACCATCACCAACCAGCTGACCCGCGCGCTGCAGCGCAGCCCGAACTTCCAGCTGCAAACCAGCCACGAAGTACGCGCGCTGCGCCAGAACGATGACAAGACCTGGAACGTCACCGTCTACGACCTGCAGGCCGGGACCGAGCGCACCGTCAAATCGCGCTTCGTCTTCATCGGCGCGGGCGGCGCGTCGCTCAAGCTGTTGCAGCTCTCGGGCATCCCCGAATCCAAGCAGTACGCCGGCTTTCCGGTCGGCGGCCAGTTCCTGGCCTTCGAATCGCCCGAGATCGCCGAACGCCATCGCGTCAAGGCCTACGGCATGGCCGAGACCGGCTCGCCGCCCATGTCGGTGCCGCATCTGGACGCGCGCCGGCTCGACGGCAAACCGGTGGTGCTGTTCGGCCCGTTCGCGCTCGCCAATACCAAGTTCCTGAAAGAAGGTTCGTGGTTCGACCTGTTCTCGTCGGTCACCCACGACAACGTCGCCGGCATGCTGCGCGTTGGCAGCGAAAACCTCGATCTGGTGCGCTATCTGGTCGGCCAGGCCGCGTTGTCCGACGATGACCGCCAGGCCGAGCTGCTCAAGTATTTTCCGCAGGCGCGGCAGCAGGACTGGAAACTCGTCACGGCCGGCCAACGCGTGCAGATCATCAAGCGCGACGGCGATCAGGGCGCGGTGCTGCAATTCGGCACCGAGGTCGTGACCGATCAGGACGGCACGCTGGCCGCGCTGCTGGGCGCCTCGCCCGGGGCCTCGACTTCGCCGCCGATCATGCTGAACCTGCTGGCCAAGGCCTTCCCTGAAGAGATGAAGGCCGGCTGGCAGGAGCGGCTCGCTCAGATCATCCCGTCGTACGGCCGCAAGATCAACGAAAGCCCGGCGCTGACCAACCTGATCCGCCGCCAGACCAGCCAGGCGCTCGGCCTGCCTTATCTGGACGTACCGGTCGAGGGCGCCACCGATCCGAGCGCCGACACGCCGGCGCCCGGCGCCACCGACTCGGCGCCCAGCCCCGACTCGACGCCGGACGACGTCACCGAAGGCGACAGCACCGCGGCCCACCCGCAGCCCGACGGCACCGCGCCGACGACGCCGGGTGGCGCGCTGAACCGCGAAATGCAGGCGCTCTAAGCGCCCCGGGCCGGTTCAGCGTCTGCGGCTGCCCAAAGGCGCCGCGCCGCGCAGCGCGGCCCGACCTGGGGCCGCCTCGGCGCTGGCCGGCTCAGCGCAGATCGGCCGGCACCAGCGATTGCGGGCCGATCTCGGCGATCGTGCGGGCACCGGTCAGCGTCATCGCCACGCGCATTTCCTTCTCGATCAGGTCGAGCAGATGGGCCACGCCGGCTTCGCCGGCCACCGCCAGCGCGTAGATGAAGGCGCGGCCCAGCATCACCGTGTCGGCGCCCAGCGCGATCATGCGCACCACGTCCAGGCCGCTGCGCACCCCCCCGTCTGCCAGGATGGCCAGTTCGCCCTTGACCGCGTCGGCGATCGCCGGCAGCGCCCGAGCCGACGACAGCACGCCGTCGAGCTGACGCCCGCCGTGGTTGGACACCACGATGCCGTCGGCGCCGAAGCGCACCGCGTCACGCGCATCCTCGGGATCGAGGATGCCCTTGATGATCATCGGGCCCTTCCAGAAATCGCGGATCCACTCGAGATCCTTCCATGAGATCGACGGATCGAAGTTGTTGGCCAGCCAGCCGATGTAGTCTTCGAGCCCGGTCGGCTTGCCCAGATAGGCCGACACATTGCCCAGGTCATGCGGGCGGCCATGCAGGCCGACGTCCCACGACCAGCGCGGATGGCACAGCGCCTGCACGTAGCGGCGCATCGCCGCGTTCGGTCCGCTCATGCCGGCATGCGCGTCGCGATAGCGCGCGCCCGGCACCGGCATGTCGACCGTGAACACCAGCGTGCTGCAGCCGGCGGCCTGCGCCCGCTCGAGCACGCTCTTCATGAAGCCGCGATCACGCAGCACGTACAGCTGGAACCACATCGGCCGCTGCATGGCCGGTGCGACCTCTTCGATCGGGCACAACGACACCGTCGACAGCGTGAACGGAATGCCCTTGCGGTCGGCCGCGCGCGCGGCCTGGACCTCGCCGCGCCGCGCATACATGCCGCAAAGCCCGACCGGCGCCAGCGCGACCGGCATCGCGAGCTGCTGGCCGAACAGCTCGGTCTGCAGGCTCAGCGACGAGACGTTCTTGAGCACGCGCTGGCGTAGCGCCACGTCGGCCAGATCGTCGACGTTGCGCCGCAGCGTGCTCTCGGCGTTGGCGCCGCCGTCGGCGTAATGGAACAGGAACGGCGGCACCTTGCGCAGCGCCGCTTTGCGGTAATCGGTGGAGGCGGAAATGATCATGTCTCGTTCTTCTTCAGGGGGAATGGGGCAGGCGGGCCGAGCGTTCGAGCCGGGCCTGGTCGTCGTCGAGCGCACGCACCGTCGCGCCGACATAGTCGAGGTGATCGAGCATGGCCTGGCGGGCCTGTTCGGCGTCGCCGTCGAGGATGGCCTGCAGGATCTCGTGGTGCTGCGCATCGAGCCGTGTCGCGGTCGGCTCGGCGCTGTAGAGACGCTGGCGGCTTTGCGTCACGGTGGCCTGCAGCAGTTCGAACAGGCCGCGCATGGTCTGCAGCAGCACCAGGTTGTGCGAGGCCTCGGCGATGGCCAGGTGAAACCGGGCATCGGCCCGCGCGGCGGCTTCGGGCGGATCTTGCGGACCGTGCCGCAGCGTGGCCTCGCAGGCCTGGCGAAGCCGCTCGCGGTCGGCATCGGTGGCGCGCTGGGCCGCCAGCCAGGCCGTCGCGCCCTCGATGGCGCCGCGCGCCTCGAGCACGTCGTAGCGGTAATGGGGATCCTGCAGAAACAGCGTGCCGAGCGGGCCGACCAGGCTGTCGTGGGTCCAGCCCGCATCGGCGCCAGCGGCCGAGGGCGGCGCCGACAAGTAGGTGCCGCCGCCGCGCCGCGACGTCAGCAGGCCCTGGCTGCTCAGTTGCTGGATCGCCTCGCGCAGCGATGGCCGCGAGACACCCAGCTGTTCGGCCAGCCGCCGTTCGGCCGGCAGACGGTCGCCGGCCTGCAGGCCCTGCTCTTGGATCAAGGCCTGGACGCGCTGAGCGATCTGGTCGACGAGACGCATGAAAATGGACAGAGGCCGGCGATGTGGACTGTCCAATTCTAGTTAAATTTGCCTGAGCACGGAAGTGCGGCTGTGAACATTGAAGCCGATAACCTCGACGAATCAATCAGATAGCAGCCAATCGGCCGCATAACTGGTCAGACCAATTTGAAATGCTGGCGCCGCGTTATGGGCCAATCTGGCCTCTCACCCAACGTGGCCGATGGCCGACAAGGGAAGGCGCACACCGCCTAGCGCGAGGCTTCACGCCGCGTGTCCTGTTCCGCGTCCCTGATCAAGCAGGAGACAGACGCCTCGCCTACTTGCGGAGCACGCTGATCTCGCCGTTGGACTCGATGTACATCCGCTTGACCTCGCAGATGTCGTCGATGCCCTTGAGGCGCAGATGCTGGTACAACTCGCCACGCGTCAGCATCTCCTGCTGCATGCCGCGCCGGTTGATGCGGCCGTCGGCCACCAGCAGCACCCGGCTGGGCTCGAGCACCCGGCGCAGCGGCGGAAAGTAATAACCCAGCCGGTCGACCACGATGCTCCAGCCGACGATGGTGGCGACCACCACCAGGCCGTCGGTGATCGACGACGAGTCGCCGGTCATGGCCGTGCCCGCGGCATCGGCGACCAGCAGCAGCACCAGCAGGTCGGCCACGCCCAGCGAGCCGACGTCGCGCCGGCCGGCCAGCCGCAGCAACAGGAACAAGGCCCAATACACCACGGTGCCACGAATCAACATCTCGCGGACATCGCCCTCGAATTGAAACATCGCCAGCAGATCCATCGGCGGCCTCCATCAGTGCCCGCGACAAGCGTAGCGTCAGGCGGGTCGGCGATGCGTGACTGTCGGTGTCCGTTCGCTATTGACCCGTCCGTGGCAGCGCGCCAGCGCCGGTCCGCCCCGCTCAACTGGCGCAGCGCACGCCGATCTGCCGGTGGCCTTGCGAAGGTTCGTTCGAGAAGCCGTTGCGATGCGTGGCGCGCAAGGTCTGGGCATCGTTGTCGTACTGATAGTCGCCGCCCCGCGTGACCCGTTCGCCGGGCTTGCCCGGATCTTCGCGGCCATCGTGCGGCGCGTAGGGATAGGGCTGCTTGAGCGTGGAGGTCCATTCGGCCAGCGAGCCCGCCATGTCCAGCACGCCGAACGGCGACGCGCCGGCCGGCAGGCTGCCGACCGGCGCCAGCACGTCGGCATCGGCGTTGACGTAGGCGCGCGTGGCATCCGGCGGCTCATCGCCCCACGGATAGAGCCGGCCATCGGGCCCGCGCGCGGCCGCTTCCCATTCGGCCTCGGTCGGCAGGCGCGCGCCCCGCCACGCACAATAGGCCGCCGCGCCGGCCCAGGTGGTCTCGGCCACCGGCCGGTCGGCAAAGCCGGCCTGCGGCACGAAGCGGCCATCGCGGTAGTCGATCCTGGCGTTCTCGTCGTTCAGCGCGATCAGCGGGTAGAACCGCGTGTCGCCGTAAGGCCCTTCGCGCAAGAGATCGAGGTCCGTGCCGGTCAGGCGATCGGCACGGCCGGGCGCCACCGGCCCGGCCAGCGTCAAGCCGAGTGCATTGAGAAATTCGGCAAAGGCGCCGTTGCGCACTTCGTGGCGGTCGATCTGGAAGGCCGACAGCGTCACCGTATGCGCCGGCCGCTGGTCGGCCGGGCCGTCGTCATTGCCGATCGGATACTGGCCCGCCGAGATCGCGATCATCGCCTGACCGTCGCGATAGGACAGCGGCGCCCCGGCCGCGCTCAGCGCGCGGGCCGGCAGGCGCGTGTGGTCGGGTACCTGGGCGCGGTCGGCATGCGGCTGGGCCTGGTGGGCGCGAGCGAAACCGGACATTCCCGGCACCAGCATCAGCACCAGCGCCAGCGGCGCCAAGCAACACAGGGAACGTCGGACCGACAGACAAGGATTCGACATGGAGGCTCCGGGCATCGAGACATGACAGTGCCGGCAGTGGCTGGTAGGCCGCGCCGACAAACGTGTGCAAGTCGTATGAGATGCGTCAGCGCACAAAGTTCGGACCTTGGCCGCCAGTCAAAGCGCATCGATCTTTTCGAAGCCCGCCTCTATCGCCGCAGCGGGTGACGTAAAGAGGTTTGGTGAACTGGCGGATTTTGATCGTCCAGTCTGTAGTGAACGCTGGCGGATTTCCCACCGATACTCGGCAGCAGACAAAGTACGCAGATAGAGCGTGAACTCGGAATCGGCAGTGGATTTTTTCGTGATTAGCATGACTGATGCAACGGGATGCTGACCGGAAAATTTGCGCAAAGCATTCAGCCGAAACCTTAAAACCAGCGAGCCAGGCCGATCTGAAACTTATCGCAAGCCCCGGTGACAAATTATCAACTCAATGACGCACAAACTTCCTTGTCGACAGCTCTACCTGACCGTATCGCCATTCGATCCTGCCTGGCTCGAAGTAGAAACACATCAGTCTGTCCAGGCCAGGCAGAGGTCGTTCTCCAGCATCTCACGCAAATCCTGCAGGACCTCGGTCACGCTCCTGTCCAGTTTTCTCGGTGAGCTATCGATTGCACACAAGGCGCCGATCGGCAGCCTGGACGGGCTCCGAATCGCAATGCCGGCATAGAACCGAACGTACGGCTCCCCGATGACAAATGGACTATCGTGGAAATCTTCATTTCGACTGGCGTCCTCGATGACGAACACCGTTTCGGACAACACCGTATGGGCACAGAAGGTTTGCGGCCTATGGGATTCGATCAGCACGTCACCAAATGCCGGCGCGAACAAATGGCGCTGGTTGTCGAGCAATGAAAAACCAGTCACGGAAGTTTTGGCGACAGTCTGAAGTATGCGAGCTGCGAAACTGAAATTCGCCTTGAGTCGCGGGTCCAGTTTTTTGAATGTCTCAACGGCCTGTTGACGCTGATTTTCTATGGGATGTGAACATGCAATCTTCATGTAGCAGCCTCCATTGCCGTAGACAAACCGGTAGTACGCAGCCATCCCCAGCCAGCCTCTGAAGCTCGTGAACGGTTCAGTGACGAAACGTCGAGCGAGATGGGATCGAGATGCTTCATATTACGGTTCCGAGCCCCGCAACACAGGCTTTTGTACATTTCGAATCATCAGAAGTAACTGATAACGACCGTGCCTGACCCGGTGAGTAAACTTCCCGTGGAAGTGACCGCCCCCCCTTTTGCCATGTGTCTGAGCGGCGGGTGTCGCTCGACACGCCTGCATCACGGTGTGCCGCATGGAGAGGACGACAGATGACGAATATTTCCCCATTTCCGATTCCAGCTGACGAGGAATCTCGACTTGATCAACTGGCGGAATACCAAATTCTCGACACCTCAAATGCAGAGGGCTTCGACCGGTTGGTACAGCTGGCATCCAGGGTGTTCAGCGTTCCGATCGTACTGATTTCTCTGGTAGGCAGGGATCAGCAGTTTTTCAAGGCTCGCACGGGGTTGGACCTGTGCGAAACAAGTCGAGAAGTTTCGTTCTGCACGCATGCGATCATGCACGATGAGATTCTCTATGTTCCCGATGCACTCGAAGACCGTCGATTCGCATTTAATCCATTGGTACTAGGACCGCCTTATATCCGGTTCTACGCCGGCAAGCCGCTGATCACACCGAGCGGGGCCCGGCTAGGCACGGTGTGCTTGATAGACACAGCACCGCGGCACAGTTTCGGAGAGGAAGAGCGGCAAAATCTCACCGATCTGGCCGCCCTGGTCATGGACCGCATTGAGCTTCACCGTCTCGATTACGTCCGGTCGGTAAGCCAGTCGAGATTCGAGCGCATAGCAGCGACCTCCCCAGACGCCATCATTTGTTCGCGAGCTGATGGTCTAATCACATTCTGGAATCGTGCCGCCGAATCCTTGTTCGGCTATACGGCAGCAGAGATGCTGGACAGGTCTGGCGAGATCGTAGTGCCCGATAGTTGGCGCCATATTTATGAAGCCGAACTGCTGCGGCTTCAGCGGGGCGAACGGATGCAGCTCGAGGACAGAACAATCGAACTGTCCGGATTGCGCCGGGATGGGACAGAGTTCCCGGCTGAGTTCTCGCTATCGACCTGGAAGGAAGGATCGGCGGTCAACGTGGGCGCCATCGTCCGCGACATCACCGAGCGCCGCCAGAACGAAGAACGGTTATTTCGCCTGGCGCGAACTGATTCATTGACCAGCCTGCCCAACCGCAATGCCTTTCAATCTCGCTTGAAGGAAATCGCCGCCAGCGGCGTGCCGGTCGCTGTCTTGCTGCTGGATCTGGACGACTTCAAGGACGTGAACGATACCCTGGGACATGCGGCAGGCGATAAAATCCTGGTGGATGTAGGTAAACGGATGGAAGAAGTTTGCCCAGACGCCATCATGGTTGCCCGGTTGGGGGGCGACGAGTTCGTCGCCCTATTGCCAGGCGACGACGAACTGGACGTACGCAAGGCAGCCGCCCATCTGGTCGCCACGATCTCGAAGCCTTATGATTTTCTCGGCCACGCGATCGAAGTGGGCGTCAGCATAGGTATTTCGTTGGCGCCGATGCACGGCAAGCGGATGGAAGACCTCGTCAGCGCAGCAGATCTCGCCCTGTACAGGGCGAAAGCCGCCGGCAAGGGTGGTTTCGAGGTATTTGCGGCATCGTTCCGCCAGGTGGCCGTCGCACGACGTGCTCTTGAAAGCGAGCTTCGACAGGCGTTCGAAAACCAGGAGTTCGAGCTGTATTATCAGCCACAGATCGACACCCGCTCTTCTTCGCTGGCGGGAGCCGAGGCGCTGCTCCGGTGGAATCATCCGTCGCGCGGCCTGCTTACACCGGCATCATTCATTGCGATCCTCAGCGAGAAACCTTCCGCCGCTGCCGTGGGAGACTGGATTCTGCGCTCGGCATGCGAACAGGCGGCTCGATGGCAAGGCGCGATCCCCAGTTTTCGGATCAGCGTAAATCTGTTCGAATCACAATTGCGCTCGGGGAGATTGCTGGCCAGCGTCGCCGAGTCGCTTGCAGCGACAGGTCTGCGCCCCGGATCTCTCGAGCTGGAACTGGTCGAAAACATCGTGCTGCGTCACGATAAAGTTACGCTGAGGCTGCTCCATGGATTACGCAAGCTGGGCGTCGGGCTTGCCTTCGACGACTACGGCACTGGCTACGCGTCATTGAGTCTGTTGAAAGACTATCCGGTCACCCGCCTGAAAATTGACCGGTCCTTCATACTTAATATCGATAGTGACCCGAAGAACGCTGCAGTGGTAAAAGCCATTATCTATCTATGTGACAACTTCGGCCTCGAAGTCATCGCGGAAGGCGTTGAAACACAAGAGCAATTGGATTTCCTACGCAAGAATCGCTGCGCGATGGCGCAGGGCTATTTATTTGGAAAGCCTCTTTCAGCGTCCGCATTCACCACTCGTTTCATCAATAAAGAATCATCGGTGGCGGGTTTGCCGTAGCGCGTCGAGCTACGCATCACCGCCGATCAGTTCGGCAAAAAGATCGGCTGGCTTGCGACCGTTGAACCGGGGCCTGCTGCCGGCGCCCGGCGCGCCCATGGCCAGCCACGCGAGCACCGCGGCCTTGCCGGTCGGCACCCAGCTTTTCTCACTGCGCAAGGACTCGCCCAGCTCGTCGAATCCGACCCAGCTGACGTTGCCTTCGGCCTTCACCTTGACTCTTGCACGGACGCTGCTCTTGATCGCACAGCCGAGAAAGGCGACTTGGACGAAACCTGTCTTGAGTTCTTCGAGTATCAGAACCGATCCCATGCAATCATCGGAGAGCGAAATATTGGTTTCTTCCCTGACCTCTCGAACGGCAGTGGACCAGATGTCTCCCTCATCGCCACCCCGGTTGTCGAAACCCGGCGGCCAGTAAGCTCCGCCGATCGTGTGCAGGTGTGCGGGATACGTTGCAGAGTCGGGTGAGCGCCGATGCAACATGAGCAAACGATCCTCGGCGCAGACTGCCAGTGCATTGGCGCTCAATACACGAGGCGGCAAACGTCCTTCGGTCTCTGCAACGCTGCGCAGCGCCTTGACCTGGGCATAGTCGGCACGGTCGACCCATAGATGGATCGGATTATCTTGCCAGTTGACTTCGCCTGCGATGATTCCGTGAGGATCGTTGGGCGCAGCGCGGCTTTCGAGATGCTTGAGCCAGATCGCTCGCTGCAACGCCTCGGCCTGGTTCAGGATCACCGGCTTGCCGTCAGTGATCGAAGGAATCTTCGAAAACGGTCCGTGAACGCGGGCTTCGCCATCAAACCAGGCATTGAGCCTTGCGCGCGCCGTCGCATCCCACACCGTTTTCTCTGCACCCTGGAAACGGCGGCAGACCTCAGGAAATCGTTTTTTGAACGTTGGGCTCTGGGTCAAGCGCCTGGCGCCGAACTTGAGGAGATCGTACAGAGCAGATTCGAACATGACGTCTTATAAAAATTTTTGTGCGCAGCATAGAGAAAAACACTCTCGGCCACAAGGCTGTCGGTGCCATTGGCGCCGGGCGGCCAGTCCCGTCATGACGGCACCGGCGAGCCGGTTGACCGGATGCCTGGACACACCGATCCAAGGGACTGCACGCAACGCTGGCTGCTACCATGACGGTCCGCTACATCAGGCCCCTCGCAGTCAAATAACGCATGTCGCAAGTCACTGATTCCAAACACACTCCCATGATGCAGCAGTACCTGCGCCTCAAAGAAGAGGCCGGCGCGCTGCTGCTGCTCTATCGCATGGGCGACTTCTACGAGATGTTCTTCGAGGATGCCGAGCGCGGCGCCAAGCTGTTGGGCGTGACGCTGACCAAGCGCGGCTCGAGCAACGGCGTGCCGATCCCGATGGCCGGCGTGCCGGTGCATGCGGTCGAGCAATACCTTGCCAAGCTGGTCGCGCAAGGCGAGTCGGTGGCGATCTGCGAACAGATCGGCGACCCGGCCGCCAGCAAGGGGCCGGTCGAACGCCGCATCGTGCGCATCGTCACGCCCGGCACGCTGACCGACGAGGCGCTGCTGCCGGCCAAGGCCGACCGCTCGCTGGCCGCCGTGCACGTGCCGGCCAAGCCCGGCCGCAACGCCATGCTCGGCATCGCGTGGCTGAACCTGGCCAGCGGCGAGTTCCGGCTGACCGAATGCAGCGCCGAGCAACTGGACTCCGAGCTCGCGCGCATCGCACCGGCCGAGGTGGTGCTGCCCGAACACGCCGCCGCGCCGATGGCTTTCGACGGCGCGTTCAGCCGCGTGCCCGACTGGCACTTCGCCGCCGAGAACGCGCGCAGCCAGTTGCTGGCGCACTTTCGCACCGACACGCTGGCCGGCTTCGACGTCGAGGACCTGCCCGCCGCGATCTGCGCGGCCGGCGCGCTGTTGCGCTACGCCGCGCGCACGCAGTCGCAGGCGCTGGCCCACGTGCAGGCGCTGTGCGCCGACCGCGCCGGCCAGTACGTGATCCTCGACCCCTATTCGCGCCGCAACCTTGAACTGACCCGCACGCTGTCGGGCGAGGAGGCGCCGACACTGTTCTCGATCCTGGACGACTGCCGCACGCCGATGGGCAGCCGCCTGCTGCGCCGCTGGCTCCATCATCCGCTGCGCGACAACGCCCCGGTGCTGGCGCGCCAGCAGGCGCTGACGGCGCTGCTGGCCGCCGAGGGCACCGAGGCCGCGC
>JAEZBO010000092.1 GCA_023427085.1 Pseudomonadota bacterium
GCCGCCGCCACCACGCCCCCCGCCCCGGTCCGCCAGACCGTGCTGTGGCGCTCGCTGCCGGACGGCGACCTGCGCCTGGTCACCCGCAGCGGCGACGCCGAGCCGGTCGCCACCCCCATCGAACGGATCCACGACGCGCAGCTGATGCCGCGCGCCATGACCTGGCACGACGGGCAGCTCTATCTGGTGGTCTACGACAACCCGACGCTGCACAACTACCTGCTGCGCTGGCGTCTGGGGTCCGATGGCCGCTACACCCTGCAAGGCCAGGCCCAGCGCCTGCCGCAGCTGCGCGATCCGGCCGGCGGCACCTACGAGATGATCCCGGGGCTGAACTTCGTCGCGCACGGCAGCCAGCTCTACCTGCTGGGCGGCACGCTGCAGGCCGCCATCGGCGCCGACGGCCAGGTCGACGAGACCCGCATCGAAGGCTGCCAGAAGATCATCGAGGCGATCGCCACGCCGCAAGGCCCGGCCGGCCTGTGCCAGGCGCCCGCGCCGCGCGAGTCCGAGTTCATGGTGTTCGGCCCGGACGCGCTCGCGCGGCCGGCGCTGACCAGCCCGGGCGTGCCCTGGCGCCTGCACGTCACCGGCGAGAGCGAGCAGGCCGCGCTGGCGCTGGACTGGGCGCGCCGGCCGGCCGACTTCGGCCGGCTGCTGGCCTACGATCTGCGGCGCATCCAGCAATCGGGCTGGATGGAGTTCGGCGTCGACAACACCGAAGGCCGCATTCCGTGGTCGCAGATCTATTACCTGAACGGTTTCCTCGACATCCTGCAGCTGGCCGGCCGCGACGAGGTCTACCGCAGCCAGATGGCCGAGCTGCTGCCGGGCCTGCGCCAGCGGCTCGACCTCGAGATCGCGCTGGCGGCGCAACACTGGCAGCAGGGCCGCTACCTGACCCGCGCGTTCACGGTCGACCGCAGCAAGGCCCTGTTCGCGGTGCAGTCCAGCCGCCTGCTGCTGCTGCTGAACCGCTACCTGACCGAGCTGCCCGACCCGCGGCCGATCCCCGGTTACGCGGCGCTGCGCCAGCAGGTCGCCGCGCTCGACGGCCACATCGAGGTGCTGGCGCGCGACGGCGAGCCCGAGCACTGGCTGGCGCCGGGCCGCGCGCACCTGCGCTGGCCCAAGGGCAGCAAGTTCTATTACGACGGCACCGCGGTGCCCTACAACCACCAGAACGAGTGGGCCTATTCGCTGCTGTCGACGGCCGCCCCCGGCCGCTCGCCGCAACAGGCGCCCGAGCTGGCGGCGTCGCTGGACATCATCGCTTACTTTCTCGAGCGCATCAGCCAGGACGGCGCGCTGCCCGGCACCGGCGTGTGGGATTACTGGTGGGGCACGGCCATGGATGGCTGGCGCCGCGAGGACGGCGTGTCCGAGAACATGCCCGAGTTCGCCGGCGACAAGATCAAGGCCTGGATCTCGTTCCGCTCGATCGACGCGATGTCGGCGCTGGCGGCGTCGGCCCATCTGCCGGCCATGCGACGAAGTAGAATCCTGGATTCCGCGACGACGCTGGTTGCGCACGGCAAGTTGTATCCCTTCGTCGCCTACGAGCTGGCCCGGCAGGGCGCGGTGGTGCGCCTGTCGCCCACCGTGGCGCGGCAATACGCCCGTGTCAGCTCGCCGTGGGAAATCCAGAACGCCGCCTGGGCCGCGCTCTATTTTTCGAGGGCGGCGGCGCCGCTGGATCTGCGCTGAGCCGGCCCCACGGCACCCGCGCCTGAGCGTAAAATCCCCGACCGGCTGCCAGGCCCGCCCTGGCAGCGGCGGGCTGCATACCCCAAAGAAGCCTCGCGTGACGAGGCGATGGAATCCGAATGTACAAAGAGAAAACCGTCAGCGTAGTCGTACCGGCGCACAACGAAGAAACCCAGATCACCCGCGTGATCGATACGATGCCCGACTGTGTCGACGTCATCATCATCGTCAACGACCTCTCGAAGGACAAGACCTCCGAGGTGGTGCGCCAACACCCGCTGTACGGTACGCCGCGCCTGCAACTGATCGACCACGTGGTCAACCAGGGCGTGGGCGGCGCGATCGCGAGCGGCTACAAATGGAGCCGCGACAACAACATCGACATCGCCGTGGTGATGGCCGGCGACGGCCAGATGAACCCGCTGGACCTGCCCGCCATCCTCGAACCGGTCGCCGACGGCTCGGTCGACTACACCAAGGGCAACCGCCTGGTCACCGGCGACGCCTTCCGCAAGATCCCCAAGGTGCGGTTCTTCGGCAACTCGGCGCTGTCGCTGCTGACCAAGATCGCCTCGGGCTACTGGCACGTGGCCGATTCGCAGACCGGCTACACCGCGATCAACGCCCGCGCGCTCAAGGTGATCGACTGGGACAAGATGTTCAAGCGCTACGGCCAGCCCAACGACCTGCTGGTCAAGCTGAACGTGGCCGGCATGCGCGTGCTCGACGTGCCGGTCGAGCCGGTCTACAACGTCGGCGAAAAATCCGGCATCCGCATCCGCAAGGTGATCTTCTCGATCGGCAGCCTGATCGTGCGCCTGTTCTTCTGGCGCCTCAAAGAGAAGTACATCATCCGCAACTTCCACCCGCTGGTGTTCTTCTACGCGTTCGGCTTCTTCTCGCTGTTCCTGAGCGCGCTGATGTTCATCCGCCTGGTGGCCTTGTGGGTCATGCAGGGCTCGGTGCCCGAGATCACCTTCCTGACCTGGCTGTTCACGTTCTCGCTGGCCTTCAACTCGACCTCGTTCGCGATGTGGTTCGACTATGAAGAGAACAAGCACCTGAACCCGCCGATGCGCACCCGCGATCTCGAGTATTCCGAACAGATCCATCCGGACGAGACCCGCGCATGACGCAGGCCGGCGCCTCGCACAGCGGTGACAGGAAGCTCTCGCGCGACATCGTCTGGACCGCGGGCAGCTTCTTCATCCTGGCCGCCAGCGGCATCGCGATCAACGTCGCGATCGCGGTGCTGCGCGACCCGAGCGCGCTGGGCATCTTCAACCTGTCTTACGCGGTGTACATCATCGCGTCGCAGTTCGCGGCCGCCGGCGTGCACTATTCGGTGCTGCGGTCGTCGGCCCACTACAGCGACGACGCCGAGACCCGCCGGCGGCTGCTGTGGACCGGTGCGTCGCTGGCGCTGGCGCTGGGCCTGCTGGTCGGCGCCGCGATCTGGCTGGCCGCGCCGCTGTTCGGCCAGCTGTTCAACAGCGCCGCCAGCGGCCGCGCGATCGCCTGGGTCGGCCTGGGCCTGACGCTGTTCCCGCTCAACAAGGTCCTGATCTCGTACATCAACGGCATGCGCCACATGCGCGCGTTCTCGGTGCTGCAGGCGGCACGCTACATCCTGGTGATGGCGTGGGTGGTCGGCGTGGCGCTGTCGGACCTGGCCTTCGAGGCCGCGTCGCTGGCCTTCTTCGCCGCCGAACTGGTCACCGTGATCGCCGCGCTGCTGTACCTGGGCCGCGCCGGGCTGCTGGGCCGCTACACCTTCGACCGCGCCTGGCTGACGCAGCACGTGCGCTTCGGCCTCAAGAGCCTGCCCTCGGGCATGTTCCTCGAGATCAACACCCGCGTGGACGTGCTGATCATCGGCATCTTCCTGTCCGAACGCGAGGTCGGCATCTACAGCTTCGCGGCCATGCTGGCCGACGGCCTGTACCACATGCTGGCGATGGTGCGCGTCAACGTCAATCCGATCCTGGTCGCCGCGCGCCGTGACCAGGCCTGGGAACAGAGCCTGCGGCTGATGCGGCTGTCGCGCCGCGGCATGCTGCCGCTGGTGTCGCTGGCCTCGCTGCTGATCGGCGCGGGTTACTTCATCGCGGTCGAACACATCCTGGTCAAGCCCGAGCTGCTCGAGGGCCTGGTGCCGCTGGCGATCCTGCTGGGCGGCCTGACGCTGATCTCGACTTTTGTACCCTTCGACAACCTGCTGATGGTCTCGGGCTTCCCGGGCTATCAGACCTTGCAGAACTTCGTCGTCGTCGTCACCAACATCGTGCTCAACATCATCCTGATCCCGCAGCTGGGCATCGCCGGCGCCGCACTCGGCACCGCTGCCAGCTACATGGTGGGACTGATCGTGCTGTTCTCGATGTCGCGACGGCTGGTGGGCTGGAATCTGCTAACGAACAAAATGGCTGGATGATCTTATGTGTGGAATTTTTGGCATTCTCTCCGGTCCCGCCTCGCAACTCACCGGCGAGCTGACGGTCAAGGCGCTGGCCAGTCTCTATCGCCACTCCGAGACCCGCGGCAAGGAGTCGGCCGGCCTGCACCTGTACTCGCCCGGCGCGCCCGAGACCATCACGCTCAAGGGCGACATCCCGGCCACCGAGCTGCTGCGCGCGCCCGATTACCGCAAGATCACCGCCGAGATCGCCAGCGGCGCGTATCGCGGCCAGGCACCGGCGCCGTACGCCGAGGTGATCCTGGCGCATTCGCGGCTGGTCACCAACGGCTCGGCCAACCTGCCGCAGAACAACCAGCCGGTCCACGCCAACGGCGTCACCACCATCCATAACGGCATCGTCGTCAACGTCGACGCGCTGTGGGCCGAACGCCCCCATCTGCAACGCCACGCCGAGGTCGATACCGAGGTGCTGTCGGCCATCATGGCCGACGAAGTCGGGCGCGGCGCCGGCCCGGTGGCCGCCACCCGCGCGGCCTACCGCGACCTGCGCGGCGCCGCGTCGATCGGCTGGGTGCATCATCGCGGCAACTGGGCCGTGCTTGCCACCAATACCGGCGACCTCTACTACCGCCGCGACGATGCCGACCAGTCGCTGGTGTTCGCGTCCGAGCGCCACATCCTGGAAAAGGGCCTGGAAGAGTCCGGCCTGGCGCCCAAGGGCGGCGCGGCGATCGACTGGCTGCCGCCCGGCCAGGCGCTGCACGTCGACCTGGACACCTTCACGATCACGCCGTTCGCGCTGGCCGACGGTGATGCCGACACGCTGCATGCGTTCAGCCTGCAGCCGCAGGCGCCGGCCCATCGCGACCTGGCGATCCGCGCCACCTCGGGCCGCGTCGAAGGCTTCACGCCGCTGACGCCGGGCTTCGACTCGGACCTGATCCGCTACGACGAGCAGCGCGTGCGCAGCCTGCGCCGTTGCAGCCGCTGCGTGCTGCCGGAGACCTTCCCGTACATCCGCTTCGATGCGCAGGGCGTCTGTAACTACTGCCACAACTACAAGCCGCGCTACAAGGGCAAGGATCCGAAGGCCGAGCAGGACCGCTTCGTCGCCTCGCTCGAGAAGTACCGCAGCAAGAACGGCATGCCCGACGCGATCGTGCCGTTCAGCGGCGGCCGCGACAGCAGCTACGGCCTGCACCTGATCAAGAAGGAGTTCGGCTTCAATCCGATCACCTTCACCTACGACTGGGGCATGGTGACCGACCTGGCGCGCCGCAACGTCGCACGCATGTGCGGCGAACTGGGCGTGCAGAACATCCTGGTGTCGGCCAACATCAAGCAAAAGCGCGAGAACATCCGCAAGAACGTCTCGGCCTGGCTGCACCGGCCGGCGCTGGGCATCGTGCCGCTGTTCATGGCGGGCGACAAGCACTTCTTCAGCATCGTCAACCAGATCAAGCGCCAGACCGGCATCCGCACCGACCTGTGGTGCGCCAACCCGCTCGAGAACACCGACTTCAAGTCGGGCTTCTGCAACGTGCCGCCCGACTTCGAGAAAGAGCGGCTGGACTACCTGTCGAGCAGCCGCAAGCTGAAGATGGCGGCCTACTACGGCGTGAATTTCCTGCGCAACCCGCGCTACATCAACAGCTCGATGCTCGATACGCTGGGCGCGTTCTCGGCCTATTACTTCGAGCCGCGCCGCGACTTCTTCTTCGTGTTCGATCACCTGGTCTGGAACGAACAGGACGTCAACCGCGTGCTGCTCGACGACTACGACTGGGAACTGGCCACCGACACCGACAGCACCTGGCGCATCGGCGACGGCACCGCGCCGTTCTACAACTACATCTACCTGACGGCACGCGGCTTCTCCGAGTTCGACACCTTCCGCAGCAACCAGATCCGCGAAGGCATGGTCACGCGCGAAGAGGCGCTGCAGGCGGTGTTCACCGAGAACCGTCCGCGGCCGCAGTCGATCAAGTGGTATCTGGACGCGATCGGCCTGGACTTCGACACGACCATCCGCCGCATCAACGAACTCGGACGCCCCGAATGAGCTGTCGGTCCGGCGGACTGCGTGCTCGCACGCTGATCCAGCGTGACTGACGCCTCCGGCCTCGCCTGGCTGGCATTCTGTGCCCTGGTGCTGTGCGCCAGCTGGGCCGGCCTGCGGCTGGCCTGTCGGCTGCCGTGGCAGGCCGACGCATCGGCCACGCCGGCGCTGCGGCTGGCGACCGGCATCTGCCTGGGGCCGTTCCTGACCGGCCTGGCCACCGTCGCCAGCCTGGCGCTGCTGCCCGGCGCGGCGGCGGCGCTGCATGCGGCGGTGG
>JAEZBO010000107.1 GCA_023427085.1 Pseudomonadota bacterium
AGGCACGGGCCGCCACGTGGACCGCAACGCCAAGGCGCGCCGCGCGCTGCTCCTGCTGGCCGCCTGCCTGGCCGCGACCGCGCTGATGGCGGCAGCCTCGGGCGCCTTGCCGATTCCGCTGTCGGCCTTTCCGCGGCTGCTGCTGGGCCAGCACGGCGAACACGAAACCCTGTGGCGCAACGTGCTGCTCGACATCCGGCTGCCGCGCGTGCTGTTCGGCATGGTGGCCGGCGCCGCGCTGGCGCTGGCCGGCGCGGTCATGCAGGCGCTATTCCGCAACCCACTGGCCGAACCCGGGCTGATCGGCATCTCCGCCGGCGGCGCGTTGGGCGCGGTCGCGGCGATCGTGCTGGTCGGCGGCGGTTTCTGGGTGCTGGCGCCAGCGGCCTTCGCCGGCAGCCTGCTGGCGATCGGCGCGGCCTATGCGCTGGGCCGGCGCAGCCCGGGCGTGGCCGGCCTGCTGCTGGCTGGCATCGCGATCAATACCGTGGCCGGCAGCCTGATCGGCCTGCTGACCTATTCGGCCAACGACGCGCAACTGCGCGACCTGACCTTCTGGAGCATGGGCAGCCTGGCCGGCGCCAACTGGTCGCTGCTGGCGGTGCTGGGCCCGTGGACGCTGCTGGTCTGCGCCTGGCTGGCCCGCCAGTGGCGGGTGCTCAATGCCTTGCTGCTGGGCGAGCGCGAAGCGCAGCACCTGGGATTCGCGCTGCGCACGGTGCGGCGCAAGCTGGTGCTCGCGACCGCGCTGGCGGTCGGCCCGCTGGTGGCCGCCACCGGCGGCATCGCCTTCGTCGGCCTGGTGGTGCCGCATCTGGTCAGGCTGGTGCTGGGCGCCGACCATCGCTGGCTGCTGCCGGCCTCGATGCTGGGCGGCGCGCTGGCGCTGACGCTGGCGGACTGGCTGGCGCGGCTGGTGGTGCAGCCCGCCGAGCTGCCGATCGGGCTGGTGACCAGCCTGATCGGCGGGCCGTTCTTCCTGTGGCTGCTGTACCGCGGAGGGCGGCGATGAGCCTGTCGGTACACGCCCTGGTGGCGCGCCGCGGCGCGCGCGAGATCCTCACGGACGTCGACTTCGACTTGTTGCCCGGCAGGCTGACCGCGCTGCTGGGCGCCAATGGCGCCGGCAAGTCGACGCTGCTGTCGGTGCTGGCCGGCGACCTTGCGCCGCATGCCGGGCAGACCAGCCTGGACGGCCGGCCGCTGGCCGCGCTGGGACCGGCCGCGCTGGCGCGGCGCCGCGCGGTGCTGCCGCAGCACAGCAGCCTGGGTTTCGACCTGCTGGTCGACGAGGTCGTGGCGATGGGCGCCTATGCCCACCCCGAGCTGCCGGCCGCGCAGGTGCAAGACGGGATCGGCCGCGCGCTGGCGCTGGCCGACGCGCTGGATTTCCGCCAGCGCACCTACGCGTCCCTGTCGGGCGGCGAGCAGCAGCGCGTGCAATGCGCGCGCGTGCTGTTGCAGGCGCTGGCGGCGCGCGAGGACGGCCAGCCGCGCTACCTGCTGCTGGACGAGCCGACCGCCAGCCTCGATCCGCTGCACCAGCACGGGCTGCTGCGCGGCGCGCGGCAGCTGGCCCGCGACGAAGGCCTGGGCGTGCTGGTGGTGCTGCATGACATCAACCTGGCGGCGCGCTGGTGCGACCGTCTGGTGTTCCTGAAGCAGGGCCGGCTGGTGGCCGACGGCGCGCCGGCGCAGGTGCTCAATCCCGCCGTATTGCAGGCGGTCTATGGATTGAGCGCCCGCATCCTGGACGATCAGGGCCGGCCGGTGGTGCTGTTTGGCGACTGAGGCGTCGTCTACAGCCCGAGCTCGTCCCAGATCGCGTCGACGCGCGCCTTGACCGCGTCGTCCATGCGGATCGGCCGGCCCCATTCGCGCTGCGTCTCGCCGGGCCACTTGTTGGTGGCGTCCATGCCGAGCTTGCCGCCCAGGCCCGAGACCGGCGACGCAAAATCCAGGTAGTCGATCGGCGTGTTCTCGACCGTGACGATGTCGCGCACCGGGTCCATGCGGGTGGTCATCGCCCAGACGACTTCCTTCCAGTCGCGCACGTCGATGTCCTCGTCGACCACCACGATGAACTTGGTGTACATGAACTGGCGCAGCACGCTCCACAGTCCGAACATGACGCGCTTGGCGTGGCCGGCGTACTGCTTGCGGATCGACACCACCGCCAGTCGGTAGCTGCAGCCTTCGGGCGGCAGATAAAAGTCGACGATCTCGGGCAACTGGCGCCGCAGCAGCGGCACGAACACCTCATTGAGCGCCACGCCCAGCACGGCCGGCTCGTCGGGCGGCTTGCCGGTGTAGGTGGTGTGGTAGATCGCGTCGCGCCGCATCGTGATGCGCTCGACCGTGAAGACCGGAAACCAGTCCTGCTCGTTGTAGTAGCCGGTGTGGTCGCCGTAGGGGCCCTCGAGCGCCATCTCGTAGTCCGAGCGCGGCGGCGGCGGGGCGCCGTCGGGCACCTGCGGCGCGCGGGCGCGCGGATCGCTGGCGGGCAGCAGATGGCCCTCGAGCACGATCTCGGCGCTGGCCGGCACCGACAGCGTGCTGCCCAGCGCCTGCGCGACCTCGGTGCGCGAGCCGCGCAGCAGGCCGGCGAACTGGTATTCGGACAGGCTGTCGGGCACCGGCGTGACCGCGCCCAGGATGGTGGCCGGGTCGGCGCCCAGCGCCACCGCGACCGGGAAGGGCTGGCCCGGGTTGGCCAGGCAATGGTCGCGGAAGTCGAGCGCGCCGCCGCGATGCGACAGCCAGCGCATGATCAGCTTGTTGCGGCCGATCAGCTGCTGGCGGTAGATACCCAGGTTCTGCCGGCGCGCCTTGGGGCCGCGCGTGATCACCAGGCCCCAGGTCAGCAGCGGTGCGACGTCGCCGGGCCAGCAGGTCTGCAGCGGCAGCGCGTTCAGGTCGACGTCGTCGCCCTCCAGCACGATCTCGTGGCAGGACGGGCTGCGCACGGTCTTGGGGCTCATGTCCCACATCGCCGACTTCAGCATCGCGACCTTCGACAGCGCATCACGAAAGCCGCGCGGCGGCTCGGGTTCGCGCAGCGAGGCCAGCAGCTCGCCGGTGTCGCGCAAGGCGCCGACGTCTTCGGCGCCCATGCCCCAGGCTACCCGTTGCGGCGTGCCGAACAGGTTGGCCAGCACCGGCCGGCCGGCCGGCTTGCCGTCATGGCGGGCGTTCTCGAACAGCAGGGCCGGGCCGCCGGCGCGCAGCACGCGGTCGCCGATCTCGGTCATTTCCAGGTTCGTCGACACCGGCGCGGCGATCCGCCGCAAGGCGCCGCGTTGCTCGATCTGGGCGATAAAGTCTCTTAGGTCCCGGTATTTCACCTTCAACATCCGTTAATTTGGTTACATATGCCAATTGGCACAAAGGTTAACATCGGGACCTTTCCCCAAGCAGGAGGTCCACCGATGTCTGATCCGTCGGACAGGCCTGTCGCGACCTGGCGCAGGCTGGCGGTCACCGCCCATCATCATCTTGCCGAGCTGGTTCGCACCAGCGCGGTCTATCTCGGCATCGCGGTGCTGGTCGCCGCAGCCATCATAGTCGCCTTGCCGGGCCTGCGCGGCCAGGCCATGCAGGCGCACGGCGCGCTGATGACCGTGCTGGCGCCCGACGCCACCAATCATGCCGCCGGCAACGACACGCCGGGCCAGCTCGACGAGCTGGCGCTGGTGCAGTCGGCCAGCGCCGCGCCCGGCGGCAACGCCCAGCAGGCCGCGCCGGCCGCGATGGCGATGCCGGGCGTGCGCAACTTCCTCAGCGCGATCGGTTCGGTGCCGCCGGCCCGCATCCTCAACCATCACGGCGTCACGCGCGAGCAGGTCGAGGCCTTGCGGGGATACATCTCGCGCAAGTACCGGGTCGCCTATGACGCCACCGGCGTGCTGGTCAACACGGCGTTCCTGGTCGGCCACGACCTCGAGCTCGATCCCATTCTGCTGCTGGCGGTGATGGCGATCGAATCGCGCTACAACCCGTTCGCCGAAAGCCATGTCGGCGCACAGGGCCTGATGCAGGTGATGACCAGCGTGCACCAGGATAAATTCGAACAGTTCGGCGGCGGCGACGGCGTGGCCTTGAATCCGGTCGCCAACATCAAGGTCGGCGGGCAGATCCTGCGCGACTGCATCGACCGGCGCGGCTCGCGCGCGGGCGGGCTGGCCTGCTATGTGGGCGCCACCGGTCCGACCGACGGCGGTTACGGCGCCAAGGTGCAGGCCGAGCGGCGCCGCCTGGCGCTGGCCGCCGGCGTGCCGCTGGCGCGCGACTGAGGCTTGGCGCACTGGCGGATCGCCGGCACGGCCGCGCTCAGCCGCCCAGCAATCTCTCCATCCGCGCGACCGCTTCCTGCAGCCGGTCCAGCGCGGTGGCATACGAGAAGCGCAGCATGCGCTGCGCGTGGGCCGGGCCGAAGTCCAGCCCCGGCACCGCGGCCACGCCGGCTTCGTACAGCAGCCGGTGCGAGAACGCCGCGCTGTCCATGCCATGCCCGGACACGTCGGCATAGATATAGAAGGCGCCGTCCGGCTTGACCGGCACCCGCAGGCCCAGCCGCTCGAGCGCCGGCACCAGGTAGTCGCGCCGCTGGCGGAAGGCCTCGCGCCGTTGCGCGTAGATGGCCATCGCCTCGGCATCGAAGCAGGCCAGCGCCGCATGCTGCGCCAGCGTCGGCGCGCAGATCGCCAGGCTGGCGGCCAGCTTCTCGATCGGCGCGACCATGTCCGGCGGCACGATCAGCCAGCCCAGCCGCCAGCCGGTCATATGGAAGAACTTTGAAAAGCTGTTGATCACGACGATGTCGTCGTCCAGCGTCAACGCCGAACGAGGCTGGCCGTCGTAGCTCAGGCCCAGATAGATCTCGTCCATCATCACCAGCGCCTGGCGCCGGCGGGTTTCCTCGAGCAGCTCGGCCAGCGCCTGCGGCGCGATGCTGGTGCCGGTCGGATTGCTGGGCGAGGCGATCAGCACGCCGCGGGTCCGCTCGCTCCAGTGCTCGCGCAGGTCTTGCGCGCCGAGCTGGAAACGGCCTTGCGCGCTGGCCGGGATCAGCCGCGCGATGCCGCCGGCGCTGAGCACGAAGTTGCGGTTGGCCGGATAGCAGGGATCGGGCATCAGGATCTCGTCGCCCGGATCGATCAGCGCCAGCGCCGCCAGTTGCAGCGCGCCGGAGGCCCCGGCGGTGACGATCACGCGGCCCGGATCGACGTGGGCGCCGAAGTGCTCGGCGTAGTATTGGGCGATCGCCTCGCGCAGTGCCGGCAGGCCGGCCGGCGGGCTGTAGCCGCTATGGCCGTCGCGGGCGGCGCGGGCCAGGGCTTCCAGCACCGGGGGCGGGGCGGTAAAGTCCGGCTCTCCGATCCCCAGGCTGACGATGTCGCGGCCGGCCGCCTTCAGCGCGCCAGCCTCCTTGAACAATTCGACGGCCCGGAAGGGCAGCACATCCTGGTTGCGATGGGCGAGACGGGACATGGAGACACTCTTGCGTAAAAAGGAATTGTAGTCATGCAGAACAGCCGCCGTTCCTTTCTGTTCGGACGCGGGCAGGGCCGCGCCGATCCGTGGCGGCGCTTCGTCGACGAGTTGCGGCTGGCCTGCCTGGGTCGGGTCGACGTGATCGACGCGACGGCCAAGCCGGCCGCGGCGCGCGAGGGCGCGGCCGGGCTCGCGCAGCCAAACCAGGCACGATTGGCGCCAGCACGCGCGCAGGATGTCCATGCGGCGCGCTCCTTGTGCGCCACGCATGGCGTGCGGCTGGCGCTGGCGGGCGGCGTAGGGCAGGGCGAGCGGGGCGTCGCTGCGGCGGGCGAGACCGGTTCGGATGGCGTCATGCTGACCGCCGAGGCAGGCTCGGATGGCGCCGCGCAGCAAGCCGACGCGCCGACCTTGTGGGTCGATCCGTCGGTGGCCCTGACCGCGCTCGAGCCCTTGGCCGGCCACCCGCGCGCGTGGCGCGCCGAAGCCGGCTGCCTGGTCGCCGAATTGCAGGCGGCCGGTTTCCGCCAGTTCGACGCAGCGCCGGCGGGCCAGACGCTGGCGGCCTGGCTGTCGGACCGGCGCTGCGC
>JAEZBO010000179.1 GCA_023427085.1 Pseudomonadota bacterium
GGCGGGGGGGGCGGGGGCGGGGCGGCGCGCCCCCCCCCCCCCCCGCGGCGGTTCAGGAGTCAGGATTCAGGGCGTGTAATACAGCTTGTTCGACCAGTTGCTCAAACCCAGCGAGTTGAGGATCTCCAACTGTTCAGGGGTGGCCTGGATCGGCACTTCCTTCTTGCCCATCAGCTTGCCGATCAGGCCGGGCGGCTTGGGCTGCACCGGCTCGAGCGACTTCAAGGTCACCGCCACCTCTTCGTCCAGATCGGCCTGCAGCCGCGCCAGCAACGCTGCGTTCTGCTGCAACGGCGGCTCGTCGGACATCTCGTAGAGCTCGCCGCATTCGAGCACGATGTAGGGGTTCTGGTTGTCGGCCTGGTCCAGGAAGGTCACCGTGTCGGCGATCAGCGTGCCGGCCTCGGGCAACTCGATGCGGCTCAGGAATGCCTTGAGCCGCGTGACGCCTTGCTGGTAGTCGGCGGCGATGGCGATCTGGTCCGGTGTGTCCCACACCAGCGAGCCGCAGGGGGCCGGATCGGCCGAGGCCAGCAGGCGGAAGGCCAGCGGGATCTCGTAGTTCCATTCGGCCAGGCCCTGGACCTTCACCGATTCCTTGGGCAGGTCGGGACGCGGCACGACGTTGCACGAGAAGAGATAGCTGCGATTGGCCATGAGCGCTCCGGAGGGTAAGGCAAGGTCGGCGAGGGCGAGCCTAGATGGTAGCCGCGCCCCGTGCCTGCGGGCGGCGCTGCTTACCACTTGTAGCGCATGAAAAGCCATGCAGCGTGGCGGCCGCGTGTTGGTGGACGAGCGGGTCGGCGGCGCCCTGCGCAGCAGGTCAGCGCGGCGGCGGCGGGGCCTGGACCTGGGACCAGTACGCCTCGGCGAACGCGCTCATCGTCGCGCGCGGCCGGCACAGCCGGATCTCCAGGTCGATGCGCCATGCCGCCGGCAGCGCGGGGGCCAGCGAACCCTCGGCCAGCTCCTGCTCGGCCAGGCTGGCGGGCAGCCAGGCCATGCCCTTGCCCTGCCTGGCCATCGACATCAGCACCGCGGCCAGGTGCGAGCGGAACACCGGCTCGAGCCGCAGCGCGTCGCCGCCGTGCGCGAGCCGCTGTTGCACGATGCGGCCCAGGCCGGAGGCCTCGTCGTAGGCCAGGTAGGGCAGCGGCGCCTGCTTGCGCCGTGATGTCGCGCGCCGCTGGCCGGGGGCCGGCGCGGCCAGCGGCAGCAGCGCGTCGTGGCCGACCGCGCACGAGTCGAAGCGGGCCGGATCGAGCGGCAGCGGCGCGCCGGGCAGGTGATGGCACAGCAGGAATTGCGCCTGGCCGCTGGCCAGCAGCTGCTCGCAGGCGGCCATGCTGTCGGAGGACAGCCGCACGGCTTCGAGCGGCGCGCCCTGGCCGGCGCGGCGGATCCAGTCCGGGAAGAAGGTGAACGACAAGGAATGGGTCGCCGCGAAGTGCAGCACCGGCGTGCTCTGCCCGGCGATCTCGCGGGCCTCCTGGCGCATCTGCGGCAGCCGGCGGGCGATCTCGCGCACGGCCGGCAGGATCTGCCGCGCGGCCGCGGTCGGCACCGCGCCCTGCGGCGTGCGGTCGAACAGCGTGACGCCCATCCAGGTCTCGAGCGCGCGCACGCGGCGGCTGAAGGCCGGCTGGGTCACATGGCGCTGCGCGGCCGCGCGCGAAAAGTTGCCGGTCTCGCTCAGCGCAATGAAGTCCAACAGCCAGGCCAGTTCCATGGTCATGCCGATCGTGCATAGGGTGTCACGATCTTAGCATTGGCCTGCTTTGGCACCGGCGGCTAACTTGTGATGCATGTCATGCCGGATAAACATAGGAGACCGACACATGCGCATCACCGACATCCGCGAGAAAACCGTTTCGATTGCCTCGCCGATCGCCAACGCCTACATCGATTTTTCCAAGATGACCTGCTCGGTCGTGGCCGTCGTCACCGACGTGATCCGCGATGGCAAGCCGGTGATCGGCTACGGCTTCAACTCCAACGGCCGCTACGGGCAGGGCGCGCTGATGCGTGACCGGTTCCTGGCGCGCCTGGCCGAGGCCGACCCGGCCAGCCTGGTCGACGCCGAACGCGACAATCTCGACCCCTTCGCGATCTGGAAGACCTTGATGAGCAACGAGAAGCCCGGCGGCCACGGCGAGCGCTCGGTCGCGGTCGGCACCATCGACATGGCGGTCTGGGACGCGGTCGCCAAGATCGAAGGCAAGCCCCTGTACCGGCTGCTGGCCGAGCGCTATCGCGGCGGCCAGGCCGACGACAAGGTCTGGGTCTACGCGGCCGGCGGTTATTACTACCCGGGCAAGGACCACGCCAAGCTGCAGGACGAGATGCGCAGCTACCTGGATCGTGGCTATCGCGTGGTCAAGATGAAGATCGGCGCGGCGCCGCTGGCTGAAGACCTGGCGCGTATCGAGGCGGTGCTCAAGATCGTCGGCGACGGCAGCCACCTGGCCGTCGATGCGAACGGCCGCTTCGACCTGCCGACCGCGATCGAGTACGCCAAGGCGCTCGCGCCCTACAAGCTGTTCTGGTACGAAGAGGCCGGCGATCCGCTCGATTACGCCCTGCAGGCCGAACTGGCCGGGCATTACGACGGTCCGATGGCGACCGGCGAGAACCTGTTCTCGCACCAGGATGCCCGCAATCTGCTGCGCTACGGCGGCATGCGGCCCGAGCGCGATTTCCTGCAGTTCGACTGCGCGCTCTCCTACGGGCTGGTCGAGTACCTGCGCACGCTCGACGTGCTGGCCGAGCAGGGCTGGTCGTCGCGCCGCGTGGTGCCGCATGGCGGCCACCAGATGTCGCTGAACATCGCCGCCGGGCTGCACCTGGGCGGCAACGAATCCTATCCCGACGTGTTCCAGCCTTTTGGCGGCTTCGCCGATGGCATCGCGGTCGAGGACGGTTATGTCGGCCTGCCCGACGTGCCGGGCGTGGGATTCGAGGCCAAGTCCAAGCTGTACGCGGTGATGCGCGAGCTGGGCGAAGGCTGAGCGGTGGCCATCGGCGAGCCGTGAGGGTTTTTGCCGATGGCTGCTTAGGTTGATGTGACGGTGACGGGCGTGGCCGGTGACGTGATGCTGTCGATTGCTGCAAGCATTCGACACCTTGCGCTTCCCGGCTTCGCCCGTTTTTCGGGGCAGGGGCTATCGCGACTGGTTTTCTTTGAACTAAAGTCCCATGCTCCAGTTACTGCAGACACCCGAATTTCGCGCCTGGCGCGAGCGATTGGACGACAGCACGGCGCGGGCGGCGATCGCCGCGCGGGGGCGGTCGTGCTGTTGCTGTGTGGCGGCGACAAACGAAGCCAGCATCGCGATATCGCACGTGCCAGACGTCTGGCACGTGCCTGGAGTGAACTCGATGAGCAAGCGCCCTGAACTGACCCCCTACGTCGCCGCCGAGGACCTGCGCGACGCCGACGCGATCCGAGCCTTTCTGAATGACGCGCTGGCGACCAACGATGCCGCCTATGTGGCGCACGCGCTGGGCGTCGTGGCCCGGGCCCGCGGCATGGCCGCGGTCGCGAGCGAAACCGGGTCGTCACGAGAACAGCTTGACCGCTCGCTCAGCTCGGACGGCGATCCGTCCTTGCGCACCGCACTGGCAGTCCTGCAGGCGGTCGGCATGCGCCTGGCGGCAGTCGCTAGCTAGCGCGTATTGCCAGACGGCGTCCTTCTCGCGGGCGACGGACTCAGTCGCGCGCCTGCCCGCCCCCGCGGCAGCGCGCCGCGGGGATGCTGCGCTCAGACCGTCGCCGCGGCGGCCTGGCCGGTTTCCTGCGTGGCGCCCCAGGCACGTTCCATCTCGCGGCGGAACCGCACCGCTTCGGCGCCGTCGTCGAACGAGACGTCCTGCCAGCGCACTGGCTGGCCGGCCGGGATGTCGGCCTTGAGCTTGACCTTGTGCGCCAGGCCCAGCGGCAGATAGCCGCCCGCCACCGACTCGCGCGCGGCCATCAAGCGGCCGTAGACGGTATGGCCACCCTCGCCGTCGAGCATCTCGCCGCTGCGCAGCGCGCGCTTGGCGGTGGCGACCACGTCGCCGTGCCAGTCATGCGGCGCGCCGGTGGGTTCGCGCCGCAGGCCGACGCTGGCCACGCTGATGCCCAGTTCCAGTCCGATCAGGTGATAGGGCTTGTACAGCGACGTGTAGTTGCCGCTGGGATCGGTGACCAGGCCGTACTCCTTGAAGCAGCGCTGCACGTAGTCGCTGTCGGCCGCGAAGGTCACGTAAACGCCCCAGCGCAGGTCGCGGAACACCGGCCGGCCGTCGCGCTCGAGCGAGGAGATGACCTCGACCTGGCCACGATGGTGCAGCATGCCGCCCTCGCTGCGCGGGCGCAGCACGCGCGCCAGGTCGTCGACCCCGCAAGGCGGAAACTCCAGGCCCTGCGGCGCCGGCAGCAGGCCGGTGGCGTTCGACACCGCGGCCATCTCGATGGCGCTCTTGGTGCCGTCCAGGAAGCTGTTGAACATCTGCGCGTTGAAGTCGCCGGCCGCCACCATCTCGGGCGTGAAACCGTAGTAGGGCCAGACGGTATCGGGCGTCGAGGCATGGTATTCGGGCAGGTACTTGGTGCCCTTGCCGGCGGCGATGACCTCGAAGCCGGCCGCGCGGGCCCAGTCGACCATCTCGCAGATCAGCGCCGGCTGGTCGCCGTAGGCCAGCGAGTAGACGATGCCGGCCTCTTGCGCACGACGGGCCAGCAGCGGTCCGGCCAGCGCATCGGCCTCGACGTTGACCATGATGACGTGCTTGCCGTGCTCGCAGCAGGCCAGCACGTGGCGGATGCCGGCGGCCGGGCTGCCGGTCGCGTCGATGACGATGTCGACGTGGCCGGACGCGATCATGCCCAGCGAATCATCGGTGAAGAACACCGAGCCCTGTTTTTCGGCGTCGGCGAACGAGGCGGCCTTGAGCCGGCCGGTTTCCCAGCCGACCTTCTCGAGCGCGGCGCGGGCGCGGTCGGGGGCCAGGTCGGCCACCGCCACCAGCCGCACGCCGGGCGTGCGGCGCACCTGGCTCAGGTACATCGAGCCGAACTTGCCGGCGCCGATCAGGCCCACGCGCAGCGGCTTGCCCTGCGATTCACGTTGCTGCAGCAGTCGGTGCAGATTCATCAGGCCACCTCCGCCAGCCGGTCTTCGGAGGTGCGCGAGGCCGACTCGGGCGTGCCCTGGGCCCACGGCAGGTCGACCGGATAGCTGCGTTGCAGGCAATCGTCGGGCAGGCATTCGATCGGCGCGAAGTCGCGGTGTGCGATCCATTCGGGCCGTTTGTGGCGGCGGATGTGGTTCGAGATCGCACACAGGCTCAGGTACACGCTGACACGGGTCCAGGGGCTGAGGTTGCTGCCCGAGGCATGCACCAGACACGAGTGGAACAACATCATCGAGCCGGCCGGGCCGGTCGGCGTGACGATGCCGCCGTTACGTCCGCCGGCCTTCTCGACCATGGTGCGGATGTTGTCGTTGTTGATGGTCCACAGCGGGTAGCTGGTGGTGGTGGTGTCGTGGCCGGCCTCCAGCACGCCGAGCTTGTGGCTGCCGGGGATGAACATCAGCGGGCCGTTGGTGGTGTCGACGTCGTCGAGGAAGATCGCCACGTTCATCGCGCGCGGCGTCGGCATCAGGTCGTCGTTGAGCCAGGTGCCGTAGTCCTGGTGCCATTGCCAGACGTCGCCGTCGAAGGCGTTCTTGCCGTTGATCTTGAACTGGTGCATGTACAGCTGCTCGCCGAACAGCTGCTCGACCGGCTTGATCATGCGCGGGTGGCGTGCCAGCCGCGCGAACGGGTCGCTGTACAGATGCGCGGCGAAGTTGGTGCGCACCGCGCCGCTGTGTTTTTCGCGGATGTTCTCGGGGCGATGCTGCGCATACAGGCGCGGCACCTCGTCGGTCAGCGTCGAGATCTCGTCGCGCGAGAACAGGCCGGGGAAGAACAGGTAGCCGTCGCGGTCGAACTGCTCGAGCTGGGCTTGGGTCAGTTGCATGCTTGTCTCCAGTTGGATGGTGCCGGCTCGGGCCGGTCTAAGGGGTGTGATCTTGTCTGCCTTGCGGCTCAGGCCGCCGAGGCCATCTGGCGCAGCGCTTCGTCCAGCCGTGGCATCAGGCCCTGGCCGGCGCGCACCGCGTGGTCGCGCGACAGCGTGGCGGCGCGGCGCGCGTCGCCTTCGTTGATCGCGCGCAGGATGTCGCGGTGTTCGTCCCACAGGCCGGCGCGCAGCGAATGGGTCTGCAGCACCGCGCCCATGACGCGTTCGAGATGTTTCCACTGCGGCGCCAGCAGGCTGTCGAGCAGCGGATTGCCGCTGGCCTGGTAGATGGCGTGATGCAACTGGGTGTCGGCGGCGATCAGCGCCTGCAGCTGGCCCTTGTCGATGGCGCTCAGGCCGCGGTCGATCAGGCTGGCCGGCAGCGGCGCGATCTCGTCGGCGGCGATGCGTTGCGCCGCCCGGCGCGCGGCCAGCGCGTCGATCTCGGCGCGCAGTTCGTAGAAGTGCCGCACCAGGCCGGCATCGAGCGGCGCGACCTGCAGCGTGCCGCGGCCATCGCCGCGCACCGCCAGGCCGTCATGCTCGAGGCGCGCGAGCCCTTGCAGCACCGGCTGGCGCGAGATGCCGAACTGCGCGGCCAGGTCTTCCTGGGCCAGCCGCGCGCCCGGACGCAGCTGGCCGGCGACGATGGCGTCGCGCAGTTGCGCATAGACGTGTTCGGCAAGATCGGGGGTGCTGCGGACCGGCTTGAGCATGGCGGCTCCTGTGTTCTGAATTCAGAATACAGAAAATCCGGTCGGATGGTCAAGCTTCGATTGGCAGCCGCGCGCCTCAGTACTTGCCGCTGAGCAGCTCGCCGGCGTCGGGCACGCGGGTGTCCAGCTCCAGCACCTTCAGCATGCGGTACACCGTGGCGATGGCGGCGCTGACCACCGGCAGGCCCAGTTGGTCCTGCACCCGCTGCACCGAGGCCAGCGACGGCATCTGCACGCAGGCCGACAGCACCACCGCGTCGACGCCGCGCGTATCGAGCCGCTGCACGTGGCTGGCGGGCGCCAGCGCGTCCTGGCGGCCGACCTCGAGGTTGTCGGCGATCTCGAGCGACAGGCTGTCGTGCACCGCGATGCCTTCGTGTTCGATGTAATCGACCACGCGCTGCGTCAGCGGCTTCATATAGGGCGTCAGGATCGCCACCTTGCGCGCGCCGATCGCATGCAGGCCCTCGACCAGCGCGCCGGCGCTCGACACCACCGGTGCCGCGGCGCCGTTGTCGACGGTGGCCTGGTGCAGGCGCTCCTGCGAGACGCGGTGATAACCCAGCCCCTGGCTCATGATCGCGACCAGGCAGGCGTAGCCCAGCACGTCGACGCGGGCATCGGACAGCTCGAGCGCGCAGCGGTCCGATTCGCGGTCCATGTTGGCGAGTTCCTCGGCGGTCACCTGCTTCATCCGCATGCGGCTCGAATGGAAAGTGAAGCGTTCCGGAGCGATGGTCTCGCGGGCCCGCAGCAGCGCGGGGATCTCGGTCTCCATCGTGGTGTTCGAGCTGGGTACGATCTGGCCGATACGCAGCGTCTTGGCGGTCTGGGTCATGGCGCGGGCCTTTCTGCAGGATGAGCGCCGCCCGCCCGCCGGGTTCGGCGAGCCAGCGACGGCGCGGGGATTAACGGAAGAAGGGAATCAGTCGATGCTGATGTTGGCCGACTGGATGGTCTTGCCCCAGTAGGCCAGCTCGGTCTGCACGCGTTGCGCCAGCACCTCGGGGCCTTCGAAGCGGGCCTCAATGCCGGCGCCGCGGGCGCGCTCGACGGTCTCGGGGCGCGTCAGCGCCTCTTCGAGGCCCTTGGCCAGCTTTTCGACCACCGCGGGCGGCGTGCCGGCCGGCGCGAACAGCGCGACCCAGGCTTCGAGCTGGTAGTCGCCCAGGCCGGCTTCGGCCACGGTCGGCACGTCCGGCAGCATCGGATGGCGCTGAGCGCTGGTGACGGCCAGGCCCTTGAGCTTGTTGGTGCGCACATGGCCCATCACCGACGGCGGCGTGGTGATGAACACCTGCACCGCGCCGCCCAGCACGTCCTGGATCGCCGCGCCCGAACCGCGATAGGGCACGTGCAGCATCTTGGTGTCGGTCTGCTGCGTGAAGATCTCGGTGCCGATGTGCGACAGCGAACCCACGCCTTGCGAGGCATAGCTGTAGTGGCCGGGGCGCTTCTTGAGTTCGGCGATGAAGCCTTGCAGGTCGTCGGCCGGCACCGAGGGATGCACGGCGATGACGTTGCTCGAGATGCTGACCAGGCCGACCGGCACGAAGTCCTTGACCGGGTCCCAGCGCAGGTTCTTGGTCAGGTTCGGATTGCCGACGTGATACGCCGAGTACGACACCAGCAGCGTGTGGCCGTCGGGCTGCGCGCGCGCCACGCCCTGGTAGGCGATGTTGCCGCTGCCGCCGTCCTTGTTCTCGACCACCACCGTGGCGCCCAGTGCCTTGGCCAGCGGCTCGGACACCAGCCGGGCGCTGGTGTCGACCAGCCCGCCGGGCGGGTTGGGCACGATCAGCGAGATCGGGCGCGACGGGAATTCGGCCGCCGCGGCGGTGTAGGCGCTGCAGGCCAGCAGGGCGGTGAGGGCAAGTCGTAGCATCGGTTGTCTCCGTTCGTCTGGGGGTGACGGGTTTATTGGGTTCTTGTAGCCGCTGCCATTCTGGCCTTGCCCGGCCATACTTTCCAATACGGTTTTCGTTGGCTTTGATAGCTTTCTCGTATCATTCGCGCATGGAAATCCGACAATTGCGCTATTTCGCGGTGCTGGCCGAAGAGCTGAACTTTCGCCGAGCGGCCGAGCGCCTGCACATGTCGCAGCCGCCGCTCAGCACCCAGATCGCCCAGCTCGAACAGGAACTCGGCGTCAGGCTGTTCGAGCGCAACAACCGGCGCGTGGTGCTGACCGAGGCCGGCCAGGCCTTCCTGAACGACGTGCGCATCCTGCTGGCGCGGCTCAAGGACGCGACCTCGCGGGTGCGCTCGGTCGACGCCGGGCTGGCCGGCCGGCTCGAGATCGGCCTGGCCGCCTCGCATTTCCTGGGGCCGGTGCCGGCGCTGATCGCGCGCTACACGCGCGAGCATCCGCAGCTGTCGATCCTGCTCAACGAAATGAACCCGGCCAGCCAGCTCGAGGCGCTGCGCGAACGCCGCATCGACGTCAGCATCTCGCGCAGCGCGATCGACGACGAAGAACTGCAGTCGGTGCTGTTGTGGCCGGACCCGCTGGTGGTGGCGCTGCCCAAGCGGCATGCGCTGGCGGCGCGCCGTCGCCTCGATCTGGCCGAACTGGCCGGCGAGCCGTTCGTGACGCTGCGTCCGGATACCTCGGAGTTCGCCGAGCGCCTGCACGGCCTGTGCCTGCAGGCCGGCGGTGGCGCCCGCGTGGTGCAGACCGTCGCCGAGATCCCCGCGCAGCTGGCGCTGGTAGGCGTCGGCCTGGGGGCCGCGCTGGTGCCGGTCTCGACCGTGGCGCAGTCGGCGCGCAGCGTCTCGGTTTGCCGGCTGCCGGCGGTGATCGCCGCCAGCGCGGTCTACGCGGTGACGCGGCGCGATGCCCGCAAGCGGGTCGTCGACACCTTCGTGCAGGCGGCGGTCGGACTCGATGGCTGAACAGCGCGGCGCGGCCACGGCAGCAAGCCGCGGCCGGCCCGGCCGCCCCTATCACCAGCGGTAGGTCGCCCCGGCCACCACCGTGCGGCGCTGGCCATAGAACGCGCCGTAGGTGTACGAGGCCACGTAGTCCTTGTCGGCGATGTTGTTGACGTTCAGCGTGTAGGTCCAGCGGCCGGCTTCGTAGCTCATCATCGCGTCGGCGATGGTGTAGGCGGGCACCCGCGCGTTGGTGTTGAATAAGCCCTTGGTGGTGCCGACGTAACGCACGCCGGCGCCCGCGCGCAGCTGCGGCAGGCCCAGCCGCGTGAAGCGGTAGTCGGCCCACAGCGAAGCCTGATGACGCGGCGTGGCGCCGCGGCGGGTATCGACTTCGGCCGGGTTGTTGCTGCGCGTGATGCGTGCGTCGGTGTAGGCATAGGCGGCCATCAGGCGCAGGTCGTCGGCCACCGGCACGCTGGCCTCCAGCTCGAGGCCGCGCGAGCGGATCTCGCCGGTCTGCACCTGGAACATCGTCGGCGCGACCGGGTCGGGCGTCAGCACCTTGCTTTGCGTCAGCTGGAACAGCGCCGCGCTCAGCAGCATCTGGCTGTTGGCGGGCTGGTAACGGATGCCGATCTCGTATTGCTCGCCTTCGGTCGGATCGAAGCTGGCGCCCTGCCGGTCGGTGCCGCTTTGCGGCTCGAACGACTGGCTGTAGCTGACGAACGGCGCCAGGCCGTTGTCGGCCAGATAGACCAGGCCGGCGCGGCCGGTGAAGGCCTCGTCGCGCTCGGTGGCCTCGCGCGGCAGGAACAGCGCGCGCGTGGTGTTGCGCGCCCAGTCGTAGCGCCCGCCCAGCAGCAGCACCCATTTGTCGCGCCACTTCATCTGGTCCTGCAGGTAGACGCCCATGCGGCGGCTGTCGTTGTCCGAACTGTTCAGCGCGGCGACGCGCGGGCCCGGCGTGGCGCCATAGACCGGCGCATAGACGTCCAGCGGCGCCAGCGTGCGGTTGTAGCGTTCGCTGCGGTGGCTGCGATCGCTGTAGTCCACGCCCAGCAGCACGGTGTGGGCCAGCTCGCCCTGGCGCAGCCTGGCCTGCAACTGCGTGTCGACGACAAAATTGCTGGACTCGTCGACGCGGTCCTGGAAGCCGCGTGCGATCAGGCGCTGGTCGGCGCCCAGCCAGGCGCCGGTCGAGGCCGACGGCATGTCGTTGCGGGCCTCGAAATAGCGCAGGTTCTGGCGCAGCGTCAACGTGTCGTTGAAGCTGTGCTCGAGCCGGTAGCCGATGTCCTTGAAGGTCATGGTGGCGCTGTCTTCGCCCGGTTCGCCTAGAAAGCGCCGGGTCGGAATGCGGCCATTGGGATTGTCCTGCAGCGTGCCGACCATCGGCAGGCCATAGATGTACGCGGTCTTCGAACGCTGGTAGGTGCCCAGCAGCGTCAACGAGGTCGCGGCGCTGGGCCGCCAGCGCAGCGACGGCGCCAGGAACACCCGGTCGTCCGGCACGTGTTGCACCATGGTGTCGCTGTCGCGCGCCAGCGCGGTCAGGCGGTAAGTCCACTTGCCGGCCTCGTCGAGCCGGCCGCCGTGGTCGGTGGCGATCTGGCGGCGGTCGAAGTTGCCCAGTTCGGCACGGATCTCGTGCAGCGGTTCGTCGGTGGGCAGCTTGCTGACCGCGTTGATGATGCCGCCCGGCGACGATTGGCCGTACAGCACCGACGAGGCGCCGCGCAGCACCTCGACCCGCTCCAGGCCGTAGGGCTCCTGCGTGCCGTCATAGACGTTGCCCATGTACTTCATGCCGTCGCGGTAGGTGCTGCCGTAGCCGACCAGCTGGAAGCCGCGCACGATGAAGGCGTCGGTGGTTCGGTCGACGCCTTCCTGCGTGATGACGCCGGCGGTGTAGCGCAGCACCTCGCCGATCTTCTGCGCGTGCGAGTCCTCGATGAATTCGCGGCCGACCACGGTGATCGACTGGGGCGTCTCGATCAGCGGCGTGTCGGTCTTGGTGCCGGTGGCGGCGCGGCGGGCCACCCGGCCGTTTACCGGACCCCAGGCGCTTTCCTGGTTGACGCCGGTGATCGTCAGCGGCGTCAGCGTCGACACGCCGGGCGCGGCGGCCGGCTCGATCGTGTAGCCGCCGTCGCGGGCGGCGCGCAAGGCCAGCCCCGAGCCGGCCAGCAGCCGCTCCAGGCCCGCGCGCGGCGTGTGCGTGCCGCGCAGGCCGCCGGTCGTGCGGCCCTGCACCAGCGCGGGGTCGAAGCTGAGCAGCACGCCGCTGGCGGCGGCATAGCGGGTCAGCGCCGGTCCGAGCGGGCCGGGCGCGATGTCGGCCGGCCGCGCCGCCTCGCTCTGCGCCAGCACCGGCAGCGGCAGCGCGAGTGGCAGCGCGAACGTCAACGACAGGGCCAGCGGCAGCGCGGCGGGGGAGGCACCACGCAGCGCGCGCGGCAGGCAGGGGATGGGCATCGAAGTCTCCGAATCAGGGGTCCTGATGACTTGCCAATCCAGAATCGAAAAGTGACAGGCTTGCGGTGAAAAAAAGTGGGCGTGGCGGGATCGGGCGACGCGTCCTGGCGAGGGCGGCCGCGTCTGTGTCGCTCGCCGCGCTTGCTTCGCTCGCCGCGCTTGCTTCGCTCACCGTGCCGGCATCGCTCACCGGGTCTGCGTCGCTCCCCGCGTCTGCGTCGCTCACGGTGCCAGCTGGGTCGCGCGGGCCTACGCCGCCACGATGCGGGTGTAGTAGCGGGTGGTCTGTTCGATCCGCAACGGCAGGATCTGCGCCACGGCGCGCAAGGCCTGCTCGGTGTTGCGCACCGGGAAGGCGCCGGAGATGCGCAGCTCGGCCACCGCCGGATCGCAGCGCAGCCAGCCGCTGCGGTAGCGGCCCAGCTCGTCGGCGAAGTCCGCCAGCCGCATGTCGTCGGCGACCAGCATGCCGTGGGTCCATGCCAGCCGGTTGGCCTGCGCCGGGCCGGCGTCCCAGATGCGGCCGGCATCGAAGCTGGCCGACTGGCCGGCCGCGACCACCTGGCGGACCGCATCGTCAGCCGCCAGGCCGGCGATCTGCACCGCGCCCTGCCAGACCGCCAACTCGCAGTGCCGGTCGCGCTGCCGCACCGTGAAGTGGGTGCCGAGCGGCGTGAGCCGGCCGTCGCGGGTCAGCACCGTCAACGGCGGCTCGGCGCTGGCGCCGGTCTGGATGGAGACTTCGCCTTCGTGCAGCGTCAACAGGCGTCGACCATCCTGCATCCGCAGGCTGACCGCGCTGGCCGTGTTGAGCATCAGTTCGGTGCCGTCGGGCAGCCGATGGCGTTGCTGCTCGCCGGTGGCGGTGCGCAGGTCGGCGCGCAAGGCCGGCCAGCGCGGCAGCGTCACCGCGGCGCCGCCCGCCAACCCGACACCGGCCAGCGCGAGCTGGTTCTGGTCGGCCTTGGCC
>JAEZBO010000031.1 GCA_023427085.1 Pseudomonadota bacterium
AGGTGGCGGCGGCGGCGGTGGTGGTGGCGGTGGCGATGCGCAACCGCGCGGCGCGTCCGCGCACGAGTCGCGGCTGGGTTTCCTCAGCGGCCGCGGCAGCCGCTGACAGGCGGTTTCCGGGTCCGGCGCCGCGCTGCGGCGCGGATCCGCACCGGCGGCCCGCCTGCCAGCGTGGGCCTGCCGGGCAGCCAGGCCGGCCGCGGCGCCCGGCCGTTGCTGTAACTCCGTGACGGAGCAGGCAAAATTAGAAAAATTCTGCTAGAATCAATGGCTTCGCATGGTGTCAGTTAAGTTTCTTGGTGCCGTCGGCATCCGTGCAGCGCGTGCGTTGCAGTGGATCCGGTGCCAGGTTTTTGCTTCACCTTGTGTAGCCAACCGCAGGTAGCGCGACGCTGCCTGCATGAACGCAGACGGGGCTGGTTTGACAGCCCTTTTTTTATATATATGGCAGATTTATACGCATTGACCGAACAGGCGCTGGCCGGCATGGATGTCGAGCTGGTGGATATCGAACGCGCCGCGATGGGTCTGCTGCGCGTCACGATTGATCGCCCTGAAGGCGTGCGTATCGAAGACTGCGAGCAGGTCACGCGTCAGCTGTCGCGGGTCTACGAAGTCGAAAACATCGATTACCGCCGGCTCGAGGTCGGTTCGCCCGGCGTCGACCGGCCGCTGCGCAACGAGGCCGACCTGTTTCGCTTCGCTGGCGAGCGCGTCGAGATCAAGCTGCGCGAGGCGGTCGACAACCGCAAGGTATACACGGGCACCCTGGTGGCTCCCGAGCCTGCGCCGGAAGGCGCGGCGCCCGCCGCCGCGGTGTTCGGTCTGGAATTTGAGGCAAAGAAGAACGAGACCCAGGTGCTGAACTTCACGTTCGACGAGATCGACCGTGCAAAGCTGGATCCCGTTCTGGATTTCAAGGGCAAAAAGCGATGAGTCGCGAAATTCTTCTGTTGGTCGATGCGCTGGCGCGTGAAAAGAACGTGGCGCGCGACGTGGTGTTCGAAGCGCTCGAGGGTGCGCTGGCCTCGGCCATGAAAAAACGCTTCAAGGAAGATGCCGACATCCGCGTGTCGATCGACCGGACCTCGGGCGACCATGAAGGCTTCCGCCGCTGGCTGGTCGTGCCCGACGAGGCCGGCCTGCAAGAGCCCGACCGCGAAGAGCTGGCCTCCGAGGCCGTCGAGATCGTGCCCGGCATCGAAGTCGGCGAATACATCGAAGAAGCCCTCGAGCCGGTCGAATTCGGCCGTATCGGCGCGCAGGCGGCCAAGCAGGCCATCCTGCAGAAGATCCGTGACGCCGAGCGCGAGCAGGTGCTCAACGACTTCCTCGACCGTGGCGAGACCATCGTCTCGGGCACGATCAAGCGCATGGACAAGGGCGACGTGATCGTCGAGACCGGCAAGATCGAAGCCCGCCTGCCGCGCCAGGAAATGATCCCCAAGGAAAACCTGCGGGTCGGTGACCGCGTGCGCGCCTTCGTGCTGAAGGTCGATCACGCCGCTCGGGGCCAGCAGGTGATCCTGTCGCGCACCTCGCCCGACTTCATCCGCCAGCTGTTCGAAAACGAAGTGCCCGAGATCGAGCAGGGTCTGCTCGAGATCAAGGCGGCCGCCCGCGACGCCGGCGTACGCGCCAAGATCGCCGTGGTGGCCTACGACAAGCGCATCGATCCGATCGGCACCTGCGTCGGCATGCGCGGTTCGCGCGTCACCGCGGTGCGCAACGAACTCGGCGGCGAGCAGGTCGACATCGTGCTGTGGTCTGAGGATCCGGCGCAGTTCGTCATCGGCGCGCTGGCGCCGGCCAACGTCGAGTCCATCGTCGTCGACGAAGACAAGCATGCGATGGACGTCGTGGTCGACGAAGAGAACCTGCCCAAGGCGATCGGCGCGCGCGGCCAGAACGTGCGCCTGGCGTCCGAGCTGACCGGCTGGCAGATCAACATCATGACGCCAGAAGAAAGCATCAACCGCCAGGAATCCGAGCGCTCGAACCTGCGCGCGACGTTCATGAGCAAGCTGGACGTCGACGAAGAAGTTGCCGACATCCTGATCGACGAGGGTTTCACGGGCCTGGAAGAAATCGCCTACGTGCCCATGCAGGAACTGCTCGAGATCGAGGCTTTCGACGAAGACACCATCAACGAACTGCGCACCCGTGCCCGCAATGCCTTGCTGACCGAGGCCATCGCGCAGGAAGAAATGATGGAAACCGCGCAGGATCTGCTGGGCCTCGAGGGCATGACGCCCGAACTGGTCGCCAAGCTGGCCGAGCATCAGGTGACCACGCGCGACGACCTGGCCGAGTTGGCCACCGATGAACTGGCCGAAATGGCCGGCCTGGAAACCGAAGCTGCCAGCGAGCTGATCATGCATGCCCGCGCGCACTGGTTCGAGGACGACAAGCCCGCTGCTTGATGGGCCGTCCCGGCGGCATGCGCCGCCGAGTATCCACGGAAATACGCTGTAAATAGGGAAGAGAACCTAATGTCGAGTAATACTGTCGCCCAGTTCGCCACCGAACTGAAAATGCCTGCCAACGTGCTGCTGGATCAGCTGCGTTCGGCCGGTGTCGACCTCCGGTCGGTGGACGACGCCGTCACCGACAGCGACAAGGCGAAGCTCCTCGAATCGCTGCGCCGGGCGCACGGTGCGACCGAAGGCAAGAAGATCACGTTGACGCGTCGCCAGACCTCCGAGATCCGGCAGGCCGACGGCAGTGGCCGCTCGCGCACGATCCAGGTCGAAGTGCGCAAGAAGCGTGTGTTCGTCAAGCGCGACACGCCCGAGAGCGGCGACGCCGTGGGGCGTGACGAGGCTCTCGAGCAGGACGTTGCGATCCCGGCCCAGGCCGACACGCCGGTGGCCGACCAGGCCGTCAGCGCGCCGCCGGCCCAGGCCGCCGCGCCGGTGCAGGACACGCAGGCCGACACGCCCGCCGCCGCTGGCGAGTCCGCCACGACCGAGCAGGCGACCGCTGACACCGCGGCGCCGCAGGCAGCCGCCGAATCGGCCAGCCAGCCCGCCGAC
>JAEZBO010000056.1 GCA_023427085.1 Pseudomonadota bacterium
ATTTTCGCCGCCGGCGGGCCCGGCCGGGCCCCCCCGGCACTTCCCCCCCTCTCCCATCCCCTCAAGCAATGCACCTCAATGAACTGAAGGCGCTGCACGTATCGCAGCTGCTCGAAATGGCCGCAGGCCTGGAAATCGAAAACGCCAACCGCCTGCGCAAGCAAGAGCTGATGTTCGCCATCATGAAGCGGCGCGCCAAGCAGGGCGAGCAGATCTTCGGCGACGGCGTGCTCGAGGTCCTGCCCGATGGTTTCGGTTTCCTGCGCTCGCCCGAGACCTCGTATCTGGCCAGCACCGACGATATCTACATCTCGCCTTCGCAGATCCGCCGCTTCAACCTGCATACCGGCGATTCGATCGAGGGCGAGGTGCGCACGCCCAAGGATGGGGAGCGCTACTTCGCGCTGGTCAAGGTCGACAAGGTCAACGGCGTGCCGCCCGAGTCGATCAAGCACCGCATCATGTTCGAGAACCTGACGCCGCTGCACCCGAACGAGCCGATGCAGCTCGAGCGCGACATCAAGAGCGAAGAGAACCTGACCGGCCGGATCATGGACGTCTTCGCGCCGCTGGGCAAGGGCCAGCGCGGCCTGGTGGTCGCCAGCCCGAAGTCGGGCAAGACGGTGATGATGCAGCACATCGCCCACGCGATCACGACCAACTTCCCGGATGCGGTGATGATCGTGCTGCTGGTCGACGAACGTCCCGAAGAAGTCACCGAAATGCAGCGCACCGTGCGCGGCGAAGTCGTGGCCTCGACCTTCGACGAACCGGCCACCCGCCACGTGCAGGTCGCCGAGATGGTCATCGAAAAGGCCAAGCGCCTGGTCGAGATGAAAAAAGACGTGGTGATCCTGCTCGACTCGATCACCCGCCTGGCGCGCGCCTACAACACCGTCGTGCCGGCCTCGGGCAAGGTGCTGACCGGCGGCGTCGACGCCAATGCGCTGCAGCGTCCCAAGCGCTTCTTCGGCGCGGCGCGCAACCTCGAGGAAGGCGGCTCGCTGACCATCATCGGCACCGCGCTGATCGAGACCGGCAGCCGCATGGACGAGGTGATCTACGAAGAATTCAAGGGCACCGGCAACTCCGAGGTCCACCTCGAACGCCGCCTGGCCGAGAAGCGTGTCTACCCGGCCATGAACCTGAACAAGTCGGGTACCCGCCGCGAAGAGCTGCTGATCAAGCCCGACCTGCTGCAGAAGATCTGGGTGCTGCGCAAGTTCATCCACGACATGGACGAAGTCGAGGCGATGGACTTCATCCTCGACAAGATGCGCTCGACCAAGAACAACAGCGAGTTCTTCGACATGATGAAGAAGAAGTGATCGTCACGTCGCTTCGCTGAAAAAACCGCCGGCCTGTCCGGCGGTTTTTTTTGTTCAGGGCAGCGGTTGTTCGGCCGGCTGCTCGCGGCGCGCCACGCTGTCGACGTTGCGCACCTGCGGATCGTCCCAGGGCCCGGTGACCGAATACTGGACCGTCATTGCGCGCGCCAAGGGCTCCTTGAGCAGCCACTGGGTCACGAAGGCACCGATGCCCAGCACCGGGTTGATCGCGATGCCGGCGGCGATCGCCGCGCCGCCGGCATCCAGGTTGGGCACCACCACCGCCTGCATGTCCCAGGTCTCGCGCGCCAGGTCGGACGAGCCGGCCAGCACGACGGTGGCGGCCGGGCCGTCGACCTTCAGGCCGGGTGTGGTGATCTGACCGGCCTCGGCCTTGAATTTGCCGCGCACGGTATCGAAGCTGAAGCCGCGCGTGACCGCCGCGCCCGGATTGAAGTCCAGCCGCGCCAGCCGCTGCGTCGATTGCAGCGCCAGCAATTCGAGCAGGCGCGCGCCGCCCGACTTCACGCCCAGCAGGCGGCCGGCATCCAGCGCGACCTCGCCGTCGCCGCGCAGCGCCGAAAAATCCTTGCGCCACGGAAACCCCTGCCACATCAGGCTGGCCTGCGCGTGGCCCTTGCCCTCGGCGACCAGTTCGTCCTGGCCGACGCTGCTCAGCAGCCGCCCCAGGTTGCTGACGTCCAGCCGCGTGTCCAGGCTGATGCCTCGCGCCGCGCCGGCCAGGCGCCAGTCGCCCGAGGCCGACACCCGTCCCGAGGGATGCGACAGCGCCAGCGTGTCGAGCCGCCAGTGCTGGCCACGCACCTGGTTGGCACCGCGCAGCACCAGCGAGCCGGCCGGCTTGCCGTAGAGCTCGAGTCGCTCGGCCCGCAGGTCGACGTCGGGCACGTCCTTGAAGGTATCGTCGTCGAACAGCCGCGTGTCGGCCGCGGCCGGCGTGGCCGCCGGCCGTTTGCCCGCCGGCGCCGCCGACGACGAGGCAGCGGCCGTATCGCTGGCCTTGCCCAGCGCCAGATGATCGAGCCTGGCCTGCAGGCGGCCCGCCTGCTCGGCAGTGGGCGCGCGCCAGTTGAGGTCGCCCGAGACCTGCTCGGAGGCCAGCGTGATCTGCCAGGCGCCGCCGTCCTGCGGCGTGGCTTGCGCGCGCACGTCCTCGAGCGTGGTATTGCCCAGCGTCAGCGCCTGGGTCTCGACCCGGACGTCGGCCAGCCTGGGCAGCAGCGAAGCCGCGGTGCGCGGTGCGCCACGGCTGACGGGCAGATTGGCGGGCGCCTGCTGGTTGACGGTCTGCCACGCATTCAGGTCGATGCTGCGCAGCGCCACGTCGACACGCAGGCCCGACTCGGGCAGCGCCGCTGGCCGGCCGATGCCGAGCACGCCACGCTGGAAGAACGGTTCGGCGCCGGCCTTGGGCTGCTGCTCGAGCTGCAAGGCGACGTCGCCGCCCAGCGTCGCGGTCAGGCGCCGCGCGCCGCCATCGCCGGCACCCCAATCGACCGACAGGGGCATGGCGGTGTCGGCCGGCTTGCCCAGCGGTTCGGGGAAATCGAGCGCCATGCCGCGCAGATCCGAGTCGACCGAAAACGCCACGCCCGAACGTTTATCCATGACCAGCTTGCCCTCATAACGGGCGCTGCCGGCCAGCCGCTTCAGCACCGGCGCCTCGCTGCTCTCGCGCAGGCCGTCGCTGGTCAAGGTGCCGGAAAAACCCAAGCCCGGCGCGCCCGGCGTCAGCTCGCCCGCCAGCGAATAATCGCCGCCCAGAAAACGACCGCGGATGCCGTCGGTCGATACGCCGCGCTCAGTGAATCCCAGCGTGCCCCGCACCGCGCGGAACGGCGGCGCATTGGGTGTGAGCACGAAGTCGCTGCCGTCGAAGGTGACGCTGCCGCGCACCTGCGAGGCGTTGACGTCGGTCAGCGGGATGTCCAGCGCCAGCGGCACCGTCCAGTGGCCACCGGCACGCGCCTGATCGAGCGCGCCCTTGAGCAGGCGGCCCAGCGGCGAGGTCTTGATCATCGCCAGGTAGGCACCCGCCTCGCCCTCGGTGCGGCCATCGAGCACCAGCCGCGCGCCGCGCGACATGTGCGGAATCTGCGCATCGACGTCGAGCAAGGCGACCGAGCGGTTGGGCGCGGTGCGCACGATGCCGCCTCGCGCGTGGATCGACAGCGCGTCCTTGTCGATCCGGACGGTGCCGCCCACGCCCTGCAGCATCGGCCACGGCAGCCGTGCGTCGCGGGCCGGCGCATAGTCGATGTCGGCGCCGCTGACGCGGCCTTCGACGATGAAGTCGCCGACCTCGCCGGGCCGCTCGAACGGGAAGTCGGCCAGATCGCCGCGCACCGCGTAGCGGCCGGCGTTGACCTGGCCGCGCGGCAGGCCGTGGGCCAGCCACTGGCGCGCACTGGCGGCGACCTGCCGCGGCAGGTAGAGATGGATGGCATTCATCGCCGCGCGGCGGATGTCGCCACCGAAATCGGCGCTGCCGGCCGGCGTGCGGCCCTGCGCGGTCCAGCTGCCGCGCAGTGTCGCGTCCAGGTCGGCGTTGACGATGTCGGCCTGCGCCACCCGCAACTGCCACGGCTGGCCGGGCGCGCGCTGCAGCGCCAGTTGCGCCTGGACCTGATCGATGGGCGGCAGCGGCTGCGGGAACACGCGTGGCACGTCGACCTCGAGTGTGCGTGCGTCCACGGCCAAAGCCAGCCCGCGATGATCGGACGAACGCCCGAGCCAGGCCGGCGCGTCGTCGCCCAACAGGTCGCCGGGCGCGCCCTGCGCGCTCAGGTGCAGGGTCTCGATGCGGGCTTGCCAGCCAGCGCCGGCGTCGCCCGGCACGCTGCCCTCGCGCTGCGCGACCTTGCCGACGCCACTGGCACCGAGCCCGCGCGCCGCGACATCGACCATCACATGATCGAGGCGGCCATCGCGCAGTTGGCCCCACGCACGCGTGGCCACGCGTCCGCGCGCCTGCTCGGGCACGTCCAGCCACGGCCGCCAGGCCAGCGGCTCGGCATCGTCGACCTGCGCATAGATCTCGCCGCCGCGGGCGGTCGGCCGCTGCGTGAAGCCACGATCGAAATCGCCCTGCACGACGATGCCGGCCGCCAGCGCGCCCGGCGGACGGGCCCGCAGCGCCAGCTGGTGGCCGAACAGGCCGTTGTGGATACGCAGTTCGATATCGTCGAGCGTGAGGTCGGGGGCGCCGCGCAGTTCGTCGCGCCACGACAGCCGCGCGTCACGGATCGCCAGATCGCCCTGCCGGCCCAGCCAGCGCAACACCGGGCTGTCGAGCGAGAAGCCGTCGCCGTCGCCGTCCAGGTCGAACGCGCGCTCGCCCAGCCACAGGCGGTTCTGCGCGTCACGCCGCAGCGAAACCTGCATCTGGTCGAGCGACAGATACAGGAAGCGCGGCGAGCCGCCCAAGACGCTGCGCCACGACAGCACCGCCTGCACCTGCGGCACGGCCAGCGCGGGCCGGCCCTGCGCATCGCTGATCGCGACCTCGGCCAGCGTGAAACGGGGATGCAGGCCATGCCATTCGGCCTGCACGCGGCCGATCCGCACCGGTGCGCCCAGCGCGTCGCTGGCGGCCTGCTCGATGCGCGGGCGCCAGTTGTCGGCCTGAGGCAGGATCGCGTAGCGCACGCCCAGCACCGCCGCGACAGCCAGCAGGTAGACGCACAACGCGGTCCAGAACAGCCTACGCAGTAGCTTTTTGGAAGACGACACAGGTCGAGGTAAGTGGCCGGCTCGGCGCCGATTGCAGTATCGTGCGCAAACCTCCACTTATACCCGAAACGTCCGCAGGACGCCGCTGGAGCAGGAAACCGAATGCCACAGACCGATCTGCTCGCCCCCGCCCAACAATGGTCGGGTCATCTGCGCCGCCGGCTCGACGCGCGGCCCGAACTGCGCGACTGGCTGCAGCAGGCCGCCACCGAACCGCTCAGCGTGCAGCGGCTGGCGGCATGGTTCGACGAGTTGGCCGACGCGCCCGGCGACGCGGTGTTGCCGGTTGCGCAATGCCGCAGCGTGTTACGCAAATTGCGCGAGCGGGTGTTTTGCTGCGCGATGGTGCGCGACCTGGCCGGCCAGGCGCCGCTCGAAGAAGTGGTCGGCGCCATGACCGCGCTGGCCGACCTGGCCGTTGCCCAGGCCTACCGCAGCGTCGCCACCGAACTGGCGGCGACCCACGGCATCCCCAAGGACCCGCAAGGGGTGCCGCAAGAGCTGCTGATCCTGGGCATGGGCAAGCTGGGCGGACGCGAGCTCAACGTCTCGTCGGATATCGATCTGATCATGTTGTACGGCGACGAGGGCGAGACCGATGGCCGCCGGCGCCTGTCGCATCACGAGTTCTATGGCCGCGTCACGCAGCGCATGATGCCGGTGCTGTCCGAGGTCGATGCCGATGGTCAGGTGTTTCGCACCGACCTGCGGCTGCGCCCCGACGGCGATGCCGGTCCGCTGGCCTGGAGCCTGGACGCGCTGGAGCTCTACCTGGTCGGCCAGGGCCGCGAATGGGAGCGTTACGCGTGGCTCAAGGCGCGTGCGATGCCGGCGCAGGCCTTTGCCGGCAGCGATCCGCAGCAGCAGCTGCGCCAGCTCGAAAGCCTGCGGGTGCCGTTCGTGTACCGCAAGTACCTGGACTTCGACGCGCTGGCGGCGCTGCGCGGCCTGCGCGAACGCATCCGCCAGGACTGGCAGCGGCGCGCGCTGGCGCGCAATGGCGTGGACACCGTCAACAACGTCAAGCTGGGCGAAGGCGGCATCCGCGAGATCGAGTTCGTGGTCCAGCTGTCGCAGCTGATCCGCGGCGGCCGAAACCCGGCGCTGCAGGCGCGCGGCCTGCTCGATGCGCTGCGCGTGCAGGCGCAGGCCGGCATTCTGTCGGATGCCGACGCCCAGCAACTCGAGGCGGCCTATCGGTTTTTGCGCCGCACCGAGCACGCCCTGCAGTACCGTGAGGACGAACAGACCCACCTGCTGCCGGCCGACCCCGAGCGGCGCGCCGCGCTGGCACAGGCGCTGGGCATGGACGCCGCGCAGTTCGAGCAGACGCTGACCCAGCATCGCGAGTTCGTCGCGCAGACCTTTCGCGACGCCTTCCACCTGGCCGGCCTGGGCGGCGCCAGCCAGCCGCGGCCGGCACCGGGCGCGGCCGATGACAAGGATGACGACAAGGACGCCGACGACGACGCCGACAGCCGGCTGGCCCGCCACATCCAGCAGGCGTTCGGCGCCGATGGCGAGCCGCTGATCGTGCGCGCCGAATCACTGCTGGCCAGCCACCGTGTGCGCAGCCTGCCCGAGACCAGCCGGCGCCGCGTCGAAACCCTGCTGCCGGCGGCCATCAGCGCGGCCAGCCAGACCGCCGAGCCGCTGGCGGCGGCGACCCGGCTGCTGGACCTGATCGAACAGATCGCGCAGCGCAGCGCCTACCTGGCGCTGCTGGCCGAGTACCCCGAGACGCTGGCGCGGGTCGCGCGCATCGTCGCCGCCAGCCCGTGGGCCGCGCAGTACCTGACGCGCCACCCGCTGTTGCTCGATGGCCTGATCGACTGGCGCACGCTGTTCGAACCGCTCGACTTCAAGCAGATCTCGCAGCAATTGCGCGCCGACCTGGACGCCTGCCGGCTGCCCGATGGCCAGCCCGACGTCGAGCGGCAGATGAACCTGATGCGCGACGTGCAGCGCCAGGCCAGCTTCCAGCTGCTGGCGCAGGACCTCGAAGACGAGCTGTCGGTCGAAAAGGTCGCCGACCAGTTGTCGGCACTGGCCGACCTGCTGCTGGAGGAGACCATCCGGCGCTGCTGGCAACTGGTCAGCAAGAATCCCAAGGCCGAGCCGCCGCGGTTTGCCGTCATCGCCTACGGCAAGCTGGGCGGCAAGGAACTGGGCTACGTCTCGGACCTCGACCTGGTGTTCCTGTTCGAGGACGACGCCGAGGACGCGCCCGAGCGTTACGCCAAGCTGGGCCGCCGCATGAGCTCGTGGCTGTCGACCATGACCTCGTCGGGCCGCCTTTATGAAGTCGACCTGCGGCTGCGCCCCGACGGCGAGGCGGGGCTGCTGGCGGTGTCGGTCGAGGCCTTCGCGCAGTACCAGCGCGAACACGCGTGGCTGTGGGAACACCAGGCGCTGACGCGGGCCCGCCATGCGGCCGGCGATGCGCGCGTGGGCGAGCGCTTCGAACAGATCCGCCGCGAGATCCTGCTGACGCCCCGCCCGGCCGACACGCTGGCCGGCGAGGTACTGGCGATGCGCGAGCGCATCCGCGCCGGCCACCCGAACATCAGCCCCGATTTCGACCTCAAGCATGATCGCGGCGGCATGGTCGACGTCGAGTTCGTCACGCAGTACCTGGTGCTGCGTCACGGCCACGCGCATCCCGAGCTGGTCGACAACCTGGGCAACATCACGTTGCTCAGGCTGGCGGCGGCCGCCGGGCTGATCGACGCGGCGGTCGCGCAACCGGCCGCCGATGCCTATCGCACACTGCGGCGGCGCCAGCACGCGCTGCGGCTCAAGGGCGAGGACAAGGCCCGCGTGCCGGGCGCCGAGCTGCAGGACGAACGGCGCGCGGTGCAGGCGCTGTGGGACGCCGTGCTGGGCCATGCCAAGGCGGCCAGTCCGGCCAGCCTGGGCACTGGGCGCGGCATCATGAAGGTGTAGCACTCCGCTGCCGGGCCGGCGTGCAGCGGTTCTCCGGCCGGCCGGTGGCGGCGCGGCGATGTGTCCCCGACAGCGCGGGCGCGCGGCTCGAAAGTGCCCGCCAGACGTCGTAAAATCGAGCTTTTGCGCGACCCGCGCCGGGCCCAGGCCCCGCGCACCGGCCGCCCTACCCTGCCGCGACGAACTTGATCATGACCACCGCCACGCCTCCCGACCGCCCCAAGCTTGCCCTGCCCGACGGCCGCGGCAAGGTGCTGCTGCATTCGTGCTGCGCGCCCTGTTCGGGTGAGGTCATGGAGGCCATGCTGGTGTCGGGCATCCAGTATTCGCTGTTCTTCTACAACCCCAACATCCATCCGGTGCGCGAGTACGAGATCCGCAAGAACGAGAACATCCGTTTCTGCGAGCAGCACGGCATCGAGTTCATCGACGCCGACTACGACGTCGACAACTGGTTCGAGCGCGTCAAGGGCATGGAAAACGAACCCGAGCGCGGCATCCGCTGCACGGCCTGCTTCGACATGCGCTTCGAGCGCACCGCGCTGTACGCCTTCGAGCATGGCTACGACACCTTCACCAGCTCGCTGGGGATCTCGCGCTGGAAGGACATGAACCAGATCAACGGTTGCGGCGAGCGCGCCGCGGCGCGTTATCCGGACATGCTGTACTGGACCTACAACTGGCGCAAGGGCGGCGGCTCGGCCCGCATGATCGAGATCAGCAAGCGCGAGAACTTCTACCAGCAGGAGTACTGCGGCTGCGTCTATTCGCTGCGCGACACCAACCGCCACCGGCGCGACCAGGGCCGCGAGCGCATCAAGATCGGCGTCAAGTATTACGGCCAGGAAGAGACGCTGGGCGACTGAGGGCAGGCGCGCTGCCCGGCCGAACTTCCTTCGGTGACAAAAAAGCGGCTGCCTCGAATGACGCAGCCGCTTTTTTTCGCCTCGGACCCGGCGCCGCGGCGGCTACCAGCGATAGCTGACGGTGGCCACGACGCGGCGCGGTTCGCCGAAGTCGCAGATGCCGCTGTAGCACATCGACGGGATGTAGCGCCGGTCGGTCAGGTTGTTGGCGTTGAGCGCATAGGTCCACGGGCCGGTCTCGTAGGCCAGCCGCGCATCCACCAGCGTATAGGCGCCCCCGCCCAGCGTACCGGTGGCGGGCCGGTCGGGACGCGCCGAGACGTAGCGCAAGCCCGCGCCCAGCAGCCAGCCGTCGAGGTCCCAGGCATCCAGCCGGGCGTCGGCCCACAACGAGAACATGTGGCGCGGCGAGTTGAAACGCTCGCCGACCTCGCCGGGGATGTTGCTGGCCTTCACCCGCGCATCGGTATACGTGTACGCGGCGATCACGTCGACACTCTTGTTGAGCCGCGTCTTGGCCTCCAGCTCGAGGCCGCGCGAGCGCACCTTGCCGGTCTGCACCAGAAAGCCCGGGTCGACCGGATCGGGCGTCAGCACGTGGCGGCGCGTCAGGTTGAACAGGCTGGCGCTGAGCAGCGTGTCGCCGTTGGCCGGCTGATAACGCAGGCCGATCTCGAACTGTTCGCCTTCGCTGGGATCGAAGCGTCCATCGTTGCGATCGCGGCCTGTGGTCGGTTCGAAGGATTGGCTGTAGCTCACATATGGCGCCAGGCCGTTGTCGGCCAGGTAGACGAGCCCGGCGCGGCCGGTGAAGGCGCTGTCGCGATCGCTGCTGTTGCTGGCGGGCGCATGCAGCGCCTCGTTGTCGGCCTCGGCATGGTCATAGCGGCCGCCGGCCAGCAGCACCCATTTCTGGCCGAACTTGATCTGGTCCTGCAGGTAGATGCCGTAGCGGTTCTCGCTGTTGCGGCGCTGCTGCCACGGCTGGGTCACCACCGGCGTGGTCGCGTAGACCGGCTGGTAGGCGTCGATGGCCGGCAGGTTGCCGCGAAACCGGTCGCTGTCGTAGCTCGACCGCACCGTGTCGAAACCGGCCAGCACCGTGTGCGTGACCGCGCCGAACGCGAAGCGCTTCTGCAGGTTGGTGTCGGACGTCAGGATGCGGGTCTGATCATCGAAGCCGCGCGCCGAGCGCGACACCCGCCGCTGCGTGGCGCTGTCGACGTCGCCGGACAGCAACACGTAGCGCAAGGTCAGATCGCCCTGGTACAGCCGCAGGCCGTGACGCAGTGTCAGGCTGTCGGAAAAATCGTGCTCGAACAGATAGCCCAGCGAACGCGACTGCGCGTCGTAGCGGTTGTGCGAGGGCTCGCCCAGGAAGCGGTCGCGCGGCAGATCGCCGTTGACGTTGTGGCGCAGCGAACCCGAGGCCGGCAAGCCGGGCGGATAGAAGGACTGGTTGCGCTGGTACGTCGCCAGCAGCGTCAGCGAGGTGGCGGCCGACGGACGCCAGGTCAGCGCCGGCGCCAGGTAGGTGCGATCGTCGCGGCCGTAGTCGACGTAGCTGTCGGCGTCACGCACCAGGCCGGTCAGGCGATAGGACCAGACGCCGGCCTCATCGAGCTTGCCGCCGAAGTCGCCCGACAGCGTCTTGTGGTCGAAGCTGCCATACGACACGTTGAGTTCACGCAGCGTCTCGGCGGTGGGACGCTTGCTGATCGTATTGATGACACCGCCTGGCGCAGCCGCGCCGTACAGGATCGACGACGGTCCCTTGAGCACCTCGACACGCTCGAGCCCATAGGGCTCCTGCTTGCCGTTGTACTGGTTGGCCATGTAGCGCATGCCGTCGCGGAAATGGCTGCCGGTCTGCGGATTGGCTTCGAAGCCGCGGATGCTCATGGTGTCTTCGAACGCCGCGCTCTTGGCAACGATGCCGGTCATCACGCCGGCGCTGTAGCCCAGCGCGTCCTGCAGGCTTTGCGCACGCTGGTCGCGCATCTGCTGCGCGCCGACGATCGAGATGGCCTGCGGCGTCTCGATCAGCGGCGTGTCGGTCTTGGTCGCCGTCGCGCTGCGGCGCGCCAGGTAACCGGCCAACGGCCCGGTCGCGCTGTCGGCCTGGCCGACGATGGTCAAGGGCGCCAGTTGCGCGGCGGCACCGTCGCCGGCCGGCCGGCTCAGCGTGACGTTGCGGCCATCGCGCTCGTAGCGGATGCCGCTGCCGCGCAACAGTTGCTGCAGCGCCTGCTCGGCGGCCAGGTCGCCGGCCACCGCCGGGGCCTGCCGGCCGCGCACGATGTCGGGCGCAAAGAAGATCTGCAGGCCGGTCTGTTCGCCCAGCGCCATCAGGGCATCGCCCAGCGGCTGCGCGGCGATGCGGATCTGCTGGGCGCGCTCTTGCGCCAGCACCGTGGCCGGCGGCGCCAGCGGCGCGATCAACGCAGCCAGGGCCACCGCCCACCGGGCCGGACGCAGATGCCGACCCCGCCGGGGCGCATGCACCGGTTTTTTCACCCATTCATTCACGTTCGATTTCCTTGCCGTCTCCATCGCGCGGCTGCGCGATGGCGCCGATCCGGCGTGCCGGGTCGAGATACTGGCAAGACGAGTGGCAGCGGGAAAAACCGGAATAAAAATCGATACCGTTATGTATCAAGATGAAACGCCCGCGGTCGCACGGCCCTTACCGGGCCACGATCAGCGCACGGCCATCGGCGCGCCGCAACACCTGCACCGGCGCAATGCGCGGCAAGGCATCGAGCAGCGCTTGAGGGTCGTCGACCGACAAGGTCGCCGCCACCCGCAACGTCGCCAGCGCGGGATCGCCCAGGCTCAGGCCTTGCGGCAGGTGCGGGTCGAGCGTGCGCACCACCTCGTCCAGCGGCGTATCGCGAAAGACCAGGCGGCCGCGCTGCCACGCCGTCGTGGCGTCAGCATCGGCGGCGTACACCGCCGGCGCCGCCGGCAGTTCGGCCGACAGCCGCGTGCCCTGCCCGGTCCGCAGCAGTGCCTGACGCCGCCGCCACCACGGTCCGCTGGTGACCTGCACGCTGCCCGATACCACGACCACCTCGGCAGCCTCGCCGTCGAGCCGGACGTCGAAGCGGGTGCCAGTCACTTCGATTTCGCCGGCCGATGTCCGTACCCGGAACGGACGGCCCGGATCGGACCGCACCGAAAACAGCGCCTGGCCTCGCAGCAGCTCGACCGTGCGTGCCTGCCGCGCATAGCGCACGCGCGCCTGGCTGGCGCCGTTCAGGTCCAGCAGCGAACCGTCGGGCAGGGTCACCTGGCGCCGCTGCGCCCGGGCGGTGGTGATCAGCGCATCGTCGCTCCGCGAGGCTTGCCAGCCGCGCGCGCCGATCACGCCGAGCACCGATGCCGCCAGCGCTGCGCCACCCCAAGCCAGCCAACGACGGCGGCCGGGCTGCGCACCGGTGCCGCGC
>JAEZBO010000091.1 GCA_023427085.1 Pseudomonadota bacterium
ACGTCAAGGTGCTGGTCGTGGGCAACCCGGCCACCACCAATGCCTACATCGCCATGAAGTCGGCGCCCGGCCTGCCGGCCGCGAACTTCACCGCCATGCTGCGGCTGGACCACAACCGCGCGCTCTCGCAGTTCGCCGCCAAGGCCAATGTCGCCTCCAAGGACATCGAGAAGGTCGCGGTGTGGGGCAACCACTCGCCGGCCATGTATGCCGACTACCGCTTCGCCACCGTGAACGGCAAGCCGCTGCCGGCGCTCATCAATGACGAGACCTGGTAGCGCGAGGTGCTGCTGCCGACCGTGGGCAAGCGCGGCGCCGCCATCATCGAGGCGCGCGGCCTGTCGTCGGCCGCCTCGGCCGCCAACGCCGCGATCGACCACGTGCGTGACTGGGTGCTGGGCAGCAACGGCAAGTGGGTCACGATGGGCGTGCCCTCGGATGGCTCCTACGGCATCCCCGAAGGCATCCTGTACGGCGTGCCGGTCACCACCGCCAACGGCGAGTACACCCGCATCAAGGATCTCGAGATCGATGCGTTCTCGCGCGAGCGCCTGGACTTCACGCTCAAAGAGCTGCTCGAAGAGCGCGACGGCGTGGCCGACCTGCTGAAGTAGGAGTCCCCCCGAGGCGCTGCGCGCCTCCCCCCAGGGGGCGCGCCTAGGCGGACTGGCGGAGCCAGCTCCGCGGCGCCTGGCTCTTGGGGTACCGCGAGGCGCTTTGCGCCTCCACTGATTTTTCAGCGTGCTGGGTCAAGGTTGTGTGGTCCGGGCGCGTGCAGTGCAGTGTGCAGGGGTGCGACCGTCAGCGGTTTGGTCGGACCCTGCCCAAGAAAGCAGTCCGTGCCGCACTGGCGGCACTTCGCAGTACAGATTTACGCCGGCTGCCGCGGGCGTCGCGCGGGAGTGGCTTTAGAACACCAACATCCGGAGACCCGCCATGTCACGACCTGAATCCGCTGGTGCGCGCTTTCGCGCGGCGCTGGCCCAAGAACAGCCGCTGCAGATCATCGGCGCCATCAACGCCAACCACGCGCTGCTGGCGCAGCGCGCGGGGTTTCGCGCGATCTACCTGTCGGGCGGTGGCGTGGCGGCCGGTTCGCTGGGCCTGCCCGACCTGGGCATCAATACGCTGGACGACGTGCTGACCGACGTGCGCCGCATCACCGACGTGTGCGATACGCCGCTGCTGGTCGACATCGATACCGGCTTCGGCCCCTCGGCCTTCAACATCGCCCGCACCGTCAAGAGCCTGATCAAGTTCGGCGCGGCCGCCTGCCATATCGAGGACCAGGTCGGCGCCAAGCGCTGCGGCCACCGACCCGGCAAGGAAATCGTCTCGACGCAGGAAATGGCCGACCGCGTGCGCGCTGCTGTGGATGCGCGCACCGACTCCGACTTCTTCATCATCGCCCGCACCGACGCGATCGCGGTGCATGGCGTGGACGCCGCGCTCGAGCGCGCCCAGGCCTGCGTCGAGGCCGGCGCCGATGCAATCTTCGCCGAGGCCGCCTACGACCTGCCGACCTACGAGCGCTTCGTACAGTCGGTCAACGTGCCGGTGCTGGCCAACATCACCGAATTCGGCAAGACGCCGCTGTTCTCGACCCAAGAGCTGGGCAGCGTCGGCGTCGGCATGGTGCTGTATCCGCTGTCGGCCTTCCGCGCGATGAACAAGGCCGCCGAGATGGTCTACCAGAGCGTGCGCCGCGACGGCCACCAGAAGAACGTCGTCGACCTGATGCAGACCCGCGACGAACTGTACGACCGCATCGGTTATCACGATTTCGAACAGAAGCTCGACGCGTTGTTCGCGCAGAGCAAGACCTGACCCATCCATCATCCGCAGGCAACAGGAGTAGAGACATGGCGACATCCAAGACCAGCAAGGCCAGCGCGGCCCCCGCGCCGGCGCCGGCTGCAGAAGAAAAGCCCGGCTTCAAGCCCAAGAAATCGGTCGCGCTGTCGGGCGTGGTGGCAGGCAACACCGCGCTGTGCACGGTCGGCCGCACCGGCAACGACCTGCACTATCGCGGCTACGACATCCTGGACGTCGCCGACACCTGCGAATTCGAAGAGATCGCCCACCTGCTGGTGCACGGCAAGCTGCCGACCCGCGCCGAGCTCAAGGCCTACAAGGAAAAGCTGCGCTCGCTGCGCGGCCTGCCCGCCGCGCTGCAGACCGCGCTCGAGGCACTGCCGGCCTCCTCGCATCCGATGGACGTGATGCGCACCGCTGTGTCGGTGCTGGGCTGCGTGCTGCCCGAGAAGGACGACCACAACCTGCCCGGCGCGCGCGACATCGCCGACCGGCTGATGGCCAACCTGGGTTCGGCGCTGCTGTACTGGTATCACTACAGCCATAACGGCCACGTGATCGACGTGCAGACCGACGACGACAGCATCGGCGGCCACTTCCTGCACCTGCTGCACGGCAAGAAGCCCAGCGACGACTGGGTCAAGGCCATGCACACCTCGCTGGTGCTGTACGCCGAGCACGAGTTCAACGCCTCGACCTTCACGTGTCGCGTGGTCGCCGGCACCGGCTCGGACATCTATTCGGCCATCACCGGTGGCATCGGCGCGCTGCGCGGTCCCAAGCACGGCGGCGCCAACGAGGTCGCCTTCGACGTGCAGAAGCGCTACGAGACGCCCGACGAAGCCGAGGCCGACATCCGCCGCCGCGTCGAGAACAAGGAGGTCGTGATCGGCTTCGGCCATCCGGTCTACACGGTCTCGGACCCGCGCAACAAGGTCATCAAGGAAGTCGCCCGCAAGCTGTCGAAGTCGGCCGGCAACAACAAGATGTACGACATCGCCGAACGCCTCGAGACGGTGATGTGGGACGCCAAGAAGATGTTCCCGAACCTGGACTGGTTCTCGGCCGTCTCGTACCACATGATGGGCGTGCCGACCGCGATGTTCACGCCGCTGTTCGTGATCGCCCGCACCGCCGGCTGGTCGGCGCACATCATCGAACAGCGCGTCGACAACAAGATCATCCGGCCCACCGCGAACTACACCGGCCCCGAAAATCTCAAGTTCGTGCCGATCGACAAGCGCAAGTGAACCCCGCGCGCCGCGCGCCCGCCACCGGCT
>JAEZBO010000131.1 GCA_023427085.1 Pseudomonadota bacterium
GGCTTCAGTGCCCGCCGGCGCGGGCGCGGCTGGCGCGACATCGGCCGACTGGGCGGGCGCCGCCTTGCGGCTGCGCGCCCGTGGCGCAACCGGGGGCGCATCGGCGGCGCGTTCGAGCTCGGCCAGCAGCCGGGCGATGCGGTCGGCCAGTTTTTCGGTGGACAGCTGTTCGCGCCAACGCTCGACCATCAGCGGAAAGGCGAACGGCGTGGGCCGTTGCAGCGGCTGGCGCTGCAAGGCCTGGCCCTGCATGCGGGTCCAGGCCGACTGCAGCCGCGGCAGGTCGAGCTCCTGGCGCAGCACTTCGCGTTCGGCCTGCGCCAGCAGCATGTTGCCGGGATCGTGCTGGCGAAAGACTTCGTAGAACAGGCCGGACGAAGCCTGCAATTGCCGGGTGCTGTGCTGCGCGCCCGGATAACCCTGGAAGATCAGCCCCGAGATGCGCGCGATCTCGCGGAAATGGCGGCGCGCCATCTCGGCCGCGTTCAGGCCGGCCAGCACGTCGTCGGCCGGATCGCCCGGCCGCGCCAGCGCCTCGGCCAGCAAGGGATCCCAGTCGAACTCGCCGGGCGTCAGCAGCATCAGGCCATAGTCGTTGACGGCCAGCGAGAACATCGCCGGCTGGCCCTGCGCCAGCCGCCAGGCCAGCAGGCTGGCGACCGCCAGATGCACCTGGCGGCCGGCGAAGGGATAGAGAAACAGGTGGCTGCCTTCACGGCTGCGCAGGCTTTCGGCCAGCAACATGCCGGGCTGCGGAATCACCGACCACTGCGCCTGCAAGGCCAGCAAGGGTTCGACGCAGCGCATCTCGGGGCTGTCGGCGGCCTCGTCCGTCGAGCCGGGCGGACGCTTGTCGCGGCCGGCCGAGGCGACGCGCGCGCGCCGCGTGGCGGCGGCTGGCGTCGACACGGCGGTCTCGGCGATGCCGGTGGCGTCGGTCCGGCCGAGCCGCCGCGCCGCGCCGGCCAGTTGCTCGGCCACCGCGTCCGCCAGTTCGGTCGACAAGGGCATGCGCCCGCCGTTCCAGCGCGGCACCGCGGCACGCTTGCCGCTGGCCAGCCGCACGTAGGCGGTCATCTCGTGGGTGCGCACCAGTTCGAGCAAGCGGCCGCCGAACAAAAAACAATCGCCGCGCGCCAGCCGCGAGATGAAGCTTTCCTCGACCGTGCCCAGCCGCGCCCCGCCCTTGCCGCGGCCGCGCCAGAAGCGCACCTGCATGCCGGCGTCGCTGACGATGGTGCCGATGCCCATGCGGTGGCGGCGGCCCAGCTTGACGTCGGGCACGCGCCAGACACCCTCTTCGTCCGGCAGCACGCGGCGGTATTCGGGATAGACCCGCAGCGACGCGCCGCCGCGGGTGACGAAATCGAGCGCCCATAGCCAGTGGGCCTCGGGCAGATTGGCGTAAGCCCAGGTCTCGCGCACCTCGCCGAGCAGGTCGTCGGGCGTGAAGCCGCCACCCAGCGCGACCGTCACCAGGTGCTGCACCAGCACGTCCAGCGGTTGCAAGGGACTCTGGCGCGCCTCGATATGGCCGGCCTGCGCGGCGGCGCGCGCGGCGGCGGCCTCGACCAGCTCGAGGCTGTGGGTCGGCACCAGCGTCACACGCGAGGCGCGGCCGGGCGCGTGACCGGAGCGGCCGGCGCGTTGCAGCAGCCGCGCGACGCCCTTGGGCGAACCGATCTGCAGCACCCGCTCGACCGGCAGGAAGTCCACGCCCAGATCCAGGCTGGCGGTGCAGACCACCGCCTTGAGCGTGCCCTGCTTGAGGCCCTGCTCGACCCAGCTGCGCGCCTGCTTGTCGAGCGAGCCGTGATGCAGCGCCAGCCGGCCGGCCCAATCGGGCCGCGCGTCGAGCATGGCCTGATACCAGCGTTCGGCCTGCGAACGGGTGTTGACGAACAGCAGCGTGTTCTCGAACGCTTCGATTTCGGCGACCACCTGCGGCAGCATCTGCATGCCCAGGTGGCCGGCCCACGGAAAGCGCGCGGCAGTGGCCGGCAGCAACGTATCGATGCGGATGTCCTTGTCGGACTTGCCCTGCACCAGCCGGCCCTGCGCGGCGCGCGCCGGCCCCAGCAGCACCTGCATCGCATGATCGATGTTGCCGAGCGTGGCCGACAGGCCCCAGGTCATCAGCTCGGGCTGCCAGCGCCGCAACCGCGCCAACGCCAGCTGCACCTGCACGCCGCGCTTGTTGCCCAGCAGCTCGTGCCACTCGTCGACCACCACGGTACGCACGCTCGCCAGCGTCTCGCGCGCCTGCGCCTGCGACAGCAGCAGGCTGAGGCTTTCGGGCGTGGTCACCAGCACCGTCGGCAAGCGGCGGTTCTGCGCGGCGCGCTCGCTGCTGGAGGTATCGCCGGTGCGCAGGCCGGCTTTCCAGCCCAGCTCCATCTCGTCCAGCGCCGTCTGCAAGGCTTGCAGCGTATCGGCCGCCAGCGCGCGCATCGGCGTGAGCCACAACACCGTCAGCGGTGGCGCGATGCTTTTACCGGAACGCAGCAGCGGCTCGCGCCAGTTGGCCGCCAACGCGCCGAGCCAGACCGCGTAGGTCTTGCCCGAGCCGGTGGTGGCATGCAGCAGGCCGCTGCGGCCGTCGGCCATGGCGCGCCAGACTTCGCGCTGGAACGCGAACGGGCGCCAGCCACGCTGCGCGAACCACGCGTCGATGCGTGGCCGGAGGTCGATCGGGCCAGCGCTCATGGCAGCAGATCGGCCAGTGACGCCAGCGTGTCGGCCTCGCTGGCCGGCTTGTCGCGGCGCCAGCGCAGGATGCGCGGAAAGCGCACCGCGATGCCGCTTTTATGGCGCGGACTGCGCGCGATGCCTTCGAAGGCCAGCTCGAACACCTGCTCGGGCAGCACGCTGCGCACCGGTCCGAACCGTTCTTGCGTGGTGCGCCGGATCAGCGCGTCGACCTGGCGGATCTCGGCATCGGTCAGGCCCGAATAGGCCTTGGCGAACGGCACCAGCTGGCGCTCGGGCGCGCCGGGCGGGCCGTCCCAGACCGCGAAGGTGTAGTCGGTATAGAGGCTGGCGCGGCGGCCGTGGCCGCGCTGCGCGTAGATCAGCACCGCATCGACCGAGTGGGGATCGATCTTCCATTTCCACCAGACGCCGACGTCCTTGCTGCGGCCCACGCCGTAACGCGCCTCGCGCGCCTTGAGCATCATGCCTTCGACGCCCAGCGAGCGCGAACTCTCGCGCAGCACGTCGAGCGCCTGCCAGTCGGGGCCGGTCAGCAGCGGCGACAGGCACAGGCTGCCGATGCCCGGGATGGGCCGGGCGGCGGCATCGGCCTGCTCGGCCAGTTCGTCGGCCTCGGCCTCGGCCTCGGCGGCCGGCGCGACGACGACGTCGGGCTGCGCCGCCGCGCCCCCCAGCACCTGTTCGAGCAGGTCGCGCCGCTGTGCCTGCGGCAGTTCGCGGCAATCCTGGCCCTGCCATTCGAGCAGGTCGTAGGCCAGCAGGATCACCGGCGCATCGGCGCGCAGCCGCGCGCTGACGGTCTTGCGGCCGAGCCGCTTTTGCAGCGCCGCGAACGGCAGCACCTTGCCGTCCTTGCACACCAGGATCTCACCATCGATGACGGTGCCGTCGGGCAGCCGCGCGGCATCGTCGTGCAGGTCGGGAAACCGATCGCTGACCAGTTCTTCGCCGCGCGACCAGATCCAGGTCTGGCCGGCGCGGCGCACCAGCTGCGCGCGGATGCCGTCCCATTTCCATTCGACCAGCCAATCCCGGGGCGCGCCCAGGCGCTCGGCCAGCTGGGCGGTCGGTTCTTGCAGCGGATGCGCCAGGAAGAAGGGATAAGGCAGGCCGGCCTCGGACGGCGACTGCGTGTCGGCCGGCGCCAGCAAGGCCAGGAAGGCCTGGGCATCGGGCACCGCGCGCAGGTCGGTATAGCCGATCAGCCGCTGCGCGATGCGTTTGGCGTCCAGCCCGGCGACCTCGGCCAGCGCGCGGGTCAGCAGCAGCCGCGAGACGCCGACGCGCAGGCTGCCGGTGATCAGCTTGCCGCAGACGAAGCGGCCCTGCGCGTCGAGCAGGCCGAACAGCGCATGCAGGGCCGCCAGGCACTCGTCGGGCGGCAGGCCGCGCAAGGGCAGCAGCCGTTCGCGCATCCATACCGACAGGCCGGCGTCGTCCCCGGCGCCTTCGTCGGGCAGCAGCAGCGCCAGCGTTTCGGCCAGGTCGCCGACCGCCTGGTAACTCTCTTCGAACAGCCAATCGGCAATGCCGGCGGCCTGCGCGCCGTACTGGCGCAGCAGCTTGGCCGGCACCAGCTGGCGCGGTTTGCCGCCGGCCAGGAAATAGGCGGCCCAGGCTGCGTCCTCGGGCGGCGCGTGACGGAAATACTGCGCCATCGCGGCCAGCTTGGCCTTGCTGGACGTGGTCGCGTCGAGCTCGGCATACAGCGCCGCGAAGGCTTTCATGGCTGGCCCCGCGCGGCGGAGTCGGTGGAGGGGCCGGCGCCGTCCGCGTCGTTCGCATCGTCCGCGTCGTCCGCAGCGTCGGCGTTGGAGGCATCGTCCGCGGCGTCGGCGTTGGAGGTAGCGCCGGCGTTGGAGGCGGCGCCGCGCATGTCGTGGGTGGCCGCAGAGGCCGCCGCGGCAGGACCGGCGGCGGCTTCGGCGGCGGCAGGCTCGGCCGGGCTCTCGGCCTCTTGCGCCTCGTCGCCGTATTCGGTCTGGAAGCGCCCGGCCTCGAGCCCCTGTTCTTGCAGCCAGCGCACCAGCACCGACACGTTGCCGTGCGTGACGATGACGCGCTGCGCCCCGGTCGCGCCGATGGCGGCCTGCAGGCCCGGCCAGTCGGCATGATCGGAGACCACGAAGCCCCGGTCGACGCCACGCCGCCGGCGCGTGCCGCGCACCCGCATCCAGCCGCTGGCATAGGCGTCGGCATGCTCGCCGAAGCGGCGCAGCCAGGGCGTGCCCTGCGCCGACGGCGGCGCCAGGATCAGCGCGCGCCGGTACAGCGAGGCATCGCTGACCTCGGAAGGATGCAGCGTGGCCGGCAGGCTGACGCCGGCTTCGCGGTAGACCGCATTGAGCGGCTCGATGGCGCCGTGCACGACGATCGGGCCGATCGCCGCGTCGAGCCCGTGCAGGATGCGCTGGGCCTTGCCGAGCGCATAGCAATACAGTATCGAGGCGCGGCCGGCCTGCGCATTGGCCTGCCACCAGGCATTGATCTGCGCCGACAGCTCGGCCTGCGAGGGCCAGCGGTAGATCGGCAGGCCGAAGGTCGACTCGGTGATGAAGGTGTCGCAGCGCACCGGCTCGAACGGCGCGCAGGTGCCGTCGTCCTCGAGCTTGTAATCGCCCGACGCGACCCAGACCTCGCCCCGGTATTCGAGCCGCACCTGGGCCGAGCCCAGCACGTGGCCGGCCGGATGCAGGCTGATGCGCACGCCGTTGTGTTCGCGGGTTTCGCCGTAGTCCAGCGCATCGAGGCGGATCGAGCCCAGCCGCGCGCGCAGCACCCCGGCACCGATCGCGCTGCCCAGGTAATGGCCGCTGCCGGTGCGGGCATGGTCGGCGTGGCCGTGGGTGATGACGGCGCGTTCGACGGGCCGCCACGGATCGATGTAGAAATCGCCGGGCGGACAGTACAGGCCTTCGGGGCGGGCGACGACTAGGTCCATGCAGACGGGCCGGAATGTGACCAGGGCAGCGTACCATCGGCTCTGTCCCCGTCTCGTACCCTTGCGTATCGCTGCGCACGATTGTGTAACGACGCCGCGGCCCGTGCCCGCGGCACGAAGGACGGGCCCGCCGATACGCCTGGGCACACCCGGCAGCGTGTTTTAAGGGTCAGCATCATGGCACCAGAATACTGTATATTTGTACAGTCTTGGTGTTATCGATATGGCCTCTTGTCCCTCCCCCCAACTCATCCATCCCTCGCTGTGGCGCGGCTCGCAATGGCCGGCCAGCCGGCAGTCGTGCCTGCCGGCCGGCCATGCACAGCTGGCCGCCGAACTGCCCGGCGGCGGCTGGCCGCTGGGCAGCCTGACCGAACTGCTGTCCGAGCGGCCCGGCATCGGCGAGCTGCGCCTGTTGCGGCCGGCGCTGGCGCGCATCGCGCCGCAGCGCGCGGTGGTGCTGATCCAGCCGCCGCACGTGCCGCACCAGGCGGCCTGGCGCCACTGGTCGCTGTCCGACCGGCAGTTGTTATGGCTGCGGCCGCGCAACGACGGCGACGCGCTGTGGGCCGCCGAACAGGTCCTCAAGAACGGCCATTGCGGCGCGCTGCTGCTGTGGCAGCATCCGATCCGGCTGCCGGCCTTGCGCCGGCTGCATCTGGCCGCCCAGCACGGCGACATGTTGTGTGTCGTGCTGCGGCCCGCCTCGGTGGCCGACCAGCCTTCGGCCGCGCCGTTGCGGCTGGCCTTGGCGCCCACCGCCCAGGGCCTGTCGGTACGCATCCTCAAACGGCGCGGTCCGCCTTGCGATAAGAACCTGCTCATCACGCTGGACGAACGCCTGCCCGGCCTCGCCCCCCTGCCCCATGTCCCTCTGGATCTGCCTGCACCTGCACCAGCTCATGCTGGACGCCTGCCGCACGCGCTGGCTGGCTGAGCCGCCCGCCTGGGCGCTGCTCGAACGCGACCGCGTCGTGGCCGTCAATGCCGGCGCGCAGGCGCTCGGGCTGGCCCCGGGGCTGCGCCGCAGCGGCGCCGATGCGCTGGCGCCGCAAGCCTGCCTGATCGAACGCGACCTGCAGGCCGAGCAGGCGCTGCTCGACGAGGCGGCGCTGGCCACGCTGGCCTATACCCCGCACAGCGCGCAGCACGACGCGCACACGCTGCTGATGGAGGTCGGCGCCAGCCTGCAGTTGTTCAAGGGCCCGCGCCAACTGTCGCGCCGCATCGTCGCGGCGGTGCGGGCCTGCGGCGTGCAGGTGCGCGCCGCGATGGCGCCGACCGCCCAGGGGGCCTGGCTGCTGGCGCGCCATGGC
>JAEZBO010000232.1 GCA_023427085.1 Pseudomonadota bacterium
TACACTCGACTAGTCGTCGGCAGCGTCAGATGTTTATAAGAGACTGGCCGCCGCCACGGTGCAGGCCGGCGCGAAGCCGGCCACGGTGACCCGCGCGCCACCCGGCGATGCGCGGCAGGCCGAACGCCATCCTTTCTTTGGCCCGCATCAGCAAGGCATCCTGACGCCGCGGCCGGCGGCTGGCCTGGTCGCGGCCTTCGATGTGCTGGCCGCGACGCCACAAGAACTGCAGACCTTGTTCCGCATCCTGAGCGCGCGCATGGCGCACCTGACGCAGGGCGGCCCGGCCGAGCAGGCCGATCCGGCCTATCCGCCGCCGGATTCGGGCCTGCTCGGCCCGGTCATCGCCCCCGACGCACTGACGATGACGCTATCGGTCGGCGCATCGCTGTTCGACCAGCGCTTCGGCCTGGCGGATCACAAGCCGCAAAAGCTGGTGCGCATGACACGGTTTCCCAACGACGCGCTCGATGGCCAGCTGTGCCATGGCGACCTGCTGCTGCAGTGCTGCGCCAATACTTCCGACACGCTGATCCATGCGCTGCGCGACATCATCAAGAACCTGCCCGGCCTGCTGATGTTGCGCTGGAAGCAGGAAGGCTCGGTGCCGGTGCGGGCGCCCGACGACGGCGAGCCGCAGCAGAACGCCCGTAACTTCCTTGGCTTTCGGGACGGCACGGCCAATCCGGATGCGGCCGATGCGCGCCTGATGGACGAGCTGGTCTGGGTGCGCGCCGGCCAAGGCGAGCCGGCCTGGGCCGAGGGCGGCAGCTACCAGGCGGTGCGGCTGATCCGCAATTTCGTCGAACGCTGGGACCGCACGCCGCTGCGCGAGCAGGAAGAGATCTTCGGCCGCCGCAAGGACAGCGGCGCGCCGATGAATGGTCAGCGTGAAGCCGACGAGCCCGACTACCGCGGCGATCCCGACGGCCAGGTCACGCCGCTCGACGCCCACATCCGGCTGGCCAACCCGCGTGACGCGCGGGCGCTGGCCACGCGCATCCTGCGCCGCCCGTTCAACTACTCCAATGGCGTGACACGCTCGGGCCAGCTCGACATGGGGCTGCTGTTCATCGCCTACCAACGCGATCTCGAGCACGGATTCATCGCGGTGCAACGGCGCCTGGACGGCGAGCCGCTCGAGGAATACATCAAGCCGGTGGGCGGCGGGTATTTCTTTGCGCTGCCCGGGGTGCGCGATGCCGACGACTACCTGGGCAGCGGCCTGCTGCAGGCCGCTGCCCGGCCCTGATTCTTTTTGGCTGATCTGGAGGCCCTCATGATGTGCAAGTCCCTGGTTTCGATCGCATTGGCGGCGCTGCTGCTGCCGGGCGCCCACGCCGCGGTGCCGCCGCTGGCGCTGGTGCAGCCGCTGGCCGACTACAAGCTCTACGTGGCCGACCAGCTGCAGCAACTGGTCGACGGCACCCGCGAGTTCACCGCCGCGATCAAGGCCGGCGACCTGGCGCGCGCGCAGGCGCTGTATGCGCCGACCCGGTTGCCCTACGAAAAGAGCGAACCGATCGCCGAACTGTTCAGCGACCTGGACAGCGCCATCGACGCGCGGGCCGACGACCATGAACTGGCCGAGCGGGATCCCGACTTCACCGGCTTCCATCGCCTCGAATACGGCCTGTTCGCGCAGCGCAGCACCGCGGGACTGGCGCCGATCGCCGACCGCCTGATGGCCGACGTGCTGGCCTTGCAACAGCGTGTCGAGGACCTGACCTTTCCGCCCGACAAGGTGGTGGGCGGCGCCGCGACGCTGATGGAAGAGGTCGCCGCCACCAAGGTGTCGGGCGAGGAGGACCGCTACAGCCGCACCGACCTGTGGGACTTCCAGGGCAACGTCGACGGCGCGCGCAAGATCGTCGAGCTGTTGCACCCGCTGATCGAGCAGGAAGACGCCGCGTTCGCACGCAAGGTCGACGCCAACTTCGATACCGTCGAGGCGATCCTGGCGCGTTACCGCCAGGGCGAGGGCTTCGTCAGCTACGAACAGGTCAGCGATGCCGATCGCCGCGCGATGGTCGGCCCGGTCAACACCTTGGCCGAAGACCTGTCGACGCTGCGTGGCAAGCTCGGCCTGAACTGATCAGTCGCGTTCGGTCGACTCGGCGATGGCGCGCTGGCCCCGCAGCTCGGCCAGCCGCGCCTGCAGCGCCGCCTCGACCCGCTGGTAGGCGCCGCTGCCCAGCAGCACGCGGCGCGGCGCCGGGTCGGTATCGGCCGCGTCGATGATCGCGGCCGCCATCTTGCCGGCATCGCCCGGCACCGCGAAGTCGCCCGAAGCCACCGCGCGGCGCGTGGCGCCGGCCGGCGTGTCGTCGTAGACGGCCAGCGGCGGCGGGCTGACCAGCCCTTGCTTGAAACCGGTGTCGGCCGGGCCGGGTTCGATCAGCGTGCAGGCGATGCCGAACGGCTCGACCTCTTGCGCGACCGATTCGATGAAGCCTTCCATCGCCCACTTGGTGGCGTGATACAGGCTGAAGTTCGGATACGCGATCTGCCCGCCTTCGGACGAGACGTGCAGGATCCGGCCGCCGCCTTGCGCGCGCAGCGGCGGCAGCACCGCGCGCACCAATTGGATCGCGCCGATCAGGTTGGTGTCGATCTGGTGGCGGATCTGCGCGTCCTGCAGTTCTTCGGCCGCGCCGAACAGGCCGTAGCCGGCGTTGCTGACGACCACGTCGATATGTCCCAGCTGCGCGAAGGCCTCGGCAACGACCCGGCGGATCGCCGCGGTGTCGGTGACGTCCAGCTCGGCCAGCCACAGCGTCTGCGGATGGCGTTGCGCCAGCGCGTCGAGCGCGCCGTGGCGGCGGCGGGTGGCCGCCACGCGGTCGCCGCGCGCCAGCAGCCGTTCGACCAACGCCAGGCCGATGCCGGACGACGCGCCAGTGATGAACCAGGTCTTGCTCATGTCTATCTCCGTGATGCGCTGCCGGTTGCAACGCCATGAAGACAGCTTAGGCAGAACTGGCCGCTGCTACTATCCCATGAATCCTGCATGATCTAGTGGTGATACGCCATGAATGCCCGTCCCAGCCTGACCGACCTGCAAGCCTTCGCGACGATCGCCACGCATCGCAGCTTCCGCAAGGCCGCCGACGAACTCGCGCTGGCGCCGTCGACGCTGAGCCACCAGATGCGCACGCTCGAGCAGAACCTGGGCGTGCGGCTGCTGCATCGCACTACCCGCAGCGTGGCGTTGACCCAGGCTGGCGAACAACTGCTGGCGCGGCTGCAACCGCTGCTGCTCGACCTCGACGGCGCGCTGGCGGCGCTGGACGAGGCCGGCCGGCGGCCCAGCGGCGTACTGCGCATCAACGCCAATGCGCTGGCGGCGCAGGTCTTGCTGGCCCGCGTGGTGCCGGCCTTTCTGCAGCGCCATGCCGACGTGACGCTCGAGCTGGCCACCGACGGCCGGCTGGTCGACATCGTCGCCGAGGGCTTCGATGCCGGCGTGCGGCTGGGCGAGGCGCTGCAGCAGGACATGGTCGCGGTGCCGCTGGGCAAGCCCATGCGCTTCGTCACGGTGGCGGCGCCGGGCTACCTGGCGGGGCGGCGCGCGCCACGCACGCCGCAGGACCTGCTGCAGCATGACTGCATACGGATCCGCTACCCGAGCGGCAAGCCTTATCGGTATTGGGAGTTCGCGCGGCGCGGCGAGCCGGCCACGGTCGACGTGCGCGGGCCGCTGGTGCTCGACGACGTGGCGCTGATGGTGCAGGCGGCCAGCCAGGGCCAGGGCGTCGCGTACGTGCCGGAGCCGCTGGCCCTGCCGCTGCTGCACAGTGGCGCGCTGGTGCTGTTGCTGTCGGCGTGGTGTCCGCCGATCCCGGGGCTGTACCTGTACTACCCGGGCCATCGGCACGTGCCGCCGGCGCTGCGCGCCTTCATCGACGTGGCCCGCGAACTGGCCTGAGGGCGGCGGGCCGGCCTGCTGCGCGGCTAGCCCGCGGCCTTGCCGTTGCCGCCGGGCCAGGCCGACATCGCCGCATCGATGACCGCCTGCATGGTCTGGCAATCGGCGCCGTCGCGCGACTGCAGCGACATGCCGCTGATCACGGTGACGTAGAAAGACGCCAGCGCCGCGCAGTCGGTGCCGGCCGGCACGTCGCCGTCGCGCATGCCGCGTTCGATGCGGGCCTGCAGCCAGCCGCGGCCTTCGGCGCGGCAGGTGGCGACGGCGTCCTGGACGCGCTCGGAGGTCGCGGTGCAGTTGACCGCCGAATTGAGCACCATGCAGCCCGCCGGCAGGTCGGGATCGCACATGTTGAAGCAGGCGTACTCGAGCACGGCGCGGATGGCCGCACGGGCATCCGGCACGGTCTCGAGGATCTGCTTGGTGTGCTCGCCGTATTGCGCGCGATAGTAGGCGACCGCCTCGATATACAGGCCTTCCTTGTCGCCGAAGGCCGAATACAGGCTGGGCGCCGTGATGCCCATCGCCGCGGTGAGGTCCTGAACGGTGGTGGTTTCGTAGCCCTGGCGCCAGAAAACATGCATGGCGCGTTCCAGAACCGTGACGCGATCGAAGGACAACGGGCGTCCGCGAGGACGAGAGGGCTTGCTTTCCGTTGTTTTCATAATGGACAATATTAAATTGCTTGACCTGGGCTTGCAACGGAGTTTACAGTTCGCTCATATTCATAACGCCTGTTATGAAATCCGCGATTCCGTTAGTTCCGCCCCCGCGCATCTCGCGCGGCCGAGGTCGTCGCCCTGGCGGCACCTGGCGCGGGCCTCACTCCCCGTTTCCTGCGAGTCAAGCAATGAAAAAAGCTTCCTTTCCCTACGCGCCGTCCATGTTGCAGCGCGGCATCATCGGGCTGGCATTGAGCGCCGCCCTGCTGGGCCTGGCCGGTTGCCAGAGCGAGGCCGCCGATTCGGCGCAGGCGCCGCCCCCGCCGCAGGTCAGCGCCGCCGCCGTGCTGGTGCGCGACATCGTCCAGTGGGACGACTTCAACGGCCGGGTCGAAGCGGTCGACAGCGTGGCCTTGCGGCCGCGCGTCAGCGGCTACATCGAAAAGGTCAATTACCGCGAAGGCCAGCTGGTCAAGGCCGGCGACGTGCTGTTCGAGATCGATGCGCGCAGCTACCGCGCCGCCCTGGCGCGCGCCGAGGCCGACCTGGCCCGTGCCCGCACCCGCGTGTCGCTGGCGCGCAGCGAAGCGGCCCGCTCGGCCAAGCTGGCGCAGTTGCAGGCGGTCTCCAAGGAAGAGCACGAGCAGCGCCGCGCGGCCGCCGAACAGGCCCAGGCCGACGTGCTGTTCGCGCAGGCGGCGGTCGACAGCGCCAAGCTCGACCTGGCCTTCACGCAGGTGCGCGCGCCGATCACCGGCCGCGCCGGCCGCGCGCTGGTGACCACCGGCAACCTGGTGTCGGCCGACGGCCAGGCCAGCGTGCTGACCACGCTGGTATCGCAGGATCCGGTGCACGTGCATTTCGACGCCGACGAACTGAGCTACCTGCGCTATGCGCAGATGTCGCGCAAGGGCGAGCGTCCCGACGAGCGTAACGGCGGCGTGCCGGTCGCGGTCGGGCTGGTCGGCGAGGACGGCTATCCGCATGCCGGCCGGGTCGACTTCATCGACAACCGGGTCGATCCGGCCACCGGCACGATCCGCGCGCGCGCCACGCTGGCCAACGCCAACGGTGCGCTGACGCCGGGCCTGTATGCGCGGGTGCGCCTGCAAGGCAGCGGCGCGTTCAGCGCCATGCTGATCGAGGACAAGGCGGTGATGACCGACCAGGACCGCAAGTACGTCTACGTGGTCGATGCCGAGAGCCGCGCGCAGCGGCGCGACGTCAAGCTGGGCCGGCGCGCCGACGGCCTGCGCATCGTCGAAGACGGCCTGGCGGCCGGCGACCGGGTGATCGTCAACGGCACGCAGAAGGTGTTCTTCCCGGGCATGCCGGTGCAGGCGCAGGACGTCGCGATGACGCCGCAGGGCGCGCCCAAGATGGCCGTCAACGCCGAGACCGCCGGCAAGCTGGTGGCTCAACACTGATCCCGCAAGAATAGCGACCTCCAATCATGAACTTTGCCCGTTTCTTCGTGGACCGGCCGATCTTCGCGGCCGTGCTGTCCATCATCATCTTCGTGGTGGGCCTGATCTCCATCCCCCTGCTGCCCGTCAGCGAATATCCCGAAGTCGTGCCGCCCAGCGTGCAGGTGCGCGCGACCTACCCGGGCGCCAATCCGCGCGAGATCGCCGAGACCGTCGCCGCGCCGCTCGAGCAGTCGATCACCGGCGTCGAGGACATGCTGTACATGAAGTCGGTGGCCGGCAGCGATGGCGTGCTGGTGCTGACGGTGACCTTCCGTCCCGGCACCGATCCCGACGATGCCGCCGTCAAGGTTCAGAACCGCGTGGCGCAAGCCGAGCCGCGGCTGCCCGAGCCGGTGCGGCGCCAGGGCGTGACCACCGCCAAGCAGTCGCCCAACATCACGCTGGTGGTGCAGCTGCGTTCGCCCGATGCCCGCTACGACGCGCTGTATCTGCGCAACTACGCGGTGCTGAACGTGCGTGACGAACTGGCGCGCCTGCCCGGCGTCGGCGATGCGCAGCTGTTCGGCTCGGGCGACTATTCGATGCGCCTGTGGCTCGATCCCGACAAGATCGCCGCGCTGGGCATGACCGCCGGCGACGTGCTGGCCGCGGTGCGCGAGCAGAACGTGCAGGTGTCGGCCGGCCAGCTGGGCGCGCCGCCCAATCCGGCCGGCAGCGACTTCCTGCTGTCGATCAACGCGCAGGGCCGGCTGGCGACCGAAGAAGAGTTCGGCGACATCGTGATCAAGAGCGGCGCCCAGGGCCAGGTGACGCGGCTGCGCGACGTCGCGCGCATCGAGCTGGGCGCGTCCGATTATTCGTTGCGGGCGCTGCTGAACAACGAGCAGGCCGTCGCGATCCCGATCTTCGAATCGCCGGGCGCCAATGCGATCGAGGTCTCGAACCTGGTGCGCGACAAGATGGACGAGCTGGCCCAGCGCTTTCCCGAGGGGGTCGAGTGGTCGGTCGAGTACGACCCGACCATCTTCGTGCGCGACTCGATCAAGTCGGTGGTGACCACGCTGCTCGAGGCCGTGCTGCTGGTGGTGCTGGTGGTGGTGCTGTTCCTGCAGACCTGGCGCGCGTCGATCATCCCGCTGCTGGCGGTGCCGGTGTCGATCGTCGGCACCTTCGCGGTGCTGCTGATGCTGGGCTTTTCGATCAATACCCTGACCTTGTTCGGGCTGGTGCTGGCGATCGGCATCGTGGTCGACGACGCCATCGTGGTGGTCGAGAACGTCGAGCGCAACATCGAGGAAGGGCTGGCGCCGTTGGCGGCGGCGCACCAGGCCATGCGCGAGGTCAGCGGGCCGATCATCGCGATCGCGCTGGTGCTGTGCTCGGTGTTCGTGCCGATGGCCTTCCTGTCGGGCGTGACCGGCCAGTTCTACAAGCAGTTCGCCGTCACCATCGCGATCTCGACCGTCATCTCGGCGATCAACTCGCTGACCTTGTCGCCGGCGCTGTCGGCGCTGCTGCTGCGTCCGCACGGCGCCAAGCCCGACGTGCTGACGCGGGTGATGAACCGCAGCCTGGGCTGGATCTTCCGGCCGTTCAACCGGTTCTTCCAGCGCAGCAGCGACAGCTACGGCAGGAGCGTCGGCCGCATTCTCGGCCGCCGTGGCGCGGTGTTCCTGGTCTATCTGGTGCTGCTGGCCGGCACCGGCCTGCTGTTCAAGGCGGTGCCGGGCGGATTCATCCCGACGCAGGACAAGCTGTACCTGATCGGTGCGCTCAAGCTGCCCGAGGGCGCGTCGATCGAACGCACCGAGGCGCTGGTACGGCGCGTCAGCGAAGTCGCGCTGGCGACCGATGGCGTCAAGAACGCCGTGGCCTTCCCGGGCCTGAACGTGCTGCAGCTGACCAATACGCCCAATAGCGGCGTGGTGTTCTTCGGCCTGGATCCGGCCAGCGAGCGCGCCAACTCGGCGGTCGAGATCGCCGCCGAGCTGAACATGCGTTTCGCGCAGGAGCAGGAAGGCCTGGCCTTCGCGATCATGCCGCCGCCGATCATGGGGCTGGGCACCGGCTCGGGTTATTCGCTGTACGTGCAGGACCGCAGCGCGGCGGGCTATGGCAACCTGCAGACCGCCGCCAACACGCTGGCCGGCGCGATCTCGCAGCAGCCGGGCTTCCAGTATCCGATCAGTTCGTACCAGGCCAACGTGCCGCAGCTGGACGCCGAGGTCGACCGCACCAAGGCCAAGGCGCAGGGCGTGGCGGTGACCGACCTGTTCGAGACGCTGCAGGTCTATCTGGGCTCGGCCTACGTCAACGACTTCACCCGTTTCGGCCGCACCTTCCGCGTGATGGCGCAGGCCGATGCGCCGTACCGCAGCACCGTCGAGGACGTGGCCAACCTGCGCACCCGCAACGCCCAGGGCGACATGGTGCCGATCGGCAGCATGGTGCAGATCAGCGAAAGCTACGGTCCCGATCCGGTCATCCGCTTCAACGGCTATCCGTCGGCCGACCTGATCGGCGAGGCCGATCCGCGCCAGGTGTCCTCGAGCGAGGCGCTGCGGATCCTCGAGAGCACGGCCGCGCAGGTGCTGCCCAACGGCATGCAGCTCGAGTGGACCGACCTGAGCTACCAGCAGGTCACGCAGGGCAATGCCGCGCTGGTGGTGTTTCCGCTGGCCGTGATGCTGGCCTTCCTGGTGCTGGCGGCGCTGTACGAAAGCTGGACGCTGCCGCTGGCGGTGATCCTGATCGTGCCGATGTGCCTGTTGTCGGCGATGCTCGGCGTCTGGCTCTCGGGCGGTGACAGCAACATCTTCGTGCAGATCGGGCTGGTGGTGCTGATCGGGCTGGCGTGCAAGAACGCGATCCTGATCGTCGAGTTCGCCCGCGAGCTCGAGGACAAGGGCCGCAGCACCGTCGAGGCCGCGCTCGAGGCCTGCCGCCTGCGCCTGCGTCCGATCATCATGACCTCGATCGCCTTCATCGCCGGCGTGGTGCCGCTGATGCTGGGCACCGGCGCCGGCGCCGAAGTGCGCCAGGTGATGGGTGTGACGGTGTTCGCCGGCATGCTGGGCGTGACGCTGTTCGGCCTGTTCCTGACCCCTGTGTTCTATGTGGCCCTGCGTCGCCTGGCCACCCGCAAAGCGCGCCGCGACCAAGCGTCGGCGCAACTGGAGAATTCTCATGCCTGATGCCATCACTGCCCGCGCGCTGCGCTGGAGCGTGGCACCGCTGCTGGCCGCCTTGCTGTCCGCCTGCGCGGTCGGCCCCGACTACCAGACCCCGGCCGCGCCCGACGCGACGCACTTCGCGCGCCAGGACGCGCAGGCGCAGGACCTGCCGGTGCCGGCTGCCGATGCGCAGTTCTGGCGCGAGCTCGGCGACCCGCTGCTCGAGTCGCTGGTGCAGGACGCACTGCACGCCAACCACGATCTGCGCATCGCGCTGGCCAATTACGAACAGTCGCGCGCCTTGCTGCGCGAGTCGCGCTGGGACCAGTTGCCGACGCTGTCGGCCGATGGCGAGATCAGCGACACCCGCAGCAGCGCGGCGCAGATGCCGGGCGTGCCGCGCGGGCAACGCGACAGCGAACTGCACAGCGCCAGCCTGAGCGCCGTCTGGGAGCTGGATTTCTTTGGCCGCGTGCGCCGCAGCGTCGAGTCGCAGCGTGCCGAATCGCAGGCCAGCGCCGCCGACCTGGCGGGGGTGCAGGTGGCCATCGTGTCCGAACTGGCCGATGCCTATTTCCGCCTGCGCGGCCTGCAAAGCCAGCTCGACGTGGCGCAGGACAACGCCAGCAACCAGGCCGACACCTTGCGGCTGATCGACGCCTTGCTCGAGCACGGCCGCGGCACCTCCTTCGATGCCGACCGGGCACGTACGCAATGGGAGCTGACGCAGGCGCGCATCCCGCCGCTGCAGGCCGAGGCCGCGGTGGCGGCCCATCGCATCGCGGTGCTGACCGGCCGCACGCCGCAGGCGCTGGCCGAGCGGCTCGACGCCGCCG
>JAEZBO010000193.1 GCA_023427085.1 Pseudomonadota bacterium
ACCCCCCCCCCGCCCCCCCGCGCGGCGGCCCCCACGCCGCGCCGTTTGCCCCGTACCATCGTTCCCGACACCTCGTCGCCATTCTCCGGAGCCACTTCCATGTCTACTCTCAATCACGATTCGGGCAGCGCCCTGGACACCATCGTCGTGCCGCGCACCAGCGACATCGGCAATTTCGAGGTGCGCCGCGCCTTGCCGTCGGCGCAGCGCCGCACCGTCGGACCCTTTGTGTTTCTCGATGAGATGGGCCCGGCCGTGGTGCCGGCCGGGCTCGGCATCGACGTGCGGCCGCATCCGCACATTGGCCTGGAGACCGTGACCTACCTGTACGACGGTTCGATGATGCATCGCGACGGCGTGGGCCACACGCAGCAGATTCTGCCGGGCGAGGTCAACTGGATGACGGCTGGCCGAGGCATCGTGCACTCCGAACGCACGGCATCGCCGCAGCGGCAAATCGACGAAAAGGTCTGGGGCCTGCAGATGTGGGTGGCGCTGCCGGGCGAGCACGAAGAGACCGATCCGGGCTTCGTGCATTACGGCCGCGAAGCGCAGCCAGTCATTGAAGGCGAGGGCGTGCGGGCGCAGGTGGTGGCCGGCACGCTGTTCGGCCAGTCCTCGTCGGTGCGCACGCTGTCGCCGCTGTTCTATGGCGACATCGTGCTGCAGCCGGGTGCCACGGTGGTGCTGTCAGCCGAGCATGAAGAGCGCGCCGCCTACCTGGCGCAAGGCTGTGTCAGCGTCGAGGGGCAGTCGCACGAGGCGGGCCGCCTGCTGGTGTTCGCGGCGGGCCGGCCGGTGACGCTGAGCAATCCCGGCACGGTGCCGGCGCGTTTCGCGGTGATCGGTGGCGAGCCGCTCGATGGCCCGCGCTTCCTGTGGTGGAACTTCGTCTCGCGCAGCAAGGACCGCATCGAGCAGGCCAAGCAGGACTGGCAACGCAACCGCTTCGACCAGATCGTGCCGGGCGACGAGACCGAGTTCATTCCTTTGCCCGAGCCTAAGAAAACCTGAACTCATGCAAATACCGGCCGTGCGTAACGCGATGTCCGAATGCGAGCAGTTCGGCCTGTTCCGGGTCGCGGCGCAGGGACAGATCACTCGCGTCAGGCCGGCCGCGCGCCGCGCGCGTAGGCCTGCTGGCGCTGCTCGGCCAGGTCTTCGCGGCGCACGAAGCCGCGCACGAAATCGTCGGCCGGATGATGCCGCAGCATGTACGGCGTGTCCCACTGGGCCAGCTGGCCGCCGGTCATCACGCCGATGCGGTCGGCGATCGCAAAGGCCTCGGCCTGGTTGTGCGTGACCAGCACCGCGGTGTGGCCGGTCGCCTTGAGGATGTCGCGCACTTCGAAGGCGAGCCGCTCGCGGGTGTCGACGTCCAGGTTCGAGAACGGTTCGTCCAGCAGCAGCAGGTCGGGCGAGGGCGCCAGCGCACGGGCCAGCGCCACGCGCTGCTGCTGGCCGCCGGACAGCTCGTGCGGATAGCTGTCGCCCGAGCCGGCCAGGCCGACCAGGGTCAGCAGCTCGTGCACGCGCTGCTCGCGGGCGCGGCGCTCGAGCCGGCGCAGGCCGAAGCCGACGTTGCCGGCCACGGTCAGATGCGGAAACAGGGCGTAGTCCTGGAACATCATGCCGACCCGGCGGCGCTCGGGCGCGACCTGCTCGGCGGGCGACGACAACAGCCTGCCGCCCAGCAGGATCTGGCCGCCGCGCACCGGCTCGAAGCCGGCGATGGCGCGCAGCACCGTGGTCTTGCCGCAGCCCGAGGCGCCCAGCAGGCAGCCGATGTGGCCGCTGGGCAGCGTCAGGCTGAGGTCGCGCACGACCGTGTGCAGGCCCTTGGGCGTGTCGTAGCCCAGGTTCAGGCCACTCAGCGCCAGGGTCTGGTCGCTGGTCGTGTCCGCGGTGTCTGCTGCGTGGGCGGCGCCGGGCTGGGCCGCGAGAGAAGTAGCGTGGGAGGTCATGTCAGCGATCCGTGCGGGGGCCGGCTTGCGAGGTGGGGAAGCGGGTGCGCGCCAGCAGGATGACCGGCAGCAGGCCGGCCAGCACGATCGCCAGCGCGGCCACCGCGCCTTCTTCGTAGGTGCCGCGCGCGGCCTCGGCATACAGCCAGGTCGCCAGTGTGTCGAAATTCATCGGCCGCAGCAGCAGCGTGGCCGGCAGCTCTTTCATCGCGTCGACGAACACCAGCAGCGCGCCGGCCGCCAGCGCCGGGCGCAGCAGCGGCAGGTGCACGCGCCGCAAGGTGCCGCCAGGCGTCTCGCCAAGCAGGCGCGCGGCCTGTTCCATCGACGCCGGGATGCGCGCCAGGCCGGCTTCGACGCTGCCGGTCGAGATCGCCAGGAAACGCATGGTGTAGGCGATCACCAGCGCCATGCTCGAGCCCATCAGCAGCAGGCCGCTGAAGCCGAACAGGCGTCCGAGCAGGTGGTCGATCATGATCAGCGGCGCCAGCAGGCCGATCGCCAGCACGGTGCCGGGCACCGCATACCCCAGGCTGGCGACGCGGCCGCACAGGCGGGCCGGATTGAAGCGCGCGCTTTCGCGCACCGTGCGGCCGGCCCAGGCCACCACCAGCCCGCACAGCACGGTGACCAGCGTGGCGACGGTGGCGATCCATAGCGTGTTGGCCAGGCCGCCCAGCAATTGCTGCGAGACGCCGCCCACCAGGTGCAGGCGTTTGTAGGTCTCGACCGCCAGGTAGGCCGCCGGCGCGACAAAACCGACCAGCACCGGAACCAGGCCCAGCAGCAAGGCCAGCGCCGCGGCCGGCCCGCGCAGGCGCTGTGGCTGCATCGGCCGCATGCGTTGCACGCTGGCGTAGCGCTGGCGCTTGCGGCCGTGCCGTTCGAGCAGGATCAGCGCCACCACCAGCACCAGCATGCTGAGCGCGATCTGCGCCGCGCCGGCCAGGTCCGAACGGGTCACCCAGGTGGTGTAGACCGAGACCGTGAGCGTCTGCACGCCGAGGAACTCGGACGCGCCGATGTCGTTGAGGGTCTCGAGCAGCGCGAGGCTGACGCCCACCGCGATGGCCGGTCGCGCCAGCGGCAGCGCGACGCGGAAGAACACGCCGATGCGGCTGGCGCCCAGCGTGCGGCCGGCCTCGAGCAGGCTGGCGGCCTGCGTCGTGAACATCACCCGCGTGCTCAGGTAGACGTAGGGATACAGCACGAAGCCGAGCACGAAGATCGCGCCTTGCAGCGAACGCAGGTCGGGCAGGCGGAACTGCCGCGGACTGTCGAAGCCCAGCAGCGCGCGCAAGGCGCTCTGGATCGGGCCGATCGGATGCCACAGGTCGAGGTAGGCGAACGCGATGATGTAGGTCGGCACCGCCAGCGGCAGCAGCAGCGCCCAGGTCAGCATGCGGCGGCCGGGAAAATCGTAGGCGGTCACCAGCCACGCGCTGCCGGTGCCCAGCAGCGTCACCAGGATGCCCACGCCCAGCAACAGCTGCACGGTGTTGAGCAGCGCCTGCGGCAGCACCGTGCGGGCCAGGTGCACCCAGTGCGCAAAATCCGAGTCGAGCGCCGACATCGCCAGCGAGACGATCGGCGCCAGCACGGCCAGCGCGATCAGCGCGGCAGCGATCAGCCAGCCGCGCCCGGATCCGGGATGGCGCAGCCAGGCCAGGCGCATGGGGGGTGAAGACATCTGCATCTTTCAAAGGCAAGGGGCAAGACGGCCCGAAGGCCGCCTTGCCCGCAGCGGCAAAGCACGATGCCCCGCCGTGGCGGGGCCAGGACCGATGGCGCGGCTTAGTTGTCGAAGCCGACCTTGTCGGCCAGTTCGCTGGCCTGCTTGCGATACTTGGCGATCTCGGTCAGCGGCAGCGGATCGACCTTGAGCGGACCGAAGCTTTCGACCACCGGGTCGAGCTGGGTGCCCTGGCGCACCGGGTACTCGTAGTTGGCGCGCGCATAGAGCGCCTGCGCCTCGGCCGAGACCAGGTATTCGAGCAACTTGACGGCGTTGTCCTTGTTGGGCGCGTGCGCGGCCACCGAGGCGCCGCTGATGTTCACGTGCGTGCCGCCGCTCTTTTCGTTGGCGAAGGTCGGGCGGATGACCTTGATGCCGTCGCCCCACTTGCGCGCGTCGGTGCCCGGCTCGGCGTTCTTCATGTGGCCGACGTAGTAGGCGTTGGCGATGCCGATGTCGCAGATGCCGCCCAGGATGTCGCGCGCCACGTCGCGGTCGCCGCCGGCGGCCTTGCGGGCCAGGTTGGCCTTGACGCCGCGCAGCCATTTTTCGGCCGCTTCGGCGCCGTCGTGGGCGATCATCGAGGCGATCAGCGCGGTGTTGTAGGGGTGCTGGCCCGAGCGGATGCAGACCTTGCCCTTCCATTTGGGATCGGCCAGCTCTTCGTAGGTGAAGGTGTCGAGCTTGAGGTCTTTTTCGACGTACAGCACGCGGTCGCGCATCGACAGCGCGAACCACTGGCCGTCGCTGCCGCGCAGGTTGGCGGGGATGACCTTCTCGAGGGTTTCCGACTTGACCGACTGCGTCACGCCACCGTTGACCAAGTCGAGCAGGTTGCCGGCGTCGACCGTCATCAGCACGTCGGCGGGCGACTTGTCGCCTTCGGCCTTGACGCGCTCGAGCAGGCCGTCCTTGACGAACACCGTGTTGACCTTGATGCCGCTGTCCTTGGTGAAGGCGTCGAGCAGCGGCTGGATCAGCTTGGGTTCGCGGGTGGTGTACAGGCTGACTTCGCCGGCGGCGAAGGCCTGGGCCGAGAACAAGGCGATACCGGCGGCGGCGAGACTGCGCAGCAGGGGCAGGGTGGGGAAACGCTTGGAAGTCATGGACAGGCTCCAACCAGGGGTGATGAGCGGCCGTGCACCGTCGCGTCGGCGACGGCCCGGCCGGGCTGCTGGCGCGGTGCGACGCACCGTGCTAACGAAAACCATTATCAAATGAGCGGCGAGCATAACAGGACGCGTGGAATTCGTTCAACTGTTTGCAAGGTTTGTGACATCGGGCCTTATCTGGCGCGGCTATAAGGTTATGCGGTTTTAATGAGAACATCTATCAATAACCGGGGTAACATACGGGGTTTGACCCAACCCGAAGCGGCGTTCTTGTGCGCCGCGGCACGAGTACCGACCTGATGGCTGCATTCAATACCGAACGCGTGCTGAGCGTTCACCACTGGAACGACACGCTGTTCTCCTTCAAGACGACCCGCGATTCGGCGCTGCGCTTTCATAACGGCCACTTCGTCATGATCGGCCTGGAAGTCGAGGGCAAGCCGCTGATGCGCGCCTACAGCATCGCCAGCGCCAACTACGAAGAGAATCTCGAGTTTCTCAGCATCAAGGTGCAGGACGGCCCGCTGACCTCGCGGCTGCAGCACCTGAAAGAAGGCGACTCGATCCTGGTCAGCCGCAAGCCGGTCGGCACGCTGGTCGCCGACGACCTGACGCCCGGCAAGCACCTGTACCTGTTCGGCACCGGTACCGGGCTGGCGCCGTTCATGAGCATCATCAAAGACCCGGACGTCTACGAACGCTTCGACAAGGTCGTGCTGCTGCATGGCGTGCGCTGGGCCAGCGAACTGGCCTACGCCGACTACATCGAGAACGAGCTGCCCAACAACGAGCATTTCGGCGAGCTGGTGCGCGACAAGCTGATCTATTACCCGACCGTCACGCGCGAGCCGTTCCGCAACCAGGGCCGCATCACCGAACTGGTCGAGAACGGCAAGCTGTTCACCGACATCGGCCTGCCGCCGCTCAATCCCGAAACCGACCGCGCGATGATCTGCGGCAGCCCGCACATGCTGGCTGACATCAGCGCGATGCTCGATGCGCGCGGTTTCGTGGTCTCGCCCGGCACCGGCCAGCCCGGCCACTACGTGGTCGAGCGCGCCTTCGTCGAAAAATAAAGCCAGCAGCGTAGCGGCCGCTGCGCACCGCGTGCCGGTCACCGCGGGCCTTGACGCTCCGGCCGGCAGGCCGGAACGACATTGCGGCACGGCGCTTCAGCACGGCTGCCAGAAAGAACGATGCCGGCCTTGGCAAAGGCCTGGCGCAGCAGCGGACCGATCCGATGCCGCGCCAGGCCGCGCCAAGGCCGGCATTTTTTTACCGGCCCCACATCCCGATAGGGATCGGTCTTATTCGGGCTGGATGCCAGCAGCCTGAATGATCTTGCCCCACTTCTTCGATTCCTCGCCCTGGAAGGTGGCCAGTTCGTCGGGCGTCGAGGTTTCCTTGACGGTGCCGGTCTGCTGGTAGAACGACGCGGCCGCCTTCGAATCGGCCGCCTTGGCCAGCAGCTCGTGCAGGCGCTTGACCAGTTCGGGCGGGGTGCCCGACGGCGCGTAGGCAGCGAACCAGTAACCCATCTCGTAGCCCGGCACGCCGGCTTCGTCGATGGTCGGCACGTCGGCCGCCAGCGGCGAACGCTCCTTGCCGGTCACGCCCAGCGCGCGCAGCTTGCCCGATGCCACCTGCGGCAGGCCGGTGGCGGCATCGGTGATCATCATGTCGATCTGGCCGCCGAGCAGGTCGGTGACCGCCAGCGGATTGCTCTTGTAGGGCACGTGCAGCAGCTCGATGCCGGCCATCTGCTGCAGCAGTTCGCCCGCGATGCGGCTGCTCGAGCTGCCGCTGCCGAAGCTGAGCTTGCCGGGCTGCTGCTTGGCCTGCGCGACGAACTCGGCGACGCTCTTGGCCGGCGACTTCGGATTGACGACCATGATCTGGCCGCCCTTGCCCAGCAGCGTCAGCGGCGCGAAATCCTTGACCGGATCGTAGGCCAGCGACTTGTACAGATGCTCATTGGCGGCGTGGGTGGTGTTGGTGGTGATCAGCACCGTATAGCCATCGGGCGCGGCGCGCGCGGCGGTCTGCGCGCCGATCATGGCGCTGGCGCCAGGACGGTTCTCGATGACGACGGCCTGGCCGGTCTGTTCGGTGACGCCCTGGCCGATCGCGCGGCCGATCTGGTCGGTGGCGCTGCCGGCGGCGAAGGGCACGATGAAGGTGATGGGCTTGTTCGGGAAGTCCTGTGCCAGCGCGGTGGCGCTGAACGCGCTACCCAGCGCCAGCGTGACGGCGAGGCGGGCGAATCGGAAGGGCAGGTTCATGTGAGTCTCCTTTTTTGCTTTGAGGGTAAGGCTGGGGTGGAATGACAGGGTCGCGGGGGCCCCCCCGAGCGGGGGGCGCGCCCCCCGGAATGCCG
>JAEZBO010000198.1 GCA_023427085.1 Pseudomonadota bacterium
GCTTTAGCATGACGCCGGGCGCGATGCCCGCGGTCAAGGGTGCGCGTGCGTTGGGCGTGTTTGGAGACTCGGTCACCACCGACCACATCTCGCCCGCCGGCTCCATCAAGGAAAGCTCGCCCGCCGGCAAGTGGCTGAAGGAAAACGGCGTCATGAAGGCCGACTTCAACAGCTACGGTTCGCGCCGCGGCAACCATGAAATCATGATGCGCGGCACCTTCGCCAACGTGCGCATCAAGAACCTGATGATCCCGGCGCGCCCCGACGGCAGCCGCTTCGAAGGCGGCGAGACGCTGTTCCAGCCGGGCGGCGAGCAGATGGCGATCTACGATGCCGCGATGAAGTACGTCGCGCAGGACACGCCGACCGTGGTGTTCGGCGGCGAAGAGTACGGCACCGGCTCGTCGCGCGACTGGGCCGCCAAGGGCACCCAGCTGCTGGGCGTCAAGGCGGTGATCGTGCGCAGCTTCGAGCGCATCCACCGCAGCAACCTGGTCGGCATGGGCGTGCTGCCCTTGCAGTTCAAGGGCGACGACAGCGTGCAGACGCTGAACATCACCGGCGAAGAGACCTATGACATCTCGGGCCTGGAAAACGGCATCAAGCCGATGCAGGACGTCCAGCTGACCATCCATCGCAAGGACGGCAGCAGCGAACAGGTCACGCTGACGCTGCGCATCGACACGCCGATCGAGGTCGACTACTACCAGCACGGCGGCATCCTGCCGTTCGTGCTGCGCCAGTTGCTGGCCGCCTGATCGCCGCCTGCGGCTATCGGCTATCGGGCCCGCCGGTCTTCGGACCGGCGGGCTTTTTTGTCGGCGCGCGCCGCGCGCACGGCCCGCCAGCCGCGCAACATGGCCCGCAAGCCGAACGCCACCAGCAGCGCCGGGATCGCCAGCAGGTTGGCGTACGCGGCCGCCCAGCCCCAGCGGAAGCGCCACTCGATGAATTCAGGCACGCCGTTGTCGTCGAACCAGGGGTCGGCGCTGACCCCTGCCAGCGCCAGCAGGTAGGCCAGGCACAAGGCGGCCAGCGCCACGTTGAGGCCGGCCGGCACCGCGCGGACCGAGCGGGCCTTGCAGGCGCTGGCGATCCAGGCCCCCAGCACGGCCAGCAGCAGAACGGGAAAAAACCAGATCAGGATCATCGGATCGACACACGACAGGCCGGCGGCAAGATCGCCATGCTACACAAGTGCAAACGACACGAATCGCAAACCCGACCCGATCGAGGACCACGACGATGACGACGATTTTCAGCGGCACCCTGCTGGCCGACTACAACCAGTTCTATCTGGCTGCCGCGGACAGCCACACCGACTACAGCGACCAGGTCGACGATACGGCGATCGACGATTGCCTGCTTTGCCAGGACGACGTGGCCGTGGTCTTCACGGCCCGCAACATGGACGTGCCGGTCAGCGTCGAGCTGCACGAGACCGAGCCGGCGCTGGCGCTGGCGGCGGCCGACCACGTCGTGCAGGGAGGCCTGCGCAGTGCCGGGCAACTGGTGATCGCCGGCTGCACCGACTACCTGCCCGACGCGGCGCGGCTGACCGTGCCCGCCGGGCCGCTGCGGATCAGGGTGCTGATCAGCGGCCTGGACACGCTGAGCGAAGACGGACTGGACGGCGACGATCGTTATGTCGTGCAGCTGTGGCCCGGTGCGGCGGCGCCCGTGCAGGTGCTCAAGCGCTGGCCGCAGGACTGACACGACGACGTGGATGCCGTTGCGTTGAGTGCCGTTGCGTCGGCATGGGTGCCACCGCGTCAGTCCGGGCGTCGCCGTGCCGGCATCGCCCGTTAGGTCGGCGTGGCCGGCCGCCTCGAGCCGCTGCGTCGGCAAGCCGCCGCGGCTCGGTGTAGCGGTGACGCCATCAGGGCTGCCCCGTAGCCAGCCCCGCCAGTTAGGAGTATCGTATCCAAATAATGAAATAGCGTTTCACCTAGAGAAACAAGATAAGGCGCTCGATGTCGTGCCCGGCCGCGCCGGTGCAGCCATGACGACGATCAGAGCGCCAGGGTGATTTCGTCGGCGATCGACCGGATGACTGGTCCGAAATCGCGTTCGAAGTCAGCCAGGGACATGACTGCAGCATGAACGACGATATTGACGCTGGCGACCGGCCTGGACTCGAACAGGATGGCGCTGGCCAGCGCCCTGCCATTGCTGAGGGTTTCCATGTCGGCGATGGCGTAATGCCGCTCGCTCGCGCGGCCGACCAGTGCCGCCCAGTCGGCCGGCTGGCGGGCCAGTTTGAAATCGTCGCCAGGCAAGGCCCGCAGCCGCGCCAGCACCTCGGCCCGTTCGGGTTCTGCCAGCGCCGCCAGATAGGCGCGGCCCAGCGCGGTGCGCAGCACCGGCACGCGCGAGCCCGGCTTGCGGTTGACCGCCAGGTAGCCGCTCTTGCGGCTGGTGTCGAGGATGACCATCGCGTCGGTATCGAACACCGCCAGCTCGATCGGCCAGCCGACCTTCTGCCGGTAGGCGTCGAGGATCGGCGAAGCGATCTTCATCAGGCGGCTCTGCGCGTCGTAGCCATTGGACAGCGACAGCACGCGCGCCGTCACGCCGTAGCGCCGGTCGGCGGCGTTCTGCTGCACGTAGCCGGCGTGCATCAAGGTCTCGAGGATGCGCACCACGGTCGGCTTGGCGATGCCGGTCTGCTCGTGGATCTGGCCGACGCTCATCGTGCCCTGCTCGTTCAGGTACCGAAGCACCTCGAGCCCCCGCATCAATGCCACCACGGGTTCGTACGAGCCCATCGAACGCCTTTTATTTCCGACAACGACATGCCCCACCGAGGGCGAGGAGACTGACGCATGATAACAATCCTGAAAAAGCTGGCGCTGCCCGTGCTGATGGCATCATGGCTGGCCACGCCGGCCACGACGGTGGCCGCCGAGGCCTACCCGGCCAAGGCGGTACGGCTGATCGTGCCGTATGCGCCCGGCGGCGGTACCGACACGATGGCGCGCGCCTTGGCCCAGAAGCTCGGCGAGATCTGGCAGCAGAAGGTGATCGTCGAGAACAAGCCCGGCGCCAGCGAATCGATCGCCGCCTCGTCGGTGGCGCGCTCGGCGGCCGACGGCTATACGCTGCTGTTCGCATCGGACTCGACCTTCCAGCTCAATCCGGTGCTGTACAAGAACCTGTCCTACGACCCCGACAAGGACCTGCTGCCGATCGTGCGCTTCGCGTCCAGCCCGTTCGCGCTGTTCGTCAGCGCCGACACCGGTATCGACAGCTTCGACGCATTCATCCGCCACGCCAAGGCGAATCGCGGCCAGACCTTCTATGGTTCGTACGGCGTGGCCAATTCGACCAACCTGGGCCTGGCCTGGCTGTCGCAACAGTTCGACCTGGGCATGGTGCACGTGCCGTTCGCCGGCCAAAGCCCGGCGATGGTGGCGCTGCTGGGCGGCGAGATCCAGACCCTGTTCGGCAACGTGATCCCGTCCAGCGTCGGCTTCATCGAAAAAGGCCGCGTCAAGGTGCTGGCGGTATCGGGCCAGCAGCGCCTGAGCAGCGCACCCGACGTGCCGACCTTCCGCGAACTGGGCTACGACAACCTCGACACCCAGTACACGCTGGGCCTGGCGGCGCCGGCCGGTACGCCCGAGGCGGTGCAGCGGCAGATCTTCGAGGCGGTCAAGCAGGCCGTGGCCGACCCCGAGCTGGCCGGCAATGCCGACCGTACCTTCTCGATCCAGGTGTTCGCCGAGGACGCGGCGCAGTACCGCGCCTTCATCGAACAGAGCCGCCAGACCATGCGCGAGCGCATGCAGGCTGCCAAGCTCGAGAAGCTCGACCAATGACGCCCGCCACCGAACCCATCATGCCGATCGCCACGATCTCCGACCCGCAAGCCCTGATCGGCCGCCCTGCCTTCGTCAGCGCCGACGCGGCGCAGTTGGACGCCAGCCCGCAGCCGCTGTACTTCGACCCCGGCCAGACCGCGCTGATCGTGGTCGACATGCAGAACGCCTACGCGTCCAAGGACGGCTACATGGACCGCGCCGGCTTCGACATCGCGCACACCGCGGCGGCGGTGGCCGGTGTGCAGCGCGCGTTGGCGAGCTGCCGCGCCGCCGGCATGACGATCGTCTACCTGCAGAACGGCTGGGACGCCCGTTACGTCGAAGCCGGCGGGCCCGGCTCGCCCAACTGGCACAAGTCCAACGCGATCCGCACCATGCGGGCCCAGCCCGAACTCGAGGGGCGCCTGCTGAGCAAGGGCGGCTGGGACTACGCGCTGCTCGAATCGGTGCGCCCGCAAGAGCAGGACATCGTCGTCGCCAAGACGCGCTACAGCGGCTTCTTCAATTCGACGCTGGACGGCTTGCTGCGTGCACGCGGCATCCGCACGCTGCTGTTCAGCGGCATCGCCACCAACGTCTGCGTCGAGTCGTCGCTGCGCGACGCCTACCACCTGGAGTACTTCTGCGTGCTGCTGGAAGACGCCTGCGCGCAGGCCGGCCCCGCGGCGATGCAGGCGGCCACGCGCTACAACGTCGAGACTTTCTTCGGCTGGATCAGCTCGACAGCGCAACTGGCCGGGGCGCTGTCGCCGTCTCACCAAACTGCCACGCATCCATCGCCAGCGCCGCATAGGTGATCTCGTCGTTGACGTGGCGGGCCGGCCAGCCGCCGGCCCCCATCGCCACGTACAAGGGCATCAGGTGGTCGTCGTGCGGATGCGCCGAGGCGGCGCCGGGCGCGCGGGCCTGCCAGTCGAACAGCGCCTGCTCGTCGCGCGCGGCGAACTGCTGCGCATACCAGCGCTGGAAGGCCGGCACGTAATCCAGCGGCGCGGCATCGGCCTGCGGCTGCACGTGCCGCAGATTGTGCGTGAGCGAGCCCGAGCCGATGATCAGCACGCCTTCGTCGCGCAAGGGCGCCAGCACGCGGCCCAGTTCGTACTGGGCCTGCGCGTCGCGCCGGGCATCGAGCGACAGCTGCACCACCGGGATGTCGGCCTGCGGATACAGATAGCGCAGCGGCACCCAGGCGCCGTGGTCGAGTGGCCGGCCGGGGTCGTCCTGCGCCGGCAGACCGGCCTCGGCCAGCAGCACGCGCAGGCGCTCGGCCAGTTGCGGCGAGCCCGGTGCGTCATAGTCGAGCGCATAGAGTTCGGGCGGAAAACCGCCGAAGTCGTGCCAGGCCTGCTGGCGCTCGCGGGTCGAGATCGCCAGACCGGGGCCGCGCCAGTGCGGCGAGACCACCAGGATGGCGCGCGGCGGCCGAGGCAGCTCGGCGGCCCACGAAGACAAGGCCGGACCGGTGCGGCCGGGCTGCACGGCCAGCATCGGCGAGCCGTGGGAGACAAAAAGGACGGGCAGGCGCATGGTGGCCTCCAGCAAGAGAGTGTCGATACGGCCATTGTCCTGGAATCGAAAACAGGAATAAACCGACATGCCAGGCATTGTCTGTTGCTGGATATGCATCAATCACGGCGTCCATGCCAGCCGTCACCGACCCGCCGACCCGCCAGCGCGGCCCGGCCAGCCCATCGGCGCCAGTTAAACTACACCGTTACGTTCCTATCATTTCACGGTCAAACACCCCACATGGCTCGCAATCGCACCGCCTCCACCCCTCGTTTGAACCGCGACGCATCGCGCCTGGTCGCGCTGTCCCTGGCGCTGGATGAATCCGGCAGCCGCGTCGAAGATCGTTATTGGGAAACCGAACTGGCGCAGCTGATCGTCAAGCAGCTGCGCGGCGGCAACGACGCCACGCTCGAAGCCGCGCTCGACCACCTGTCGCGGCTCAATGCCGGCGGCTATGAAGTGCTGATCGAACAGGCCGAAACCCACTCCGAATCCATCGTGCTCGAGAAGGACGGCGCGCGCCACGACGTGCTGCTGGTGGTCGCGCCGGTGGTGGCCTGGACCCGCTACAACATCCCGTCGGTGCCGATCGCCGACAGCGTGCTCGAGACGCTGCGGGCGCAGTTGCACGGTCACATCCTGGCCGAACATGCCCAGGTCGCGTTGCTGCCGCACCTGGTCAGCCTGGACCAGATGCCGCGCACCTTCTCCGAGACCTGGCAATGGCTGCAACGGCTGGGTTCGCAAGCCCTGGGCATGGCCGCGCCGGCGCCGGTGCTGGGCCGCGAGCCCGGCCCCGACACCGCGCCGATGCTGGCCGACACCCGTTACGTGGTGGCCGCGGTGGCGGTCCCCGAAGGCGCGGCGCTGTTCAGCTGGCAAGAGCCGGGCGCCGCCGGTCACGGCCGCGCGCAGGCGCTGCTGCGCTGGATCGAACAGGTCCAGCCGACGCTGGCCAGCCTGCTGCCCGGCTGTGGCCTCGAGCTGCTGTTGCCCGATGCCTATTACGTCAGCAACCGCGATGCCGACCGTCGGGTGCGGCCGTTCGCGTTGAAGGCCGCGCTGGCCTGGCTGGAGACGGCGGTGTCACTGCCGCCCGACCAGCTGCGCGCGGTGATCGGCGCCTGCGGCACCGCCGGCGTCGAGGAATACCGGATCAGCTTCACGCCGCGCAACCGCAACGACGTGCTGTATGGCTGCGTCTGGCCGGTATACGGCCGCGAAGAAGAGAGCGCGGCGGCCGACGCCGAATCCGATGCGCCCGACACCGCCGACGAAATCGCCGCGCTGCTCAAGGAGCACGGCGTGGCCGACGTGCGCCGCCTGCCCGGCCTGCTGGTGCCCGAGTATTGCGAAGACTGCGGCGCGCCGCATTTTCCCAATCCGCTCGGCGAGATGGTGCATCCGGAGCTGCCCGAAGAAGCCGAAAGCGCGCCGACGCATTTCCACTGAGCGCAGGCGGCGTACCCCATGCGGGCCGACATCTTCTGCCGGGTGGTCGACAACTACGGCGACATCGGCGTGTGCTGGCGGCTGGCGCGCCGGCTCGCGCATGGCCGCGGCTGGCAGGTCTGCCTGTGGGTCGACGCGCTGGCGGCTTTCGCGACGATCGAACCCGAGGTCGATGCCGGCGCCGCGCGCCAGACCGTGCAGGGCATCGCGTTGCGGCACTGGGTCGAGGACGATCCGGCCAGCGACTGCGAGCCGGCCGACGTGGCCATCGAGGCTTTCGCCTGCACGCCGCCCGCCGCCTATGTGGCCCGCATGGCGCCGGGCCGCACCGTCTGGGTCAATCTCGAATACCTGAGCGCCGAAGACTGGGTCGAAAGCTGCCACGGACTGCCGTCGCTGCAGCCCGGCGGCCAATCGAAGTTTTTCTTCTTCCCGGGTTTCACGCCCGCCACCGGCGGACTGCTGCGTGAGCCGGCGTTGATCGCCGAGCGCGACGCCTGGCAGGCCGACCCGGCCCATGCCGGATCGTTGCTGGCGGACACGCTGGGCCTGGACGCCACCACCCTGCAGGCCTGGCGCGACGGCGCGCGGCTGATGACGCTGTTCTGTTATCCGCACGCGCCGGCCGGCGCGCTGGTGGCGGCGCTGGCGGCCGACCCCCGGCCGACCGTGCTGCTGGTGCCGCGCGGCGTGGCGCCCCAGCTCGAACAGCTGCTTGCGCCCGCTGCCGGGCTGGCGGGCGTGGGCACGGCCGGCGCGCTGCGGGTCGCCCGCATCCCCTTCGTCAGCCAGCCGGATTTCGACCGGCTGCTGTGGAGCGCCGACCTGAACCTGATGCGCGGCGAAGACTCGATCGTGCGGGCGCTATGGGCTGGCCGGCCGTTGCTGTGGCAGATCTACCCGCAGGACGAGGACACCCATCTGGTCAAGCTGCGTGCCTGGATGCAACGTTACGCCCCGCCGGACTTCGTGCGCGAACTGCTCGAGGCCTGGAACCTGAGCGCGCCCGGCGACGATGCCGCGCGCGGCCGGCTGGCCGACCAGGCGTTTGTGTCGGCGCTGCAACAGGCCTTGGTGCCGGCGCGCTGGCGCGACTGGCGGCAGGCGGCGCGCGCCCGTTGCGACGAGGCCGCGCGGCAGACCGATCTGGCCGACAAACTCGCGGATTTCTGCGAGGTGCGTTTCCAAACAGGCTAGAATAAGGGGTTTTTCCAAACATTTGCTGCTGTCCGGAACATTGCCGGTAAGCAGACACGAATCGTCTGAAACACCGGAGTTTTACTCAATGAAAACCGCACAGGAACTGCGCGTGGGCAACGTGGTCATGGTGGGCAGCGAGCCCCTCGTGGTCCAGAAGGCCGAATACAACAAGTCGGGCCGCAACGCCGCCGTCGTCAAGCTCAAGTTCAAGAACCTGCTGTCCGGCTCGGGCAGCGAATCGGTCTACAAGGCCGATGAGAAGTTCGAAGTGGTCGTGCTCGATCGCAAGGAATGCACGTACTCGTACTTCGGCGACCCCATGTACGTCTTCATGGACGAAGAGTACAACCAGTACGAAATCGAAGCCGACAGCATGGGCGACGCGCTGAACTACCTGCAGGAAGGCATGGCGGTCGAAGTGGTGTTCTACGACGGCCGCGCCATCTCGGTCGAGATGCCGACCATCATCGTCCGCGAGATCACCTACACCGAACCGGCCGTGCGCGGCGACACCTCGGGCAAGGTCATGAAGCCGGCCAAGATCAACACCGGCTGGGAACTCCCGGTGCCGCTGTTCTGCGATATCGGCGACAAGATCGAAATCGACACCCGCACTGCCGAGTACCGCAGCCGCGTGATGTAAAGCGCCACGGCAGGCGCCGGGCGCCCACGCGCCTCGTGCCTGCACGCCGCGTTGCGCCGCGCTGCCCTGTGGCACGGCGCGCACAAAAAAGGCCTGAATCCGATGATGTCGGTGTCAGGCCTTTTGTTTTGTCGGGGCGGGGGGACGGCTTACTGCATGCGCTCGTCGTCGAAGATATCCGGCAAGGCCATCACGGCGATACCGTCGGCGGCCAGTTGCTCCCGTTCGGCCGGCGTGGCCTTGCCGCGTATCGGCCGTTCGTCGGCCTCGCCTTCGTGGATCCGGCGCGCCTCCTGCGCAAAACGCTCGCCGACGTTTTCGGTGCCGCGCACCAGCGCGCGCAGCTGCTGCAGCGCGGCCGCCTGCAGGCGGGCCGCATCGCCTGGCGCCGGCTGACCGGCCGACGTGGCGGCGCGCGCCTGGCGCGGTTCGGCATGATGGCCGACGTTCAGGTGCGGCGCCGACAGCCGCTTGCTGACCTGCGTGCTGGCACATACCGGACAGGCCAGCAGGCCGCGCGCCTGCTGCGCGTCGTAGTCGTCATGCGACGAGAACCAGCCTTCGAAAAGGTGGCCCTGCGCGCATTCGAGATCAAAAACCTTGATAGCCATGACGGGTAGATGGGGCCGCTGCGCCGCTTATCAAGGCGCCGGCGTCGCGGTAGCGGCGTCCGGGCAGCGCCGGGACGGCCTGGTGACGGCAAGACCTGCAAGACCGCTGGCCGCCCGCAAAGAAAAGGCCCGCCAGTCGCTCATCGCTGGCGGGCCGGATCGGGCACGGGCGCGCTGCGATTACTTTTCGGACACCGGATTGGCCTTGCGCGGCGCCGGCTTGCTGCCACTGCCGCTGCGCTGGCCGCTGGCGGCCTGGCCATCGACATTGCCGGCCTGGCGCTCGAGCACGCGGATGCGCTCTTGCAGACGGCGCAGCTCGGCGGCCGCTTCCTTCTGCTGGGCCGCCAGCTGGCTGGCCTCTTCCTGCGCCTGGCGCTGGCTGGCGGCGATCTGCGCGGCCTGCTGGCGCTGGCGGCTCAGGTCGGCCTCGAGCGCATCGACTTCACTCGAACGGTCGGACAGCAGCTTGTCGGTACGGGCGCGTTCGGCCTGCAGGCGGATGCGGCGAATATCGACGTCGGCCAGCTCGGCGGTCTGGGCCACGAAGCGGCGATAGGTCTGGTCGGCCTCACTGGACGACGTGGTCTTGCTGACGCGCAAAAATTCTTTCTGGCGGAACAAGGCGACGTAATAGACCAGTTCGTCGGGTTTGAACAACAGGCTGGCACCGTAGCTGCCGTTGTAGGTGGTACGCAGTTCGTTGACCTGACGGTTCTGGATCAGGCGTTGCACCTCGGCCACCGGACCGGCCGCGGCGGGCGCCTGCGGCACGATCGGCGACGGCGCGGCCGGCGGCGTGACCGGCTGGGCAGCCGCCTCGGGCGTCTGCGGCGCGTCGGCCTGGGCCACCACGGGCCGTTCGGGTTCCTGAGTCGCGCAAGCGGACAGGCCGGTCAAGGCCAGGCCCGCGAGCAGCCCACGCGCAGCCAGATGCTGCACAGTGCGGTTTTTCATTCTTTCCCCACTAAAAGAATTTGAGGAACTATAGCAATATTCCGACACGCCTAGATCCATTTGTCGCGAGTTAACGAGCATTTAAGGTGGAGTTTCGACACCCGGGGTTTCGGCGGTCTCGGATTGAGCGCCGCCCAGTTGCAGCTTGCGCATCTTTTCCCACAACACCTTGCGGCTGATGCCCAGGTAGGACGCGGTGTCCTGGCGCCGCCAGCCATTGGCCTCGAGCGCGGCCAGCACGCGGCTGCGCTCGGCTTGCTCGGCTTCGCCCAGCGGCGCGATGACCGCGGCCGGCGAGACCGCCACGCCGAACACCCGCGCGCAGTCGGCCAGCCGGTCGAACACCCGTTCGATGCGCGTGCGGTCCCAGTCGCCGAACTGGCGCCGCACGATCGCCACGCGCTCGACCACGTTCGACAGTTCGCGCACATTGCCGGGAAACTCGGTCATCCGGACCCGCTCTATCAGCCACTGCGGCAGGTCGGCGGCCGGCTCGGGCAGCTCGCGCTCGAGCAGCGCCTTGAAGATCGCCGCCTTGTCGTCGGAGCCCCGCTCCTGCAGCGACGGCACGTAGAGCTCGATCACCGCCAGCCGGTAATACAGGTCGGCGCGGAAGTCGCCGCTGGCCACGCGCTTGCGCAGATCGCGGTTGGTGGCGGCCACCAGCCGGAAGCTGACCGGCACCTCGGCGGTCGAGCCCAGCCGCGTGATGACGTTCTGTTCGAGCACACGCAGCAGCTTGACCTGCTGGTACAGCGGCAGGTCGCCGATTTCATCCAGGAACAGTGTGCCGCCGTTGGCCTGTTCGAAATAGCCTTTGTGCGCGCCCACCGCGCCGGTGAACGCGCCCTTGGCATGGCCGAAGAAGTGCGCCTCGAACAGGCCCTCGGGCACGGCGCCGCAATTGACCGCGACGAAGGGGCCGCCCGACCACGAGGCCTGGTCGTGCAGCAGGCGCGCGATGCGCTCCTTGCCGACGCCGGTCTCGCCGTGGATCAGTGCGCTGGTGCGGCAGTCGGCGAACATCCCGACCTCGCCGAGCAGCTCGCGCATGGCCGGCGACACCGCCACCAGCGGCTTGGGTGCGCGGCGCGGCTCGGCATGCACGGCCTGCGCGATGCCAGCCAGCTTGAACACCATCTTGCGCAGCTCGGCGCTCGAGAACGACGGCGACAGCGTGTGCGAATACGCAGGCGGGAAATAACGCGAATCGCGGTCGCGCTCCTCGGCCGCGACCCAGATCACCGGCACGCCTTCGGCGGCCAGCCAGTCGTAGCCGGTGAAACGGGCATCACCCATCACCGACACCGACACCAGCGCCACCGCGGTGCGCAGCTTGTCGTGCGGCGGCGGGAACGCCACGCCGGTATCGGCGCGCACCACCGTGACGTCGTAGCCCGCCAGGCACCGTTCGGCCCGGCCGGCGATGTCGGAGGTGCCCTCCCACACATATAGCTCGAAGTTTTCCTCCGCGAGGCTGTCGCTCATGGCTGCTTTCCATATGGCACGCGCCGCGCGTGCCTGTCATGACTCCTGATCATTGCGTATCAATAGACCAGCTTGGCGTTGTTGCAACTGAGTGAATGCAGGTGGACGTCGGTGGAACCGACCCGCAGGCCCAGCACGTTTTCGAGGATGCTCGACAGCAGCGCGCCCAGGCCATCGAGCACCGGCTTCAAGACGGTGTTGACGAGGTTGACCAGCAGCGACTGCAGCAGGCCACCATCCTGCTGGCCCGAGGCGCCCAGGCCGAGCACCGAGCCGACCAGGTCGACGACCGGATTGAGGATGCAATTGACCAGGCCGCATTGATCAGGCGTGCGCAGCGCCTGCGCGAGGCGGTCCTGCATGCAGGTGCGATTGCTGCCGCAGCCACCCAGCAAGGCGCTGGCATTGTTGGCCCATTCCTGCGACATGGTCGAGTTGACCAGGCCCAGCAGGCCCGGCCGGGTCCAGTCCAGGCCGTCGCGCACCAGCCGGCTGCGCACCTCGGCCACCACCTTGTTGGTGGCCACGCCCTGCGTCGCGGTGAAGTAGGCCCGTGCGATATCGGCCGCCGCGGTGGCGCCCAGCGTCTCGCGTTGCGAGCCCTGGCCGCCGCCGCGGTTCGAGCCCAGCAGCGCCGGCAGCAGCTGGCCGACCGCGGTGCTGACGGTGGTGCCGACGGGCAGCGGATTGCGCGCGGTCGAGCGGGTTTCGCCCGGCGCCAGCGTGACGGTCTCGGTCGAGGTGAGCGCCGGCACATGGACCTTGCCGTGCAGCAGATTGATGCCGAGCAGGCGCACGAAGGTGGTGTCGTTGCGCAAGTTGGTCGCGCACATGTCCTGGCGCGAGAAGATCGAGTTCGAATCGATCGGGTCGCCGACGCACAGGTTCAGGATCGACGAGGTCACCTCGATCGACGCCTCGCCCGGTGGCGGCGTGCACGCGATGTCGGTGAGCTCGCCCTGCGCGTTGACCACGTCGACGAAGATCGGCAGGTGGACCTGCGTGCCGATCAGGCCCAGCAGGCCGCCCAGCCCGGTGCCGGTGCCGGTGGTCGAGACGTTCAGGTGCAGGCGCACCTGCGCGTTGTAGGCCTTGGCCCCCGGCACGCCGCCGTTGCGCGGCATGCCGATGCCGATCGACGGCGGCTCGACCACCGCGGCACGCGCCGCCACCGTCAGGCCGGTCAGCGACTGCAGGCCGGAACTGCCCAGGTTGACGGTGGCCGCGTGGTCCGACACCGCCACGCCGACCGCGGCGGTCAACAGCGACAAGGCGTCGAGTTCGACGTCCAGCGCCGACTGGGTGGTGGGCGCCTCGATCAGCGCGAACAGGCCGCGCGACCCGCTGTTGGCGGCGCTGCCCAGCTGCACCATCAGGCTGTCCAGCGTCAGGCCGGCGCTGGTCAGGCCGTTGACCAGGCTGGCGTTGAGTCCGAGCAGGCCCTGCTGGTCGGCCAGCGTGACGATCGCGTCGAGTACCTGGCCCACGCTGACGCGGCGGCCGGCCAGCAGGCTGTTGAATTCGCCGATGCCCAGGTCGGTGGCCACCGGGATGCCCAGTGCATCGAGCAGCCCGCCGGGCGTGATGTTGACGCCGGCCAGGCCGCGGTAGCTGACCAGGTTCAAGGTGGTATTGCCGGTCACCAGCCGCAGCAGGCCCATCAGCGGCGCTTCGGGGTTGGTGTTGACCAGTTGCGAGCCGACCGAGAAGACCGCGGTCGGTTCATCGAAGCGGGCGATGGCTTCGACGCTGACCTGCTGGTCCGAACCCGGCCACGAAAACAGCGCCGGCGCGCGGCCGCGCACGGTCACGTGGACCGCGTTGAACGGCCCACCCGCACCGCGCGGCTGGAAGTGGCGCGGATCGCTGGCGGCTCCTTGCGCGGGTTGCCAGAAGCCGCACACCGGCGTGACGCTGCCATCGAAGCCCGAGCGCAGATTGGCCTGCGCGCTGGCCAGCGCGGTACTGCTAGCCAGCGCGCATTCGCTCGTGGTCAGGCGCTGCGCCCCCGCCAGCGCGGCCAGGTCGGCCGCGTTCTGCAGTTCGCGCTTCATCACGTACATATAGGCCAGCTGGGTGGCGCCCAGCAGGATGATGCCGATCAGCAGGGACATCACCAGCGGCACGATGATCGAGCCGCGCTGGCGGTTCATGCTGGGCGTGTACGGAGGCAGGCGGCGCATGGTCGTGGCCGTCAGTTGGAATCGATCTGCACGCGCTCGTCGAACCATTGCGGGATCGGCAAGGTGAAGCTGTCCATGTAGCGCCGCCAGGCCAGGTCGGCCTGGGTGCCCAGCATCGGCAGCGCCGTGCCGGCGCGCCGGCCGTCGGCCTGCGCGGCCAGCAGCAGGCGCGTGACGTCGCCCACGCGCGGGC
>JAEZBO010000170.1 GCA_023427085.1 Pseudomonadota bacterium
GCCGCCTATTACGCCGCGCTCGACCGGCGCACGCCCTGGAAGGTGCGTGCCACGCTTTTCGGTGCCCTTGGCTACTTCGTCATGCCGGCTGACATGGTTCCTGACTTCCTGGCGCTCGTCGGCTTTACCGATGACATCGCCGTGCTCACGGCGGCGATCACTGCCGTGCGGCCGCACATCAAGGAAAGCCACAGGCTCGCCGCACGCGAGGCCCTCGCCGAGGCGGCTTGATCGGGTGTTGCGGGCGGTCCGCTTGCGCCGGCTCGCTACTGCACCACGAAGAATGCCTCGATGCGCTCTGCTGCGACCCGCAGGCGCGGCAGAGCGGCTTCAACAAGCCTCTCCGGCGCATAGCGCGCTGCCTGCGCCGAGACATTGATCGCGCCGGCGATCCGGCCCGATCGTTCGCGCACCGGAACGGCGACCGAGATCAATCCCAGTTCCAGTTCCTCGTCGACCACGGCAAAGCCTCGTTCGGCCGCCTCGCCGATCATCAGCGCCAGTCGATTCGGGTCCGTGACCGTCTTGGGCGTGTTGGCGACGATGACGGAGCGATCGAGCACTGCGGCAAGCTCAGTTGGCGGCAGGCCGCCCAGCAGAATCCTGCCCATCGCGGTGCACCACGCCGGCAGGCGCGTGCCGACATGTAGCCCGACGGACATGATGCGCTCGCCTGCCACGCGGGCGACGTACACGACATCGGTATCGGCAAGGACCGCAGCGGAGCAGGACTCGTTGAGGGTGCCTGCGACGGCACGCATATGCGGCAAGGCGAACTCCCACAGAGGTACGCCTTGGATCCATGTGCGGGCCATCGCGAGGAGGCGCGGCGTCAACAGGAACACGCGCCCGTCCTGCCGGACGTGGCCCGTGGCGACCATCGTCAGCAGAAGGCGTCTGGCTCCCGCGCGCGTCAGGCCGACGGCGGCGGCAGTTTCTGTCAGGGTCAAGCCTTGCGGGCGCGCGGCGAGGGCGTCGAGCACGGCCAGCCCCTTTTCAAGCGAGCCCACATGGTCGCGCGAAGGTGGTGGAACCTCGTCCAACGTTGACTCATCTCGCATGGTTATCTACGACTGTATCTCATATGAAACTTTTGTTCGCTATGCGAACTTCAAGGCGAACGGTACGAGATGGACAAGACGAGCCCAGGCATCGAGGAGGCCCTCGCCGGCATCAGTGACGGGATGGACGTCATGATCGGCGGGTTCGGGGGTGCGGGAGCGCCGATCGAACTCATCCACGCGCTTGTGGATCGCTACAAGCGCACAGGCAGCCCCGGCAACCTCACCGTCATTAACAACAATGCCGGAAATGGCGACATCGGCATCGCCGCGATGATCTATGCCGGCATGGTCGCCAAGATGGTGTGCTCGTTCCCGCGCTCATCAGACCCGCGTGCCTTCACCGAGCGCTATCTAGCCGGCAAGATCGGGCTCGAGCTCGTGCCTCAGGGTACGCTGGCCGAACGTATCCGCGCGGGCGGGGCAGGCATCCCTGCCTTCTACACGCCGACGAGCTACGGCACCGAAGTCGCTAACGGCAAGCCGATCGCCGAATTCGAAGGCCGCAAGTACGTTCAGGAGCGCTGGCTCAAGGCCGACGTTGCGATCATCAAGGCAGATGTCGCCGACCGCCATGGCAACCTCACCTATCGCAAGGCGGCGCGCAACTTCTCGCCGCTGATGGCAATGGCCGCCAAGCTGACGATCGTGCAGGCGCGCCGCATCGTGGTGCCGGGCGAGATCGATCCGGAACACGTCATCACGCCCGGTATTTTCGTGGACCGCGTGGTCGAGGTTCCAAATCCCCAGCAGGAAGAGGCGCTGCTTCGCGCGGGAGAAAAGGCATGAGCGTCAAGCTTTCCAACGCCCAGATAGCCTGGCGCGCGGCGCAGGACCTGCCCGATGGCGCGTACGTCAATCTCGGCATCGGCTTCCCCGAGGTGATTGCCAAGTTCAAGCCGGATGGCCGCGAGGTGATCTATCACACCGAGAACGGCATCCTCGACTTCGGCGAGTCGCCGGCGGCCGGCGAGGAAGACTGGGACCTTATCAACGCCGGTAAGAAGGCGGTGACGACCAATCCGGGCGCGGCGTTCTTCCACCATGCGGATTCGTTCGCGATGGTGCGCGGCGGTCACCTCGACATAGCCGTGCTCGGCGCATACGAGGTCGCGGAGAACGGTGATATCGCCAACTGGAGCACCGGTCCGGGGTCAGTGCCGGCGGTAGGTGGCGCGATGGATCTCGTCCACGGCGCCAAGCAGATCTGGGTGGTCACCGACCACGTCACCAAGAAGGGTGAGCCTAAGCTGCTCAAGCAGTGCCGCTTGCCGCTGACGGGCGTCGGCTGCGTCACCACCGTCTACACCAGCCTTGCGGTGATCGACATTCGCGGCGGCCGCTTCGTCCTGCGCGAGAAGCTGCCGACAATGAGCGTTGCCGAACTGCAGGCCGTCACCGAGGCCGAACTTCTCGTCGGCGACAAGGTCGGCGATCTCGTCGTACCCGAACTCTGATCGGACAGCTAAATGACCGAAGCCTTCATCTGCGATTACATCCGTACCCCCATCGGCCGCTTCGGCGGCTCCCTATCCTCCGTGCGTGCGGACGACCTGGGTGCGGTTCCGCTCCGGGCGTTGGTCGCCCGCAACGGTTCCGTCGACTGGGAAGCGGTGGATGACGTCATCTTCGGCGCGGCCAACCAGGCCGGCGAGGACAACCGCAACGTCGCGCGCATGTCGACGCTGCTTGCGGGTCTGCCTGTCGGCATTCCAGGCGCGACGATCAACCGGCTTTGCGGGTCGGGCATGGACGCGGTCGGCATAGCGGCCCGCGCGATCAAGGCCGGTGAAGCCGAACTGATGATTGCCGGCGGCGTCGAGAGCATGAGCCGTGCGCCTTTCGTCATGCCGAAGGCGACGGAGGCCTTTTCGCGCAACGCCGAGATCTACGACACGACGATCGGCTGGCGGTTCGTGAACCCGCTGATGAAGAAGCAGTACGGCGTGGATTCCATGCCGGAGACCGGTGAGAACGTTGCGGAAGAGTTCAAGGTCTCGCGAGCCGATCAGGACGCCTTCGCGGCGCGTAGCCAGGCCAAGGCAGTCGCGGCGCAGGAAAGCGGCCGTCTCGGCAAGGAGATCACCCCGGTCACGATTCCTCAGCGCAAGGGCGATCCATTGGTCGTCAACAAGGACGAGCATCCGCGCACGGGCACGACTGTCGAAACGCTGGCGAAACTCGGCACCCCCTTCAGGAAGGAAGGCGGTACCGTGACTGCCGGTAACGCGTCGGGCGTCAACGATGGTGCAGCCGCCCTGATCGTCGCCTCCGAGGCGGCTGCGAAGAAATACGGGCTGACGCCCATCGCCCGCGTTCTGGGGACTGCAACCGCCGGCGTGGCGCCGCGCATCATGGGCATCGGCCCGGCGCCGGCGACCCGCAAGGTGCTGGCGCTGACCGGCCTGACGCTCGAGCAGCTCGACGTGATCGAGCTCAACGAAGCGTTCGCGGCGCAAGGCCTGGCGGTACTGCGCGACCTGGGACTGGCCGACGACGATGCACGCGTCAACGCCTGGGGCGGCGCGATCGCGCTGGGCCACCCGCTGGGCGCCAGCGGCGCGCGGCTGGCGACCACCGCGGTCAACCGCCTGCACGCCACCGGCGGCCGCTATGCGCTGGCCACCATGTGCATCGGCGTGGGCCAGGGCATCGCGATGGTGATCGAACGGGTCTGAGCCGCTGGCGGTGCGGGTCGGCCGGCGGCGCCCGCCGGCGCAGCGGCGATAATGGCGTGATCCTTTTTTGCGAGCCATTCCATGTTGATCGTCGTCCAGGCTGCCGTGCCGATCCCCGCGCAGCAATTGTGCACGCTTGCTGGCCAGTTGGGCGCCAGCGCGATCCAGCACGACGATCCCTGCCTGGCGCGGTTGACGCTGCCGGCGCAGCCGACCCTGCCGCGCGAGCAGATCCATGCGCTGTGCCAGCAGGCCGGGCTCGACAGCGCGATCCTGCCGCAGGCCAGGCAGCTGGACGATTTCAAGCTGCTGGTGTTCGACATGGACTCGACGCTGATCGACATCGAGTGCATCGACGAGCTGGCCGACCTGATGGGCAAGAAAAACGAGGTCGCCGCGTTGACCGAACAGGCCATGCAGTCGGGCGAGGTCGACTACGACACCAGCCTGCGCCGCCGCACGCGGCTGCTGGCCGGGCTGGCGGTATCCGAGTTCGCAGGGCTGTATCAAGAGCGGGTGCGTTTCTCGCCAGGCGCGCATGAACTGGTGGCGGCCGCGCGGCAGGCCGGGCTCAGGACCGCGATCGTATCGGGCGGCTTCGACTATTTCACCGGCCGCGTGCGCGCCGAGCTCGGCATCGACGTCGACCATTGCAACCGGCTCGCGGTGCACGAGGGCCGCCTGACCGGCGAGCTCGACGGCGTGCTGATCAACGCCGACACCAAGGCGCGGCACGTGGCGCGGCTGTGCGCCGAGCTGGGCGTGCCGACCGGCGCGGCGATCGTGGTCGGCGACGGCTCGAACGACCGCAAGATGATGGCGCTGGCCGGCCTGTCGGTGGGTTTCCGGCCCAAGCCGGTGCTGCGGCCGCAACTGGACGTGGTGCTCGATACGCTGGGGCTCGATGCGCTGTTGAAGGTGCTGGCGCCGCGCGGCGCCTGAGCCGCGCCGCGTGTAGCGCGGGCGGTGTCCGGCCGGGGCGGCCGTTGATGGCCCGCCGCGGCAGGGCCGGCTTCAGTCTTGCGGCGTCGACTGCCGGTAGATCAGCTGGCCCGGCAACAGCCGGTGTTCGTTCTTGCCGCCTTCCTGCAGCAGCAGTTCGATCGCGGCGGCGATCATGTCCTCGACCGGCTGGCGGATCGTGGTCAGCGCGTAGGCCGCATTCGACGCGACCGGGTGATCGTCGAAGCCGAACACCCGCACATCCTCGGGCACCCGTTTTTTCAGCGCGTGGCGCAAGGCGTCGACGGCGCCCGAGGCAATCTCGTCGTCGGCGCAGAACAGCCCGTCGAGGTCGGGATGGCGCGCCAGCAGCAGCTGCGCGGCCTCGTAGCCCCAGGCGTAGGTGAATTCCTTTTCGAGCTCCGGCGTGTTCGTGATGCCCAGCTCGGCCAGCCGGTCGAGAAAGCCGCTGCGCCGGTCGCGGTTGGTCGACACCGACGGCATGCCGCCCAGAAAACCCAGCCGCCGGCTGCCCGAGGCGCGTAGCACGTCGGCCGCCAGCCGGCCGCCGCCGATGTTGTCGGTCGATACCGAATGGCCGTTGCCGACCTGCGAATAACGGTTGAACATGACCACCGGCACGCCGTGGCGCACGCACAGGTCGGCGCCCGACGAGTTCAGCGACGCCGTGGTGATGATGACGCCGCGCACGCGGTAATGCAGCACCTGCGGCATCAGGTCGTCGACAGTCTGCGGCGGCGTGGCGTTGAACAGCAGCGCCTGCATGCCGACGCGATGCAGCTCGCGGGTGATCAGCTCGAGCACCATCGGATACCAGGGGTTGGTGATGTTGGTCATCACGATGGCGATGATGTTGACCTTGCCGCTGCTCAGGCCGCGCGCGACCGGGTCGGGCCGGTAGTTCAGCAGGTCGACGGCCTTGACGATCTTCTCGCGCACTTCCTTGGACAGCGCGCCCTTGCCCGAGATGAAGCGCGAGACGGCGGCCTGCGACACGCCGGCGAACTTGGCGACGTCCTTCTGGGTGGAAGCTTTCTTCTTCACGCGTGGCTTTATCGATCGGACCCGTCGGCCCGGCGGGTCGCGGCAAGCGACAGGAAGCGCGCCAGGCAATTGCCCAGCAGGCGCGACACGTCGTTGTCGTAACGGTTGTGGGCGAGACTGCCCAGGAAAGTGATGGAGCCGACCGCGAACAGCCCGCCGCCGGCGGCGGGGACGCCGCCCGCCATGTGCGCGCGCACCCCCGCCTAGTGGCGGG
>JAEZBO010000228.1 GCA_023427085.1 Pseudomonadota bacterium
CCGCGCGGGCGCCGCCTGGCGGGCATAGGCCGCGGCGCCTTCGCCGGCCCACGAGCCCGACGAGATCGCCCACGCGGCGTTGTGGCTGCCGCCGCCGGTGAAGCCGCCGCAGATCGGCTCGCGGGTCGCCGCGTCGCCTGCCGCGTACAGCCCCGGCACCGTGGTCGCGCAATCGTGGCTGGTCAGCCGCAGGCCGCCGGTGCCGCGCACCGTGCCTTCGAGCCGCAAGGTGACCGAGAAGCGCTGCGTGAAGGGATCGATGCCGCTGCGATCGAAGGGCAGGAAGAAGTTCGGCTGCGCGGCCCGCATGGCCGCCTGGGTCGCGGCATCGGCCTGGTCCAGCCGCGCGTAGACCTTCTGGCGCAACAGTTCGCGCGCGATCACCGAGCGGCCGCCCTTGGACGCCGCGCCGGGGATCGGCACGCCGTCGGCGTCGTTGAAGGTCGCCCAGTTGTAGAACAGCGTCTTGGTCACCGAACCGGACTCGGGCGCGATGGCATAGGCATTGGAGAACTCCATGCCCGACAGCTCGGCGCCCAGTTCGGCGCCCATCAGCAGTCCGTCGCCGGTCAGCACGTTGCAGCCCAGCGCGCGGCTCAGGAAGGCACAGCCGCCGGTGGCGATCACCACCGCGCGGGCCCGCACCGTCCACTCGCCGCCGCGCTGCCGGTCGATGCCACGCGCACCGGCGACCGCGCCATCGTCGTCCCGCAGCAGTTCGAGCACCGGATGATGATCGAGGATCCTGCCGCCGGCCTGCTTGACCTGCTTGCGCATCAGCCGCATGTACTCGGGGCCTTGCAGCGAGTTGCGGCGCGACACGCCGTTGTCGTCGAGCGGAAACGGATAGCCCCAGTCAGCCAGCGTGTTGATGCCATCCCAGGTCCGGTCCAGCACCCGCGCCATCCAGCCGTGGTCGGCAAGCCGCCCGCCCATGTCGTAGCGGCTGTCCATCGCGGCCTGCCGCCTGGACGGATCGGGATCGACGTACCAGATCGCGGTGCCGGCGGCCGCCGTCGCGCCCGACGAGCCGCAATAGCCCTTGTCGGCCAGGATCACGCTGGCGCCCGACTGCGCCGCGCGCACCGCGGCCCAGGTGCCGGCCGGTCCGCCGCCGATGACCAATACGTCCGCCTGATAGCCCGCGTTGCCGCTGCCTTCGGGAGCCGACCGGGTGCCTGCCATGATGTGTCCTTTGCGTGAGCGTGGCCCAATGAAGAGGTCATGGTAGGGGTCGGGAGGCCGCGGCCGAACGACGGATCGGCGATTTGTTAATCACCGGATTGCGCCAGGCGGCGCATTCTTTGCGCCCCGCCGAGACGATGCACTAGAATCTTGATCTTCCCATTCGCCTCGAACAACGTCCCCACATGGTGAGTCTGTGAGCAGCCAGACGGAACGGCGCGGCGACACCGTCGACCTCGCCGTGCAACGCATCCGCGATGGCATTCTGTACGGCCGCTTTGCGCTGGGACAGCGCCTGATCGCGCGCGAATTGATGCTGGATTTCGGCATCGGCCGCAGCACGCTGCGCGAGGCCTTCGGGCAGCTTGCCGCTGAAGGCCTGCTCGAGCTCATCCCCAATCGCGGTGCGGCGGTGCGGCGAATGTCGCGCAAAGAGATGCGGCATCTGTTCCAGATTCGTGAATCGCTCGAAGGCCTGGCTGCGCAGCTGGCTGCCGAGCAGATCGATGAGGGCGACAACCGCGCCTTGATGCAGGATCTGCTGCAGGACGTTCAGCGCGGCCCGGCCGCCTCGAACCGGGAGTTCATGCAGCACAACCAATGGGTGCACAGCGCGATCCTGCAGATTGGCGGCAACGAACAACTGATCCAGTTGCTCGGCCGCATCCATCTGCCGCTAGTCATGGCGCAGGTCAATCAATCGCTGGGTGCCAGCCAGATCGCCCAGAGCACCCGGGAACACGAAGAGATCGTCCTGGCGATACTGGCCGGCTCGCCGAAGAAGGCTGATCTCGCGATGCGCAGGCACCTGCGCCGCTCTGGTGCGTGGACCCTCGGCCTGCCCGACGACGTCTTCAGGGTCTGAACGCAACGATGCCGCTGGCGGCACGCGCCGCCAGCCAGCACCGCCGTCACTCCATCTTGATGCCGGCCGCACGCACGATCGCGCCCCATCGTTCATATTCAGCCAGCGTGTAGGCAGTGAGTTCTGATGGCCCCATGTAGAAGGCCTGCGCTCCCAGCGCGTCGCTCTTCTCGCGAAAGGCCGGTTGCTGCACCACCGTTTCGATGGCGCGCGCCAGCTTATCGGCCACGGCCGCAGGCGTGCCGGCCGGGGCATACACAGCCAGCCAGGACGAGGCCTGCAGATCCGGCATGCCGGCCTGCGCGACGGTCGGCACGTCCGGGAGACTGGGCAAGCGCTCATCGCTGGTAATCGCCAGGGCGCGCAGCTTGCCTTGCTCGAGGTGCTGCAGCAGCGGCGGCGGCGTGGTGATGGTGAAGTCCACCGCGCCGCTCAACAGGTCGGTCAACGCCACGCCGGTGCCCTTGTACGGAATGTGGGTGAAACGCGTGCCACCCATCTGGTTGAGCATCTCGGCGCCCACGTGCTGCATCGATCCCACGCCCGACGATGCGTAATTGAGCTTGCCGGGGTTGTCGCGCCCATATTGCACCAGCTCGCTCAGGCTGCGCACCGGCAGATCGGCATTGACCACCACCACCTGCGGCGCCCTCAACACATGGGCGACCGCCACGAAATCCTTGCGCGGATCCCATTGCGTGCCAGTGGATATCTGCGGCGTGATGACATGGAAGGACGAATTCTGGAACAGCAGCGTGTAGCCGTCGGCGGCGCTGCGGGCCACTGCCTGCGTCGCGATTGAACCCGAGGCACCGGGCCGGTTCTCGACGACCACGGTCTGCCCCAGCAGCCGCCCCAGCGGGTCGGCCAGCAGGCGCGCGGCGATATCCGTCGTGCCCCCCGGCGAGGCCGGTACCAACAGCCGGATCGGCTGTTGCGGATACTGCGCGTGCGCAGACGTGCCGATGCTACAGGCGATGATGCCCAGGCCCAGGCCGGCCAGAACGGCCTGGATGCGGCGACGGCTCGAGGCCGGGTAGTGTGTGTTGAACATGGATGTCTCCTCGCGGTGTTTTTATTGTCCTGGCTGAAATTCAGCGGGCCAGGGATCTGGGGTCGGTGATGTAGCCGGTCAGCGCACTGGCCGCCACGGTGGCCGGCGACCCGAGATAGACCGACGCCTCGCGATGACCCATGCGGCCAAGGAAATTCCGGCTCGACGACGAGATGCAGACCTCCTCTTCGGCCAACACGCCTTGATGCATGCCGGCGCAGGCGCCGCAACCCGGCGTGGTCACCGTGGCGCCGGCGCTGACCAGCGTTTCGAGATGGCCGGCATGCATCGCTTTCATATAGACCTTGCGCGAAGCTGGCGTCACCACCATCCGCACGCCTGGCGCGATGCGCTTGCCGCGCAGGATCGCGGCGGCGATCTCGAAGTCCTCCAGCCGGCCGTTGGTGCAGGTCCCCAGGAAGGCCTGATTGATGCGGATATCCTTGAAATCCTCGACAGGGTGAACGTTGTCGACACGGTTGGGCGCGGCCAGCAGCGGTTGCAGCGCCGACAGATCGACGTGATGGTGCGCCGCATAGCTTGCATCGGCGTCGGGCTGCGGCATGTCACCGACCGCTATGCCCAAGGCATCGAAGTGAGCGCGGGTGATCGCATCACCGGGCACGACCGCGAACTTGGCCCCCATCTCGATACCCATATTGCACAGCGTCATGCGCTCGGGGATGGACATGTGTGCCAACGCGTCGCCGTGATATTCGATCGACGAGTAGATCGCGCCACGTGCGGATATCTTGCGCAGGATGGCAAGCACGATGTCCTTGGCCGAACAGCCGGGCTGCAGCCGCCCGCTCAGTTCGATCTTGATGCTTTCCGGTACGCGGAACCATAGCTTGCCGCGCGACCACAAATAGGCCATTTCGGCGCCGCCGATGCCGCAACCGACCGCACCGACCGCGCCGATCGTGATCGTGTGCGAATCCATGTTGGTCACCATCTGGCCGGGCAGCACCATGCCGCTTTCGACCGCGATCTGGTGCGATATCCCCTCACCCACGTCGAACAGGCGTTCGCGCGGCAGATCGAAACGCTCGAACAACTTGCGGCCGATGCGTTGCACGTGCGCATGCAGCGGGGTGTCCGCGGGCGCATAGTGATCGTAGAACAGCGCGATGCGGTCCGGGTGAGCAAGCCGGTCGACACCGTAGCGTTTGAAGTTCTGATCGATCAGGCCGATCCCGTCGTCCAGCGCGAAGGTCCAGTCCGGACCGATCTCGACCATTTCACCGGCACGCACCGCGCGGCCGGCCAGACGGCCCATGATTTTTTCAGCAAGCGTCTGGCTCATTGCAGCACCTCGGAGTTGGTCGTTTGGGTCTTGGCCGCCCACAGGCCGCCCGCCAGCAGGATCTGCAGAACCTCCTCTGGCAAGGGCGCGAAGTCGATCTGCTCGCCGTCCACCCGGGCTTGCCCGGTACGCAGGTCTGCCTCGATGTCGACGCCATCGCGGGCCCGATCCACCAACGGCGGACATATGACGACCGCCAGGCCGTTGTTGACCGCGTTGCGGAAGAAGATCCGCGAGAACGATTTGGCCACCACCAGCCGGATGCCGGCCCCGAGCATCGCGGTGACCGCGTGTTCGCGCGATGAACCGCAGCCGAAATTCCAGCCGCCGACCACCACGCCGCCGGCGACGAGGCGTTGCCGCAACGCCGCATCGAGCGGCTCGAACAGATGGCGGGCCTGATCCTCGGGCCGCAGGACCGCCAGGTAGCGCCCCGGAAAGATGGTGTCGGTATCGATGTCGTCGCCCAATAGCGTCGCATTGCCTTTAACGTGCATGAACTGCTCCTGTCGCAAGTTCGGGGTTGGCGGCGTACTGGCGCTCGAAGGCCCAGACATCCTCAAACCCCATCAGATCGTGGAACGCCGGAAAGTCGTAGAGACCGACGTCGATCGGCTGCTGCGCCACCAACGACGCATAGGCGCTCGCCAGCGCGTGGCCCATCGCCAGGAAACCCAGCGACGGGTAGATGGCGACCTGGAAACCGTGGTCTTGCAGTTGCTGCTGGGACAGCATCGGCGTCTTGCCGCCGTGCACCATGTTCGCCAGCACCGGCACGTCGAAATGGCTGCCGATACGCCGCAGCTCCTGTTCAGACTCGGGGCTTTCGATGAACAGGATGTCGGCACCGGCGCGTGCATAGGCCTCGCCGCGCCGCAGGGCCTCGTCCAATCCCAGCCCCGAACGCGCATCGGTGCGCGCCACGATAAGAAAATCGTCGCGGCTGCGCGCGTCCGATGCCACCCGGATCTTCTGCACCATCTCGTCGATGGTCACCACCTGCCGATGCGGCGTATGCCCGCACTTCTTGGGGAACTGCTGATCCTCGAGCTGAATGGCGGCCACCCCGGCCCGCTCGTAGCCGCGCACGGTATGCCGGACATTCAGCAGGCCGCCGTAGCCGGTGTCGGCATCGGCGATCACCGGCTTTGACACGCCCGCGCAGATCGCCTCGATCCGCTCGAGCATCTGGCTGTAGGTGGCCAGTCCGGCGTCGGGCAGCCCAAGGTGCGACGCCACGGTTCCATAGCCCGTGACATATAGCGCCGCGGCCTCGGTGCGGTCCGCCAGCTTGGCGGAAATCAGATCGAACACGCCCGGCGCGCCGATGAATTCGCCCGCCTCGAGACGGGCTTTGAGTGTGTGCATGGCCGCTTTACTCCTATTAATTGTCTGAGAAAAGTGTATGACACTTTCTAGGCTCGACCCATCGGGAAAACCCCGCAACGACGCTCCGCCCGATCGCCGAGCGAGCTGTAACCAGTCCCTGATCCTGCTTACGCCCACGTAGCGGATGTATCGATAAGCGAGCATCTACGGGGCGAAGCGGGCTGCGGGCTGCGGCCTTTCGTAACGAATCAGCAGATTCGGCTAACAAAGCGCAGCCCGCTGATCTGGGAGCATGTGGCATCCACCCGCCGTGACAGGCGCGGGACCGATTGTCGATCTTGCTTCCCTATCGCCCCTTCATGCTCGCTTCCAGCACCCTACCCGCCGCGCCGCCGTCAGCCGGCCGCGCGGATGATCCGCGCGCCGCGCTGCGCCAGTGGGTCGACGACGGCCAGGACCGCCTGCCGCTACCCGGCTCGGGCCAGACGCTGCAACGCTGGCGCGCGCTGGCCGACGTCGGCCGGCGCGATCTCGCGCTGCTCAAGCTGGTCGAAGGTCACACCGACGCGCTGGCCATCCTCGCCGAGCTGGGCGGCCCGGCCGCGCCCGCGGGCAGCCGTTGGGGCACCTGGTGCGCCGAGCCTCCCGCGCATCGGATGACGGCCACGCCGGGCCCGGGCGACACGGTACGGCTCGAAGGCGTCAAGGCCTGGTGCTCGGGCGCCGACGCCGTCACGCATGCGCTGCTGTCGGCCTGGCTGCCTGACGGACAGCCGTGCCTGGTGGCGATCGACATGGACCAGGCCGGCATCACCATCGATGGCTCGGCCTGGCAGGGACTGGGCATGGCCCGTTGCGGGACTGCCCAGGTGCAACTGGACAAGGTCTCGGGCACCCGCATCGGCCAGCCCGGCGACTACACCGCGCGCGCCGGTTTCTGGCACGGCGGCGCCGGCATCGCGGCCTGTTGGTGGGGCGGCTGTGCCGGCATCGCCGATGCGGTGCGCCAGGCCGCCGCCCGCCGTCCCGCCGCCGACGCGCCCTATCTGCATGCCCATCTGGGCGCCATCGACGTCGCGCTCGCGCAGACCGCCGCGCTGCTGCGCGAGACCGCCGCCGCCATCGATGCGGCGCCGGACCAGGCTGGCGGCGCCCAAGCGCTGCGCGTGCGGCTGGCCGTCGAACAGGCCGCCGAACAGATCCTGCGGGACGCCGGCCGCGCGCTCGGACCCGGCCCGGCCTGCGAAGACGTCCGGCTGTCGCGGCTGATGACCGATCTGCCCATCTTCATCCGCCAAAGCCACGCCGAGCGCGACCAACGCGCGCTGGCCGGTTTGATCGAACAGGAAGCGCTGGCATGGACCTTGTAAACGAACGCCTGATCGAAGGCGACGGCACCTCGGCCCGCCTATGGCAGGACTGGCAGACGCGCCATGCGCCGTCGCCGGTGACGGCCGACAGCCTGGTGCCGGCCGGCGCGCGCGCGGTGGTGGTGGCGCCGCATCCCGATGACGAGATCCTCGGCACCGGCGGCCTGCTGGCACAGCTGTCCTCGGCCGGCCGCGAGATCCTGCTGGTCGCCGCGACCGACGGCGAGGCCAGTCATCCCGGTTCGAGCCGCTGGCCGGCCGACACGCTGGCGCGCACCCGGCCACAGGAAACCGCCGCGGCGCTGGACGTGCTTGGCATCGCCGCGCAGACGCTGCGGCTCGGGTTGCCCGACGGCGGCCTGGTCCAGCACGAAGCCACGCTGCGCGCGCGGCTGATGCGCTGCCTGCGCGCGGGAGACGTGGTGTTCGCGCCGTGGCAGCTCGACGGCCATCCCGATCACGAGGCGGTCGCGCGTGCGGCCATCGTCGCCGCACGCGTCAACGGCGCGCGCCTGATCGAAGTGCCGATCTGGGGCTGGCACTGGTGCGAGCCCGGCGACCCGCGCATGCCGTGGGATCGCGCCCGCTCGGTCGCGCTGACGCCGGCCCTGCAACAGGCCAAGCAGCGGGCCGTGGCGCAGTTCCACAGCCAGGTGCAGGCCGACCCGTCGACCGGCCAGGGGCCGATCCTGCATGCGGCGGCGCTGCAGCGCATGGTCGGCGCCGTCGAGGTGGTGCTGGTATGAGCGCGGCACACAAGGCGCCCGCGCCGCCGCACTGCGTCGACGTGAGCGAACAGGCGATCTATTTCGACCAGCTCTACACCGGCAACCGCGACCCCTGGCAGGTGCGCGACAGCTGGTACGAGCGGCGCAAGCGCGCCGTGCTGCTGGCGGCGCTGCCGCGTGAGCGTTATGGCCTGGCCTTCGAGCCCGGCTGCGGCACCGGCGAGTTGACCGATGCGCTCGCCGCGCGCTGCATGGCCGTGCATGCCAGCGACCTGTCGGCGGCGGCCATCGAGATCGCCGCGCAGCGGGTCGGCCATCACGGCAACGTGCAACTCGACCAGCGTGCCTTGCCGGCCGACTGGCCACGCGACTCGTCGTCCCGCTACGACCTGATCGTCGTCAGCGAACTGGCGTACTACCTGGACGACGCGGCGCTGGTGCAGTTCACGGCCCGCTGCGCGGACTCGTTGTCAGCCGGTGGCGAACTGCTGCTGTGCCACTGGCGGCACCCGTTTCACGACCGGCTGCAGGACACGGCGACGGTCCACGCCACCTGTGACCAGCTGCCCGGCATGCGCTGCGTGGTGCGCCACCAGGACACCGACTTTCTGTTGCAGGTATGGCGGCGCAAGCAAGACGCCGACGCGGAGGCACTCCCATGATCGGCATCGTGATTCCGGCCCATAACGAGCAGGAGCGCATCGGCGCCTGCCTGGCGTCGATCCAGCTGGCCTGCGCCCACGCGGCGCTGCGCGGCGAAGCGATCAAGGTGGTCGTGGTCCTTGACGACTGCGACGACGATACCGCCCTCATTGCCGCGCAGTACCCGGTCATGCTGCTGAGCTGTACGGCACGCAATGTCGGCATCGCGCGGGCGCGCGGCGCCGCGCACCTGATCGAGGCCGGCGCACGCTGGCTGGCGTTTACCGACGCCGACAGCTGCGTCGCGCCCGACTGGCTGAGCGCGCAACTGTCGTTCGACGCCGACGTGGTCTGCGGCACCGTCGAGGTGGCCGACTGGCCGCTGTTCGGCGACGAGGCGGACCTGCTGCGCGGCGATTTCCAGCGCCACTACCAGGATGCCGACGATCACCGCCATGTCCATGGCGCCAATCTCGGCTTGAGCACGCAGGCCTATCTGCGCGCCGGCGGTTTCGCGCCGCTGGCCTGCAGCGAGGACCAGGTGCTGGTCGACACGCTGGCGGCGCAAGGCGCCCGCATCGCCTGGACCGCCTTGCCGCGCGTGCGCACCAGCGCGCGGCAGGATCCGCGCGCGGCGGGCGGCTTCGGCGACACATTGAAGGCGGCGCTGTTGCGCTGCCGGCAGCACGCGGCCGATATGGCTGCACCGGTCGCCGACGTGGTCGGCGGCTGACACGATTTTCAGGAGACGGACTCATGGCAGACAAGCAGGCCCCCAAGTCGCGCGGCAGCGCCAGCGGCACCAGCAAATCCACGATCGCGGGCGCTTCCCAGCGCACCCGCAAGGACGGCGCACCGGCGCAGGCCGATGCCGGCCTGCAGCGCCTGGCCGACAAGGACGCGGCCACGCAGGCGCTGGCGGCGGCGATGCCGTCCAATCCGCTCAAGCAGGCCGATCATGGCCTGGCGCACGGCCACGCGCCGCAAGCCGGCCAGCCGGTCGACGTCGACGGCGCCGAGCTGGCCACCAGCAGCACCACCCGCGAGGACATCGCCACGCCCAAGACCGGCGCCGGCAAGACCTGTCCGGGCCACAACGCGGTCGAAGGCAACCTGGACCGCGTGCGCGCCGATGCCAAGGGCCAGGTGCTGACCACCAACCAGGGCGTGCCGATCGCCGACAACCAGAACTCGCTCAAGGCCGGCCTGCGGGGCCCGACCGCGATGGAAGACTTCATCCTGCGCGAGAAGATCACCCACTTCGACCACGAGCGCATCCCCGAGCGCGTGGTGCATGCGCGCGGTTCGGCCGCCCATGGCTACTTCGAGAACTACAAGCCGCTGACCGACCTGACGCGCGCCAGCCTGTTCGCCGAGGCCGGCAAGCGCACGCCGGTGTTCGTGCGTTTCTCGACCGTCGCCGGCGAACGCGGCTCGGCCGATCTGGCGCGCGACGTGCGCGGCTTCGCGGTCAAGTTCTACACCGACGAAGGCAACTGGGACCTGGTCGGCAACAACATCCCGGTGTTCTTCATCCAGGACGCGATGAAGTTTCCCGACCTGGTGCACGCGGTCAAGCCCGAACCGCATCACGGCATGCCGCAGGCCGCCAGCGCGCACGACACCTTCTGGGATTTCGCCTCGCTGTCGCCCGAGATCGCCCACATGCTGATGTGGGTCATGTCGGACCGCGCCATCCCGCGCAGCTACCGCATGATGCAGGGCTTCGGCGTGCACACCTTCCGGCTGGTCAACGCACAGGGCCAGTCGGTGTTCTGCAAGTTCCACTGGACGCCGATGGCCGGCGCGCACTCGCTGGTGTGGGACGAGGCCGTCAAGGTCAACGGCGCCGACGCCGACTACCACCGCCGCGACCTGTGGGAAGCCATCGAGGCCGGCGACTTCCCCGAATGGGAACTGGGCCTGCAGATCTTCACCGAAGAACAGGCCGACGCGTTCGGCTTCGACATCCTCGACGCCACCAAGCTGGTGCCCGAGGAGCTGGTGCCGGTGCAGCCGGTCGGCAAGCTGGTGCTGGACCGCAATCCCGACAATTTCTTCGCCGAGACCGAACAGGTGGCGTTCTGCGCGGCGCACATCGTGCCGGGCGTGGACTTCAGCAACGACCCGCTGCTGCAAGGCCGCATCCACTCGTATCTGGACACGCAGATCAGCCGGCTGGGCGGCGTGAACTTCCACGAGATTCCGATCAACGCGCCGGTCGCGCAGGTCCACAACAACCAGCGTGATGGCATGCACCGCCAGACCATCCATCGCGGCCGGGTCGCCTACGAGCCGAACTCGCTGGCCGGCGGTTGCCCGTTCCAGGCCGGCGCCAAGAAGGGCTTCGTGTCCTTCCCCGAACCGGTGGCCGAGGACAAGGTGCGCGGCAAGCCGGAGAAGTTCGCCGACCACTACTCGCAGGCCACGCTGTTCTACCGCAGCCAGACGCCGACCGAGCAGGCCCACATCGCCGCGGCGTTCCGCTTCGAACTGACCCGTGTGCAGACGCCGGCGATCCGCGAGCGCATGGTCGCGCTGCTGCGCAACGTCGATGAAGGCCTGGCGGCGCAACTGGCTGACGAGCTGGGACTGGACCTGCCGCCCGCGCTGCCGCTGGCCCTGGGCAAGCTGGTCGAACCGCCGGTCGCCAAGTCGCCGGCACTGTCGCTCAGCGCCTATCCCGGCAACACCGGCGTGCGCGGCCTGAAGGTCGCGATCCTGGTGGCCGACGACGCCGACCTGGACGCGGCGCAGACGGTCCACGATGCGCTGGTCGCGCAAGGCGCCGTGCCGCGCTACGTCGCGCCGCGCCTGGGCAGGATCGGTCAGGACATCGAGGCCGAGGTCACGCTCGAAGCCGCACCCGGCCCTTTGTGGGACGCGGTGGTGGTCGGCAGCGGCGACAAACTCAAGAAACTGGGCCAGGCCAAGGAGTTCATCAAGGACCAGTATCGCCACTGCAAGCCCATCCTGGCGCTAGCCGGCGCGCAGGCCCTGCTGGAGGCCGCCGAGGTCAGCGCCAAGCTGCCCGATGGCAAGGACGATCCGGGCGTGATCGTCGCCGACGGCAAGGCGGCAGGCGGCGCCACCGAGCGTTTTGTCGCCGCGCTGACCAAGCGCCGCCACTTCGAACGCGAGATGGATCCGCCGCCCGTATAAGGCTGGCGAGCGACGCGGCGCCAGCCCAGGCGCCGCGACGGGACACCCCGGGGG
>JAEZBO010000078.1 GCA_023427085.1 Pseudomonadota bacterium
TTCTTTTGTGTATATGAGACTGGGCACCGTGGCCGCGGTGGGCGCGGCCGGCATGGGCGCGCCGCTGCTCAAGACGCTGCGCGGCGCCTTGTACCGGCTGCCCGACGTCGAGCGCATCTGCGCGCGGGTCGCGCTGCGTTCGGTGCGCCCGCGCGAGCTCGCCGGCCTGCGCGATGCGATGGCGGCGCTGCCGGCGTTGCGCGCGCTGCTGGACCAGGGCGCCGGCTCGGCGCGGCTGCAGGCGCTGGCGCAGGATCTCGCGCCCGACCCGGCCATCGCGACGCTGCTGGGCCAGGCCATCGCCGCCGAGCCGGCCGTGGCCGTCCGCGATGGGGGCGTGATCGCGCCCGGCTACGACGCCGACCTGGACGAACTGCGCGGCCTGTCGACCGAAGGCGGCGATTTCCTGCTCAAGATCGAGGCGCGCGAACGCGAGCGCACCGGCATCCACACGCTGCGGGTCGAATTCAACCGGGTGCACGGCTTCTATATCGAGGTCTCGCGCGGACAGGTCGACAAGGTGCCCGACGACTACCGGCGCCGCCAGACGCTCAAGAACGTCGAGCGCTACATCACGCCCGAACTCAAGGCCTGGGAAGACAAGGTATTGTCGGCGCAGGACCGCTCGCTGGCGCGCGAGAAATGGCTGTACGAGCAGGTGCTCGATGCGCTGGCGCCGCATGTCAGCGCGCTGTCGCGCTGCGCCGCGTCGCTGGCCGAGCTGGACACGCTGGCGGCGCTGGCCGAGCACGCGCGCCGCAACGGCTGGGTCGCGCCCGAACTGGGCGAACGCGCCGAGATCGACATCGAGGCCGGCCGCCACCCGGTGGTCGAGCGCAGCATCGAACGCTTCACGCCCAATGGCTGCCAGCTCGACGCGACCCGCGCGATGCAGCTGATCACCGGCCCGAACATGGGCGGTAAATCGACCTATATGCGGCAGGTCGCGCTGATCGTGCTGCTGGCCCGCACCGGCAGCTTCGTGCCGGCCGCGCGTGCGCGGATCGGCCGTATCGACCGCATCTTCACGCGCATCGGCGCGGCCGACGACCTGGCTGGCGGGCGCTCGACCTTCATGATGGAGATGACCGAGGCGGCCGCCATCCTGTCGGCCAGCACCGCCCACAGCCTGGTGCTGATGGACGAGATCGGCCGCGGCACCTCGACCTATGACGGCCTGTCGCTGGCCTGGGCGATCGCCCACCGCCTGCTGACGCACAATCGCGCGCTGACCTTGTTCGCGACCCATTACTTCGAGCTGACCCGCCTGCCCGCCGAGCAGCCCACCGCCGCCAACGTGCATCTGGCAGCCGCCGAGTCGCCATCGGGCATCGTGTTTCTGCACGAAGTGCGCGAGGGGCCGGCCAGCCGCAGCTACGGCATCCAGGTGGCCCAGCGGGCCGGCGTGCCCGCGGCGGTGATCCGCCAGGCCACCCGCGAACTCGAACGGCTCGAGTCACAGGGCGCGCCGACACCGCAACTGGGCCTGTTCGCGGCGCCCGATCCGGTGTCCGGGGCAGCCGCGCCGGGCGTCGACCCGCAAGAGATCGACACGCTGCGCGGCCTGCGCGATGCGCTCAAGCAGATCGACCCCGACAGCCTGACGCCGCGCGAGGCGCTCGAAGCGCTGTACCGACTCAAATCGTCCGAGCACTGATCCAACGTTCCCGCCCCATGACCCAACAAGCCCCCCTCGAGCTGCTCGGCGGCCTGTCGCCGCAACAATTCATGCGCCGCCATTGGCAGCGCCAGCCGCTGTTGATCCGCCAGGCCATACCGGGCATCAAGCCCGGGCTGTCGATCGCGGCCCTGCGCAAGCTGGCGCGCCAGGACGAGGTCGAATCGCGGCTGATCTGGCGCGAGAACGACCAATGGCAGATGGAAGCCGGCCCGTTCGCGCGTCTGCCCAAGGCGGCCGAACGCGACTGGACATTGCTGGTGCAGGCGCTCGAACAGCACGACGACTGGGCGGCGGCGCTGATGCAGCGCTTTCGTTTCATCCCCGATGCGCGGCTCGACGACATCATGGTCAGCGTGGCGGGCGACGGTGGCGGCGTTGGTCCGCACTTCGACAGCTATGACGTGTTTTTGCTGCAGGCCAGCGGCAAGCGCCGCTGGCGCATCAGCCAGCAAGCCGACCTGAGCCTGCAGCCCGACCTGCCGCTGAAGATCCTGCGCGATTTCCAGCCCGAGGCCGAATACCTGCTCGAAGCCGGCGACATGCTGTATCTGCCGCCGCACGTGGCGCACGACGGCGTGGCCGAGGGCGGCGACTGCATGACGATCTCTATCGGTTTTCGCTCACCCGATCGCGCCACGCTGGCACGCGGCATGCTCGAGGCGGCCGCCGAACAGCTGGCCGCGCGCAGCGGCATGCCGACCGGGCCATACGGCGACCCACCGCTGCCCGGTCCCGACCTGTCGGCACGCTATCGCGACCCGGCCCAGCCAGCCACCACGACGCCGGCCGAGATCCCCGAGCGCTTGATGGCGGCGGCGCTGTCGGCGGTGCAGGCGGTTCGTTGGGACGACGCGCTGGCCACGCGCTTTCTGGGTTGCTGGCTGACCGAGCCCAATACCAGCGCGGTGTTTCCCGACGGCATCGACCTGGACCCCGACGACTGGCCCACGTCAGGCCGGCTGCTGCTCGATCGTCGCAGCCGCATGCTGTATCGCGGCAAACAGCTGTTCATCAACGGCGAGTGTGCGCCCGTGCCGGCCAACGCCGCGCTGCGGCAACTGGCCGATGCTCGCATGCTGGCATTGGACGGTGCCGCGGCCCGCAGGCTGGACCCGGCGACGCGCGACTGCCTGGCCGAGTGGCTGGACGCCGGCTGGATACGGCTGCAAAGTTGAGACCCAATCACGGATTTCGGGTTAACCCTGATACACCCCGACATCCGTGACACAGCTGCGCAAAGTTTGTTTCGTTTGGGGAACGGACGCTTTAACTTTCACACCCCCACTTGGATTTCTTTCCAGTAGTCTGGATTCCGTCACCCACGCATTCGCTAGGGTCATAGAAGCTTGATAACGACATGGAGTCCATGATGATGATGAAGAGCCTGCTCGCGGCATCCGCTGTTACCCTCGCCCTGGTTGGTTGCGGCGACAAGGAAGAAGCCGCCACCCCGCCCTCGTCGCCGGCACCGGCCACCACCACCCCGGCTCCGGCACCTGCTCCTAGCACCCCGGCCCCGTCGACGCCTGCGCCGTCGGCCGATCCGGCTCCGACCACGCCTGCTCCGGGCGCTGGCACCAGCAGCTCGGGCTCGATGAGCGGCACCAGCAGCTCGGGCAGCACCGGCGGCTCGGGCACCCCGGGCGGCACCGGCAGCAACTAAGTTCCGCTGCTCCGCGAAAGGAAACACCCCGCCACGGCGGGGTGTTTTTTTGCCTGCTCGAACCGTGCTTGGCATGTGACGCGCGCACAAAAAACTGGCCCCCGGATACTGGACGACGATCCAGGTTCCGGGGGCCAGTGATGTCGAGGCACGGTGGCCTCGACGCACGGCGCGGCGGCGACTGCCGCCTGACGGCCTTTACATATTGCCCGCCAACACGCTGAGCAGACGGCGCGCCGTCGGCGTGGTGTCGCGCTGGCCCTGCGCGTTGAGCACGGACACCAGCGTCTGGCCACCCTCTTCGCGCAGCACCAGGCGGTACTGCTCGGCCTGCGAGCCCTGCTCGGTGCCGAAGATGCGGCTGAAGACGTTGGGTTCCTGGCGCTTCTGGCCCGTGTCGGTGTCGAGGTAACGGACGTAGTACTCGCCAGCGCTGCGATCGCGGTCGTCGACGCTGAAACCACCCGAATCCAGCGCGATGCCGACGCGGCGCCAGGCACGGTCGAAGGGCTCGGCCACGCGCAGCACGGCGTCGCCGGTGGCTTCGGTCTGCTCGATCTGCGGACGCTGCGGCTGGTTTTCGGCCTGGGCCACCAGCGTGCGCGCCTGCTCGACGTCGGAACCCAGGAACACCAGCATGCGCGCCAGCATCGCGGCGTTCAGGCCCGGATCTTCCTCGCCGTGCTCCCAGGCGACCTGGCTGCCGTCATAACCGCCGATGCGGCGCTCGATCATCTGTTCGTGCGAGACGTAGACTTCGGTGCGGTTGCCGACGCGCTCGAGGCGGGTACGGAAGCGTTCGCGCTCGCCGCTGTCGAAGACCTGGTCGAGGATGCCGCCCAGCACGCTGCGGATCCAGCCCTCGGGCACCTTGGCGCGGTTCTCGGTCCATTCGGTCTGGATCAGGCCGGCCTTGGCATCACTGACGGTGACCACGAAGCCCTGCTCGCCCCAGAACTCGACCAGCCGCGGAAACACCGCTTCGGGCGCGCGGTCGACCGACAGCCAGCGCAGGCTGCCGTCGCGCTCGACGCGCATGTCGTTCTGCTGCGGCAGCACGTTGGTCTGGACGCCGTTGGCGCTGGCCTGCTTCTGCGCCGCCTGCTGGCCTTGCTCCTGGTACTGCGAGTAGGTCGTCGACCCCGAGGCCGGCGCCGCGTAGCGCGGATCGCTGGCGGCCTGCGTCAGATCGGGGGGAATGCTCAGGCGGTCGCCGCGCACGGCGCCCTTGTAGTTGACCGACTCTTCGCGGCCCAGCAATTCGTTGACGTTGCCGCAGCCCGAAAGCAGCAACAAGGCAATGACCGCCGAAGCCCCGGCGTGACGTTTGAACATACACATCCTCATGATGTTTTTCAGAGCAGACCCGCGACCTGCAGGGCGTGGCGCACGGCAGGCTGATGCGCGGAGCTCAGTTCCACCAGCGGCAGGCGATAGCCCAGCGCGGTGCGGCCCATCTGGGCCAGGGCCCACTTGACGGGAATGGGGTTCGCCTCGATGAACAGCAGCTTGTTTAGAAGCGCCAGGCGGGCGTTAAGTTCACGAACCTGCGCGACCTCGCCCGCCAGCGCCGCCGTACACAACTGGCTCATGAGCTTGGGCGCGACGTTGGCCGTCACCGAAATGTTGCCGTGGCCGCCGATCAGGATGAAGCCGGCGGCGGTCGCATCGTCACCCGTCAGCATGTTGAAGCCGGCCGGCAGCTCGCGCATCAACAAGGCGGCACGGCCCAGGTCGCCGGTGGCGTCCTTGATGCCGACGATGCCGGGCACCTGCGCCAGCCGCAGCACGGTTTCATTGGACATGTCGGCGACCGTGCGGCCCGGCACGTTGTACAGCACGCTGGGCAGCTCGACTTTTTCGGCCACCGTCTTGAAGTGCTGGTACAGGCCTTCCTGGCTCGGACGGTTGTAGTAAGGCACCACCGACAGGCCGGCCTGGGCACCCACGCGCAGCGCATGGCGCGACAGCTCGACGGCTTCGGCGGTGGAGTTGGCGCCGACGCCGGCGATGACCGGGATGCGGCCCTTGGCGTGCTCGACGGCCACGCGAATCAGCTCGGCATGCTCGTCGACGTCGACCGTCGGCGACTCGCCGCTGGTGCCGACCACGACCAGTCCGTGAGTGCCTTCGGCGACGTGCCAGTCGATCAACGCGCGATAGGCGTCGTAATCGAGGCTGCCGTCCGGATGCATGGGCGTGACGAGCGCGACCAGGCTGCCTCGGAAGACGAGCGATTGCGTAGCGGGATCTGACGATGCCATGACGAGGGCTCCAGTAGAGAGCAAGGGCGAACCGGCCTGTGCCGGGCCGCCTGGAGAATTAAACGAGGGATTTTAGCGGGATCGGGCCGGGCTTGCTCGCGCAGCCGCATCGCGTGGGTCGCGCCAGCCGGCAGTGGGCCGGCGCCCAGGTGGGGCTGATGTTCAGAGGAACCAGCCCACGATCGCGCCGCCCAGCGCCAGCACCGGCGTCAGCAGCGTCCACAGCACGCCGCTGACCAGCAGCACCACCACGATGATCAAGCCGAAAGGCTCGATGCGCGAGTACTGCCAGGCCATCCGGCTGGGCAGCAGGCTGAAGACGATGCGGCCGCCGTCGAGCGGCGGAATCGGCAGCAGGTTCAGCGCCATCAGCACCAGATTGACGCGGATGCCGACCATCGCCATCTCGAACCAGAAGCCGCCGCTCAGGCCGCTCTCGAACATCAGGCGCAGGCTGATCGCCCACAGGATGGCCATGAACAGATTGGCCGCCGGGCCGGCCGCCGCCACCCACAGCATGTCGCGCTTGGGACGGCGCAGCCGGCTCCAGTCGACCGGCACCGGCTTGGCCCAGCCGAACAGCATCGCCGGCCCGCCGAGGATGCGCGACATCAGCAGGATGCCCAGCGGCACGAGAATGGTGCCAACCGGATCGATATGGCGGATCGGATTGAGCGTGATGCGGCCCATCTGCGCCGCCGTGGGGTCGCCGAACATGCGCGCCACATAGCCGTGCGCGGCCTCGTGCAGCGTGATCGCGAAGATCACCGGGATGGCGTAGAGCGTGATGGTCTGTATCAGGTCGTTCATGGCGCGATTCTAACGGGGCTAGGCGCCCAGCCCCAGCGCCGCCGGATCGCCGCGCCCCTGGCGCAACACCGTCGGCGTCGGACCGGTCAGGTCGATGACGGTGGTCGGATCGAGCAGACAGGCGCCGGCATCGATCACCGCGGCCAGTTGACCCTGATAACGATCACGGATGTCCTCGGGATCGTTCAGCGGCAAGGTTTCGTCCTGCGGGATCAGCGTGGTCGACAGCAGCGCCTGGCCGGCCTCCTGCAGCAACGCCAAGGCCACGGGATGGTCGGGCACGCGGATGCCGATGGTCTTGCGCGACGGGTGCGACACGCGCCGCGGCACCTCTCGGGTGGCTTCCAGGATGAACGTCCACGGACCCGGCGTGGCGGCCTTCAGCAAGCGGTATTGCGCGTTGTCGACGCGTGCGAAATGGGCGATCTCGGCCAGGTCGCGGCACAGCAGCGTCAGATGGTGGCGCTCGTCCAGGCCGCGCAGCCGGCGCAGGGCCTGCGCCGCCTGGGGATCGTCGAGCCGGGCGACCACCGCGTAGCTCGAGTCGGTGGGGACGGCCAGCAGGCCGCCCGACAGCAGGCTCTGGGCGGCCTGGCGCAGCAGCCGGGGCTGCGGGTTCTGGGGATGAACGGTAAACAGTTGTGCCATGTCCGGGATGCTAGCACCGCGAGCCCGGCGCGCCCTCGCCCGCTTGTAAGCACGCGTCGCACGTCATCCTGGCGATCGGGCCGCGAGCCAGTACTGGCGCGGCTTGGCGCGGTGCCGCGAAGATCGCCGCTGCAACACTCGCCGCACAAAATCCGGCCTTGTGCAACAAAGTCCCGGGAAAAAACCCGCTGCCGGCAATTCTCATTAGGATGTCATCAAGCGGATCGCATGACCGGTCCGGCCGCCCTCGAAAGCGCGCCGAGCGGGTGATGCCAGGCAGCCCCGCCGCGAGCGACTTACGACGAGCCCGGCTCGTTCCCTTCCCACCCAAAGTGAGTCTGCACATGGACCCCCTGACCGAATTCGCCATCTTTCTGTTTTCGTGGATGCTCGTCATCCTGGCCGTCACCGTGCTTGGCCGCCGTGTCGCCAAGTGGCTGCGCAACACGCGCCAGGCGCCCGCCGCGCCGCGTGGCGGTGCCTCGCTGGCCACCTCGCTGCGCCGCCCTGTCGAGACGCGCGGCTGAGCGCCTTTGTCAGCCTGACATAAGCTTCACATCAGCGCCGCATCAGACTGTAGGAACGCTGTCGAGCCAGGACGGTTAAGGTCGGTCCACCATGCCCGACCCAAGCACCCTGCCCAAACTCGCCACGCAGATGACACCCGCCGATCTCGTCAAGCGGGCCAACGACACGCTCAGCCTGCTGATGCTGGTCCGTTTCGCCGCACTGACCGGATGCCGTTATCGGCACGCCGAGTCGGATCCGGACGATATCCGCCCGTCATCGACCCGCTGACCGCCGCCGCCACGCGCGACACGGGCTCGTGCATCGCAGTCATTTCTGGCGGCGCCCGCAGCGGCAGGCGGACCCTGGCTTCGACGCCGGCATGCCCGCCCAGACGCCGATTGCGCAGCAGGATGCTGCCTTGCAGCCAGCGCAGGTGCTCCGCGCACAACGCCAGCCCCAGCCCCACGCCGCTGCCGCCCGGTCCCGGGTCGAAGCGCGCGAAGTGTCCGCCGCAACGGGCCGGATCCAGCGGCGGGCCGCTGTTCCAGATACGCACCTGCGCGACATCCGCCGTCGCCACGGCGGCGCGCAGCACGATGCCGCCGCCGGCCGGCGCATGCCGGATCGCGTTGGTCATCAGATTGCTGAATATCTCCCACAAGCACCACTCCGGACCCGGCACCAGCAACGGCGCCGCGCGAAACGTCAGCGCAATGTCCTTGTCGGCCAGCAAGGGCGCCAGCGCGAGCGCCACGTCCTCGAGCACGGCGTCCAGCCGGCACGGTTCGCCACCGGCTTCGGGCCGGGTGCGGGCCTGGCCCAGGACCCGCTCGCTGGTCGCCAGCGCACGATGCAGCGTGCGGTTCATGTCGTGCATGACCCGTTCGGCGCCGGTCTCGCCGCGCAGGCCGGCCTGCAGCTGCACCGCCAACACCGCCAGTGAAGTGCGCAATTCGTGCGCCGCATGCGCCAGCACACGCCGTTCACCAGCCAGCACGGACTGGCCGCGCGAGCGCCTGCGCAGGTCCAGCGCGGCCAGCGTGATCAGCCATACCAGCGCGACCTGGCCCAGGACCAGCAAGCCGCGCCACACCGCCGTGTCGTGCGCCGGCTGGCGCTCGGTCACGTGCACCTCGAAATACGGCGCCGGCGCTTGCGGCGTGCGGCGCAAGGCGGTGGCAACCCGATAGCGCCGCCCGCCACGCGGCGTCAGGTCGTAATGCCTCAAGCCTTGGCTGGCCCAGCCCCTTTCGAACGGCGGGCCATCGACGCTGCCGGCGAGCTGGCGGCCATCGGGCGTCGTGACCTGGAACCACAGGTCAGGCGCGCAGGCACGCTCGACCAGCGCCAGCGGCTGGCGGCCGTCGGCGCCGGGACGAAACAACGCGACCAAGGCCAGATCGGCGATGCAGCGCGCCCGCGCCGCCAGCAGTTCGTCGCGGGCGGTTTCGATGCAGCCGACGGCAAGGTGGCCGAGGACGAGCATGGCCAACGTGATCGATGTCAGGCCCGGCCAGATCACGAGGCCCGACCGCCAGGGGATTAAACGCATGAAGGGAGCGGGCTAGAGCGGGCACGAGGGCAGCGACGGCGAGCGGGGGGGCAACGCCGCGCCGGCAGGACGGCGCCTGTCGGGCGCCTCGATGGAATCGAGAACCTTGCCCACATGGGAATGATTCTTGGTCCGATAGTACGGGACGCACGCGCTGGCATTGCCTTTCCCGCCGCGGCGGCTAAGCGGTCTTTTCTGATACCTGGCTGACGCTTCCTGTCGTGTCGGCCACCAAGCCTTGGCGGCGCTGGGTCGCGCGGGGTCGGCAGGCGTCCCGCCACCGCTTTCGACGCGCCGTCCTACTTAGGCCTAGTCCTATGACTCATGGCAGAAAAGTTAGCGCTGTAACCGAGATTGCCGGCCGGCCCGGCCCCGCGTGGCGGCGGCGATGCAGGCCACTTGCAAGTCTCAATGATTTGAAGCGCCTGCGCCGTCGCCCCGACGCTAGTCTCTAGCCACGGAACGTTTGAGGAGAGGGACCGTGCAGGATTTTGACTTCACCAGATTGGCAATCGTCGTGTGTCTGGCCGCGCTGATGGCGCTGGGCTCGTTGACCGGCGCCTGAGCCGCGCCCCGGGATGGCATGACCATGCAGCCCCGGCGGCGAGCCCCGGCCGGCAAGCGGGACTACGCCATGCTGGTGTAGGCTTGTCATGTTATTGAAATATCCGTAAGTGTCGTCGATGTCCCAGTCCCAGTCCCCGTTCCTGTCACGCTGCGCGCCCTGGTTGTTATCGGTCGCGGCCGCCAGCGCCCCGCTACCCGCCGCCGCGGGCCCCTGCGAATCCGGCCCCGGCTGGCTGCAGTCGAGTTGCAGCCGCGTCCAGCAGGTCTGGCGCGAAGGCGACAACGAGCTCTACCTGAGCGGCTATGCCTGGCACAATCGTTGGACCTACACCAGCGAAAAGGTCGACAGCTTCCGCGAACTTGCATGGGGTGGCGGCCTGGGCAAGGGCTTCTACGACGAGGACGGCGACTGGCACGGGCTGTACGCCATGGCCTTCCTGGATTCGCACAGCGACTGGCAACCGATCGCCGGCTACGGCTTTCAGAAGATCGGTCGCATCGGCGCCCATGGCCGCGTCGGCGCGGGCTATACCGTCTTCCTGACCTCGCGCTCGGACATGTTCGGCCGCGTGCCGTTTCCGGGTGCCTTGCCGCTGGTGTCGGCCGGCTATCGCAAGGCCGACCTGTACGCCACCTACATCCCTGGTGGTCGCGGCGCCGGCAACGTGCTGTTCATGTTCGGCAAGCTGTCGTTCTAGACGAAACGCTACGCGCGTATCGCAGCGGTCATAAATCATTGCCGTTCCCGTCAATGCCACACGGGCGTGCCCGGCGCGGGCGATGGCCCGTCGGCGCTGGCAAGATGCCGAGACGCATGGAAATGTAGGGACGCCGTCCCGGCGCGCACCATGGAACCGGGTCGAGCATTCTGCGACACCCATTCCGAGGAGTGAGACATGAATGCACGCAAAACGATGATCGGCGCCGTCACGGCGCTGGCGCTGGCTGGCGCCGGCTCTGCCTTTGCCATGAGCAGCGGCGGTGACACCAAGGCGGGTGGCTCCGGCACCATGCAGCAGGGCTCGGGCCAGACCATGGGCAACGACACCCAGCGCAAGGGCAACGACACGATGCGCCAGGGTTCCGACGGCAAACAAGGCGGTTCGATGGGCAGCACGTCCAAGGACCGCGGCAACACCGGCCAGAGCAAGATGCCCGGCTCCAGCCCGGGCTCGGGCACCGGCACGAACGGCATGGGTGGCAGCTCGGGCACCACGGGCGGTGACAGCGGCGCGGGCGCCGGCGGTTCGGGCAATGGCGCGGGCGGTTCGGGCGGTGGCTCGGGCGCGGGCGGTGGCGCCGGCGGCGGCTCGGGTGCCGGTGGCGGCGGTGGCGGTGCCAACTGACACCTGCCTGCCATCGTGACGAAGGGGGCTTGCTTGCGAGCCCCTTTTTTCAGGCCCGGCTGATTCGGCCCGGTCGTTTCATCAGGAGTTCTCGATGCACAAGACTTCCCTTCTGACCCTGCTGCTGGCGGGCATTTTCACGGCGGCGCCGCTGTACGCTGCCAACAGCGATCGCGACACGAATCGCACCCCCGCCCATAGCAACGACACCAGCCGGCACACCGATCCGGATCGCGGCAGGGACCGTGACCGCCCGGCCAGCGACGACCAGCGCCGCGACGCGCCGGGCCGCCCGGTCGAAACACAATCCACCAGCCGCGAGGCCAGCGGCAGCGATGCCGGGCGTAGCGGGCGCAGCAGCGGATCCACCCCCAATGCCGGCGATGGCACCGCGGCTGAAACGGCCGGGCCGGGTGCAGGCCGCTCAGGCAGCGGCTCGGGCAACCGTATGCGGGTTCAGTAGCGCGCGGTCGGGCGGCATCGCCGCCTGGTCGTGGCATCAGCTCGGCTCAGGCAGAAGACAAAAAAATAGGCGCCCGGTGATGAAACCGGGCGCCTATCTTTTTTACTGAATTTTGGGGTGGCTGATGGGGCTCGAACCCACGACAACTGGAATCACAATCCAGGGCTCTACCAGCTGAGCTACAGCCACCGTTGGTAGTACAGAAGCGAGATTCTAGCACAAGATTTCCAGGATGCGGCGCGTCATCGATCGATACGCCGTGCAAGCACCCTGGCCGCGCAATTCAGGGACAATAGGGCTCCCACGAACGGGGCGTCCCGCCAACGGGACAGCGACAAGACACCTGGACAGCAGGCGCGGGCCTGCCCGCCACCAGAACGAGACGATGGAGCAACTACAGTCACTGCTGGCCGAATACTGGCCGCACATGATCTTCATGGCCACGGTGTGCGCCAGCACGGCGGCGGTCATCCACGCGGCGATGACCAAGCACGACGTGCGCGCTGCGATCGGCTGGGTCGGCGTGGTGCTGTTCTCGCCGCTGCTGGGCGCCCTGCTCTATTTCGTGGCCGGCGTGAACCGCATCCGCCACGAGCGTGGCACGCTGGTGCGCGGCAGCCCCGACACCGAACAACCGGCCGCGCTGCTGCCCGACCGTGTCGACGTGTCGGTGGCCTCGGGCCCGCAGTTCGCATCCTTGAAGACGCTGGGCGACCAGGTCAGCCTGTTTCCGCTGGTCGATGGCAACAGCGTGCTGCCGCTGCGCGGCGGCGACGAAACCTATCCGGCGATGCTGGCGGCGATCGAGCAGGCGCGGCACACCATCGCGCTGCAGACCTACATCTTCGATCGCGACGACGAAGGCAAGCGGCTGGCGCAGGCGCTGATCGACGCGCGCAAGCGCGGCGTCGAGGTGCGGGTGCTGATCGACGCGGTCGGCGCCAAGTATTCGCGCCCGCCGATCAATGGCCTGCTGTCGCGCGGCAAGGTCCGCACGGCGCTGTTCATGAGCAGCGGCCTGGGCTTGCGGCTGGCTTATGCCAACCTGCGCAGCCACCGCAAGATCCTGGTGGTCGACGGCCGTCTCGGCTTTACCGGGGGCATGAACATCCGCGCCAGCTTCACGGCCCGCGAGGGCCGCGGCGAACCCTTGCGCGACACGCACTTTCGCCTCGAGGGCCCGGTGGTGTCGCAATTGACCGCCAGCTTCGCGCACGACTGGGAGTTCACCACGCGCGAGCGGCTCGACGGCAATGCCTGGCGCGCCGCCGCCGAACCCTGCGGCAAGGTGCCGGCGCGCTGCGTGCTGTCCGGCCCGGACAAGACTCTCAGCAGCACCCACGACATGATCATGGGCGCGCTGGCCGTCGCGCAGCGCCACGTGCGCATCCAGTCGCCGTACTTCCTGCCCGACCTGGCGCTGGTCGGCGCGCTGGCGACCGCGGCCCGGCGCGGCGTGCAGGTCGACATCGTGATCCCCGGCAAGAACAATCTGCGGCTGGTCAGCTACGCGATGACCGCGCAGCTGGACCAGGTGGTGCGCACCGGCTGTCGGGTCTGGGTGGCGGCCGGGCCGTTCGACCACTCCAAGCTCTTGTCGGTCGACGGTGCGTGGTCCTACATCGGTTCGTCCAACCTGGATCCGCGCAGCCTGCGGCTGAACTTCGAGCTCGACATGGAGCTGTACGACAAGGACGTCGCGGCCTGGGTCGAGCAGCGCATCGACGAACAGATCGCCACCGCGCGCCGCGAGACGCTCGAGCACCTGCGCGGCATGGCTTTTGCGCGGCGCCTGCGCAACCGGGTCATCTGGCTGGCCTCGCCGTACCTATGAACCCCAGCCCCCCTGCCCCGCCGGCCGGCGGCGCGCTGCTCGAACCGCGCGAACCCTGGCCATACTTTCGCTGGCTGCTGCTGGCGGCCGTGTTCGGCGCGGTCGGCGCGCTGGCGGCCGAGGCGTTTCGCCACGCACTGGACGGCGCCACGGTGTGGTTGTTCGGCGGCCACCAGGACATCTCGGTGGTGATGGCGCAGGCGTCATGGCAGGTGCAGGTGCTGGTGCCGACCGCCGGCGGCCTGGTCGCCGGGCTGGTGCTGCTGGCCGCCAACCGCTACCAGCAGGCGCGCAAGCTGTCGGCCGGCGATTATCTAGAGACCATCGACGGGCGCATGGGCGCGATACCGGTGGTGCCGTCGCTGCTGCGCTGCCTGTCCTCGTTCTTTTCGATCCTGTCGGGCGGCTCGGTGGGCAAGGAAGGCGCGATGGTGCAACTGTCCTCGACGGTGGCCTCGGTGCTGGCGGTACGCACCCGCATCCGCGGCGAGGGCCTGCAGATGATGATCGCGGTCGCGGCCACCGGCGGCCTGGCGGCGGTCTATCACACGCCGCTGGCGGCGGCGATCTTTGTCGCCGAGATCGCCTTCGGCGGCATCGAGTTCCGCCGCCTGGCGCTGTTGTTCACCGGCGCGGCCGCCTCGACCGCCATCATCATGATGATGGGCCTGTTCACGCCCATGTATCCGCTGGCGCTCGAGGCCTATTACCTGGACGCCGCGACGCTGGGCACGACGGTGCTGGTCGGCCTGGCCGCCGCGCTGGCGGGCCTGCTGCTGCTGCAGGCGATCCGCTACGCGCGCCAGCTGTTCGGCCACGTGCCGGGCGGTGCACCGGTGCGCATGGCGCTGGGCGGCCTGCTGGTCGGACTGCTGATCGTGGCCGCGCCCGAGGTGGCCGGCAACGGTTTTGTGCCGCTCGCGCACCTGCTGCGCGGCGATACGCTCAGCACCGCGCTGCTGGCGCTGCTGGTGCTCAAGATCGCCGCCACCGCCGCCACCGTCGGCTCGGGCGCGGTCGGCGGCCTGTTCACGCCGGCGCTGCTGGTGGGCGCGCTGACCGGCATGGCGCTGACCGGCGCGATCGCCGCCGCGTTCGGCCTGCACCTGGATCCGGCGCTGTACGCGGTCGTGGGCATGGCCTCGGCGCTGGCCGCGACCACGCAGGCGCCGCTGATGGCCACGCTGATGGCGCTCGAGCTGACGCTCGAACCGGTGCTGATCTTTCCGATCATGCTGGCCACCGCGATCGCCTACGGCACCCCGCACCTGCTGGGGCAGGCCGGCGTCTATCCGGTGGTCGACCGTCATCGCCTGCGCTACGCGCGGCGCAACCAGCTGTACGAGATGCGCGCGGCCGATGCGATGCGTCCGCTCGATGCCTACGTGCTCGATACCGCGACGCTGGCCGAGGCGCGCGAGATGGCCTTGCAGACGCGCCGCCGCTTCGTGTTCGTGCTGGATGCCGGACAGGCCTTCATCGGCGCGATCCGCGCGCACGACCTGCTGTCGCCGCCGGCCGGCGCGCGGGTGCTGGCCGATCTGCTCGACCCGGATTTTCCGGTGGTGACGGCCGAGCAGCGGCTGCTGGACATCTGGCAGGTGGTGGTCGATTCGCCGGCCGAGCGGCTGCCGGTGCTGGCTGATCTGCGCGACCGCAAGGTGCTGGGCGTGCTGCCCAAGAGTGAAGTGCTGCAGGCGGCCGGGCGCACGCTGGTGTGACGGCGCGCGCCGCGCTCGGCGCAAGCGACCGTGGGCGCCGCGGGTTCACGGCGCCCGCGGCGGATGGCGCCCTCGGCCGATTGGCGCCCCCGGCGTGACTCGAACACGCAACCACTCGCTTAGAAGGCGAGTGCTCTATCCAGTTGAGCTACGGGGACGCGGCTGCCTGGGCAGCGCGCATTTTAGCGTGGTCGCGGCGCGCCGCCGCGGCGCGGCCCAGGGCAGACCGCGAACGCCCTGAAAACAAGCACTTGCGGCCTGCGGCCCGCCACCGGCAGCGCAAATGCGGCGCCGCGACAACGGTATACCATTAGTTTCCTCGCCAGGCCTGCCGCGTCCGTGGCGCGATGCTACATTGCCCCGTCTTCCCGGATACTCCCTGCCACCATGCACCGGTCCCACCTCTTGCGCCTGCCGTCCGCCCGTCCTGTCATTGCCGCCCTTGCCGCCGCCGTCGCCACGACCTTCGCCGGCGCGGCGCACGCCACGCCCAGCTACAAGCTCGACCGCGCGCAGGCCGCCGCCGGCGAGACCGTGACGATCCAGGGCCTGTACATCAACGACACGCCCAACGAAGAAAACTGGACGGTGCCGGCGCAACTGGTGCTGCAATGGCGCGGCCCCAACGGCGAGCAGCAGCGCACGCTGGCCTATCTGGACGGTGAAACGGCGGTTTACAGCCTGCCGGTCAACAACTTCGCCAAGGCGGCGTGGCGCGCGGTGGTGCCGCCCGGCGTACGCGGCCTGCAGTCGGTCACCGTCGAAGGCGAGGCGGTGATGATGGCACTGGACACCGGCGGCGGTGCGGCACCGATCGCCAGCACGCCGGCCAATGTGCCGATCACCGATACCGGCGTGCCGCCCGGCACCACGGTGGTGGCCGGCAGCCAGCCGGACCCGGCCGCCTCGGCGCCGCCCGCCGGCCCCGCGCCGCCGCAGGTGGCCGCCACCCGGCCGGCGCAGGACTATGCCGCCAATGGCTTCGAGACCTTCCGCAGCAACATCTCGGCCTACGACCCGATCTATTTCATCGTCGGCTCGCGCAACGAAACCCAGGCACGCTTCCAGCTCAGCTTCAAGTACCGACTGTTCACGCCGGACGACGCGGCCGCGCCGGGATTTCTCGACCAGCTTTACCTGGGCTATACGCAGACCGCGCTGTGGGACCTGGACGGCGACTCCAAGCCCTTCATCGACACGACCTACAACCCCAGCCTGTTCTGGCGCTCGGACCGCCTGTGGGAGAGCAGCGGCAAGCGCTTCTTTCTCGGCATGAGCAGCGGTGTCGAACATATGTCCAACGGCAAGGGTGGCGACGATTCGCGTTCGATCAACGATGCGTTCATCGAGCCGGCACTGAACTACCGCTTTGCCGGCGGCAGCACGCTGAGCTTCCAGCCGCGCGTGAAGGCCTACTTCGGCAAGGCCAGCGAGAACGACGATTACGAGGACTACGCCGGCCGGGTCGACTGGAAGGTGCGCTGGGCCCAGGACAACGGCCTGGTGCTGTCGGCGCTGTATCGCCAGGGCGATCACAGCCGTCGTACCACCCAGATCGACGCGGCCTGGCCGCTGCAACGCACATTCCTGCGCATGAATGGATACCTTTACGCGCAGTATTTCAACGGCTACGGTGAGACGATGCTGGGGTATAACCAGCGCAACGACTCGCAATTCCGCATCGGCCTGTCGTTGGTGCCCTGACCGCCTGCGGTCGACTTATCGCTATTTCCGCATTTCGTCATGCCCAGCGACTACGCATTCCTCGGCTCAGACAGTTCCATGGCAGCGCGCATCCGGTCGTTCGACTGGCGCGCGACCGCCCTGGGGCCGGTCGCCGACTGGCCCGAGTGCCTGAAATACAGCATGTCGATCATGCTGGCCTCGCCGATCCCGACCTCGCTGCTGTGGGGCGACGAGGGCCTGATGATCTACAACGACGCCTATATCGAGGTGGCCGGCAACCGCCATCCCGGCCTGCTCGGCCGCTCGGTGCTCGAGCAGTGGCCCGAGGTCGCCGACTTCAACCGTGCGGTGCTGGACACCTGCATGGCGGGCGGCAACCTGCGCCACACCGACCTGCCGCTGGTGCTGCACCGTAACGGCCAGCCCGAACAGGTCTGGCTGAGCCTGTCGTTCAGCCCGATCCGTGACGAGCAGGGCCAGCCGCGCGGCGTGCTGGCGATGGTGGCCGAGACCACCGCTCGCGTCCGCACGCAACGCGAGCGCGAAGCGACCCAGCAGGCGCTGGCCGCGGCCAACGAACGGATCCAGCTGGCCCTGAACAGCGGCGCGGTGATCGGCACCTGGGTCTGGGATGTGCGCAATGACGTGATCACGGCCGACGGCCGGCTGGGCCGCGCCTTCGACGTGCCGCCCGAAGCGGTCGAGGTTGGCGTGCCGCTGCACCTGATGCTGAGCTCGATCCATCCCGATCATCGCGCGCGGGTGCAACAGGAAATTACCGCCACGGTCCGCGACGGCGGCTCGTTCATGTCCGAATACCTGGTGCGCGCCGACGACGGCCAGTACCGCTGGGTCGAGGCCAGCGGCTTCTGCGAGACCGGTGTCGACGGCATGCCGTCGCGCTTTCCCGGCGTGCTGCTGGACATCGACGCGCGCAAGCGCACCGAAGAGGCCTTGCGCCAGCTGACCGCGACGCTGGAAGACCGGGTCGCGCAGGCCATCTCGGCCCGCGACGACAGCGAGGAACAGCTACGGCAGTCGCAGAAGATGGAGGCCATCGGCAAGCTGACCGGCGGCGTGGCGCACGACTTCAACAACGTGCTGCAGGTCATCAGCGGCAACCTGCATCTGCTGAGCATGGAGGTCAAGGGCAACGAGCGGCTCGAGCGCCGGCTCAAGTCGGCCAATACCGCGGTCAGCCGCGGCGCGCAGCTGGCCTCGCAGCTGTTGGCGTTCGCGCGGCGCCAGCCGCTCAACCCGGTGCCGACCAATCTGGGCAAGCTGGTGCAGTCGATGGACGAGATGCTGCAGCGCGTGCTGGGCGACACGGTGCAGGTGCGCACCGTGGTGGCCGACGGGCTGTGGAACACCCTGGTGGACGGCAACCAGCTCGAGAACGCGCTGCTGAACCTGGCCATCAACGCGCGTGACGCGATGGACGGCCACGGCAACATGGTCATCGAGGCCGGCAACGCGACCCTCGACGACGAGTACTGCAGCCGCCACCCCGACCTGACGCCGGGCGACTTCGTCATGCTGGCGGTGTCGGACAACGGCCGCGGCATGAGCGCCGACGTGGCGCGCCAGGCCTTCGAGCCCTTCTTCACGACCAAGCCCGCCGGCAAGGGCACCGGGCTGGGACTGAGCATGGTCCACGGCTTCGTCAATCAAAGCGGCGGCCACGTGCATCTGTACAGCGAGGTCGACGTCGGCACGACGATCCGGCTGTACCTGCCACGCTCGGCCTGCGCCGAGACCGAACCCGAGACGCGCGACGAAGGCCCGCTGCGCGGCGGCAACGAAACCATCCTGCTGGTCGAGGACGACGAGCAGGTGCGCATCACTGCGCTCGAGATGCTGCGCGGGCTGGGCTACACGGTGCTCAACGCGCAGAACCCCGACGAGGCGATGCGCTTGCTCGAGTCGGGCGCGACCGCCGACATGCTGTTCACCGACGTCGTGATGCCGGGCAAGCTCAAGAGCCCCGAGCTGGCCGAACGGGCCCGGCGTATGCTGCCGGCGCTCGAGGTATTGTTCACGTCCGGTTATACGGCCGATGCGATCACCCACGACGGCCGCCTCGATGCCGGCGTCGAGCTGCTCAGCAAGCCCTACAGCCGCGAAGCGATGGCCCGCAAGGTCAGGCAGGTGCTCGACCGGCGGGTGCGCGCGGCCAACCAGCCCTATGCCGGCGAGTCGGCCGCCGAGGCCGACGCGCCGATGATCGAAAGCGAAGGCGGCAGCGCGGCCTAAACGGCGTGGGCCGCGTGCCGAGCGACGCGGTGCGATCCGAGCGGCTCGGTGCGCCTGATGCCGCGCGGGCGCCTCCGCCGCCCCTCTCGCGCGCCAGCCGCAAACGCCGCGCTAGCGCCCGATCGCGACACCCTCCCGGCGTGGATCGGCGCCGCCGCGCAGCCCGTCTGGGCCGATCATGATGCCGTGCACGCCACTCGGAAACTCCATCAGCTCGACTTGGTGGCCCATCTTCTCCAGCCCCGGCATCAGTGCCTGCAGCGCCGTGCCGCGCTCGAGCTCGGTCTGCTTGTTGCGGCTGCCCATGTTCGGCAGGTCGATGGCGGTCTGGATGTCCATGTTCCAGTCGAGCACCCCCACCAGCGTCTTGGCGACGTAGTTGATGATCGCGCTGCCGCCTGGCGAACCCAGCAGCAGATAAGGCTTGCCCTCCTGCATCACGATGATCGGCGCCATCGAGCTGCGCGGGCGCTTGCCCGGCTCGACGCGGTTCAGGATCGGCTTGCCCTGCGCGTCGCGATCGCTCAGCGAAAAATCGGTCAGCTCGTTGTTGAGCAGGAAACCGCGCACGAAGATCTTGCTGCCGAAGGCCGACTCGATGGTGGTGGTCATCGACACCGCGTTGCCCTGCTTGTCGACGGCCACCAGATGGCTGGTCGAGGGCAGCTCGAGCGCATCGTCCTGACCCAGCGATGCCAGCCGGCCCAGCGGGTCGCCGGCCGGCGCGGTGCCCATGCTGCGGGCCGGGTCGATCAGCGCGCCGCGCGCGGCCAGGTAGCGCGGATCGAGCAGCGCCCGGGCCGGCACGTCGACGAAATCGGGGTCGGCCACGTAGTGGTCACGGTCGGCGAAAGCCAGCCGGCCGGCCTCGGTGAAGTAATGCACCGCCTGCAGCGATTCGGGTTCGAAGCTGCCCATCGGATATTGCTCGAGCATGCCCAGCATCTGCAGCACCGCGATGGCGCCGCTGCTGGGCGCCGGCATGCCGCACAGCCGGTAGGCGCGGTAGGCGCCACAGACCGGCTCGCGCACCTTGGCCTGGTAGCCCGCCAGGTCGGCCGTGCCGAGGTCGCCAGGCACCGCATGGCCGCGCACCGCCGCGACCACGTCGCGCGCGATGTCGCCGCCATAGAAGGCATCGGCGCCGTGCCGCGCGACCTCGCGCAGCACCTGGGCGAAGTCGGGATTGCGCAGCGTGTGGCCGACCGGCCAGGGCTGGCCCTGCGCATCGAAGAAATAGGCGCGCGCCGCCGGCTGGCGCGCCAGCGCCGGCGTCTGCGCGATCACCGTGTGCAGCCGTGGCGATACCGGAAAGCCGCCGTCGGCCAGCGCGATGGCCGGCTCGAACAGCGCCGCCCACGGCAGCTTGCCGTGCTCGCGGTGCGCCAGTTCGAGCATGCGCAGCAGGCCCGGCGTGCCGACCGAGCGGCCGCTGTTGACCGCCACGTCGAAGTCCATCGGCTTGCCTTCGGCCATGAAGCGACCCTCGGCGGCCGCGGCCGGCGCGGTCTCGCGGCCGTCATAGGCCTGCAGCCGTTCACCCTGCGCGGCGTAGTGCATCAGGAAGGCGCCGCCGCCGATGCCCGAGGACTGCGGCTCGACCAGGTTGAGCACCAGTTGCGCGGCGATCACCGCATCGAGCGCGCTGCCGCCGTCGGCCAGGATGGCCGCGCCGGCTTCGCTGGCCAGCGGATGGGCGGCCGCCAGCATCTCGTGCTGCGCCGATACCAGTGCCTTGGCCTGGTAGCCGCTGCCCGGCTCGGGATTGACGTCGGGGGCCGGCGTGCGCGCGCCGGCCACGCCGCTGGCCGCCAGCAAGGTGGCCAGCGCCATGGCCAGGCGCGGTAGCCAGCGGCGCGAGATCCGCTGCGGCCCGCCGTCGGCGAAGGTGGTGGTTGTCATGGAGGTCTCCTGGTATCGCGTGGGTCGTGAGCCGCTATCGCGTCGCGAGCCACGTCTGGTCGGGTCGAGCCGCCTCGTGGGCGGTGCCCGCCGGCCTGATGCAGCATACCGTCCGCCGCCCGGGCTGCGCTGTAACGGCGCGCAACGCCGCGCTGGCCTTGGCCCCTGCGGCGGCGGCAGCGCGGCAGTGCCGCGTAACCCCTGGTTTAAGCCGGTAGCCGGATGGGCGCGGCCGGGCTTTAGAGTCGAAGGCGGACCGACCGCCGACGCCCGCGCCGCGGGCCGACCCGGCCGCTTGCGACATACCTTCTGGAGCTACCCGATGAATCGACTGCTGAAACATTTCGCCCAGGCCGGCTTCGTGGCCGCCAGCGCGCTGGGCGCCACGGCCGTGCTGGCCGCCGACAAGACGCCGTTCTCGCTGCCCGACCTGCCCTACGCCACCGATGCACTCGAACCGGCGATCGACAAGGAAACGATGGAGATCCATCACGGCCGCCACCACAAGGCATACGTCGACAACCTGAACGGCAAGGTCAAGGACTTCCCCGACCTGGCCAACATGGAGATCGAAGCCATCATGGCGAAGATCTCGAGCTATGACGCGGCGGTGCGCAACAACGCCGGCGGCCACTACAACCACGCGCTGTTCTGGACCGTGCTGGCGCCCGAGGGCAAGGGTGGCAAGCCCAGCGCCGAACTGGCCCAGCGTATCGAGCAGGACTTCAAGTCACAGGACGGGCTGGTCGAGCAGTTCAACGCCGCGGCCACCAAGAACTTCGGGTCGGGCTGGACCTGGCTAGTGCGCAAGCAGGACGGCGCGCTGGCGATCGTCAACACGCCCAACCAGGACAATCCGCTGATGGACGTGGTCGAGACGCGCGGCACGCCCATCCTGGGCCTGGACACCTGGGAGCATGCGTACTACCTCAAGTACCAGAACAAGCGCCCCGAGTACGTCAAGGCCTGGTGGACCGTGGTCAACTGGGACGAGGTCAGCCGCCGCTACGCCGACGCGGACAAGACCGCCAAATAAGCGGTCAGGCTGGCCTCTTCGCGCCCGCAACATCGGCGATCGCGCGCCCAACCGGCGCCGATCGCCTGTCAGTCTGCTTTCAATAAAACAAGACACCGAGGCGTCACAGTCTTGTCATGAGACTGCACCAGAATCCCCCGATCGTTCAAACGAGGTGGGGATCATGAAAAAACTGCTCGGTCTTACCCTGATCGGCCTGGCCTATGCCTTTGCCACGCCGGCCATTGCCGCCGACTGCGCCCGCGGCGCGCTCGACAAGAAGTTCTGCGATGCCGACGGCGACATGGTCGCCGATACGCCCACCGATCCGAAACAATGGATCGACCCGGCCACGCTGGTGTTCGCCTACACGCCGGTCGAAGACCCCGAGGTCTACCGGGGTGTGTGGGACGAGTTCCTGCGCCACATGGAAAAGGTCACCGGCAAGAAAGTCCAGTTCTTCCCGGTCCAGTCCAACGCCGCGCAGCTCGAAGCCATGCGCGCCGGCCGCCTGCACGTGGCCGGCTTCAACACCGGCGGCAACCCGCTGGCGGTGAACTGCGCCGGTTTCGTGCCGGTCACGCTGATGGCCGACAAGCAAGGCGCCTACGGCTACGAGATGGAAATCATCGTGCCGGCCGATAGCGGCGCGCAGAAGATCGAGGACCTCAAGGGCAAGACGATCGCGTTCACGTCGCAGACCTCGAACTCGGGCTACAAGGCGCCGTCGGCCTTGCTGGCCAGCAGCTACAGCATGCAGGCCGACAAGGACTACAAGACCGCCTTCTCGGGCAAGCACGACAACTCGATCATCGGCGTGGCCAACAAGGACTACGACGCGGCGGCGGTCGCCAACTCGGTGCTCAAGCGCATGGTCGCCCGCAACGCCGTCGACCCGGCCAAGCTGCGCAGCATCTACAAGTCGCAGACCTTCCCGACCACCGGCTACGGCTATGTCTACAACCTCAAGCCCGAGCTGGCCGCCAAGGTCAAGGAAGCCTTCTTCACGTTCGACTGGGAAGGCACCGAGCTGCTGAAGGAATTCCAGAAGACCGAACCGGCGCAGGAGTCGTTCATCCCCATCACCTACAAGGAACATTGGGCGGTGGTGCGCGAGATCGACGAGGCCATGAAAGTCTCGTACACCTGCCAGTGATGGTCGGCCGCCCGGACACCGGCGAACCGCCGGCGCTGCTGCGCCTGCAAGGGCTGCTCAAGCGTTATCCCACCGGCGACCTGGCGCTCGATCACGTCGACCTGAACGTGCCGCGCGGCCAGGTGCTGGCGCTGATCGGCCCCTCGGGCGCCGGCAAGAGCACGCTGATCCGCTGCATCAACCGGCTGGTCGAGCCCTCTGGCGGCGACGTGCTGCTGCAGGGCCGCAGCATCCCGGCGCAATCGGCGCGCGAACTGCGCCGCACCCGCCGCCAGCTGGGCATGATCTTCCAGGAGTACGCGCTGGTCGAACGGCTGTCGGTGATGGAGAACGTGCTGTCCGGCCGGCTCGGCTACACCGGCTTCTGGCGCAGCTGGGCGCGCCGCTATCCCGAGGCCGACCTGCGCCAGGCCTATTACCTGCTCGAGCGGGTCGGCCTGGCCGGCTTCGAGAACAAGCGCGCCGACGCGCTGTCGGGCGGCCAGCGCCAGCGCGTGGGCATCGCCCGTGCGCTGATGCAGGAACCGCTGCTGTTGCTGGTGGACGAACCGACCGCCAGCCTCGACCCCAAGACCTCGCGCCAGATCATGCGGCTGCTGTGCGAGATCTGCCGCGAACGCGGGCTGTCGGCGGTCATCAACATCCACGACGTGGCGCTGGCGACGCAGTTCGCCGACCGCATCGTCGGCCTGCGCAAGGGCAAGCTGGTCTACGACGGCCTGCCGGCCGGCCTGGATTCGGCGGTGCTGACCGACATCTACGGCATGGAGGACTGGAACGCCTCCGGCCATGCGGCGGCTGGCGAGCCCGGCGACGGCACGCCGCCGGCTGGCACGGCCGGCACCGAAGACGGCCTGGACGCCGGACGCTCGCCCGCCGTGCGCGCGGCCGTGGCGGCCGCATGAGCGCGCCGCTGCGCTGGCGCAAGCCGCCTTTCATCGCCAATCCGCGCACCCGCCTGTTGATCTGGGTGCTGGTGCTGCTGTACCTGTTCGCGGCGCTGTCGTCGATTTCCGTCAACTGGGCGCGCGTGGCCGAAGGCCTGGTGCGTGGCTGGCGTTTCGTCGCGGCCTTCGCCGACCCCGACTTCGTGACCCGCTGGCGCGAGATCAGCGAGGGCCTGCTCGAGAGCCTGGCGATGGCGGTGTCCTCGACCGTGCTGGGCGTGCTGCTGAGCATTCCGGTCGGCTTGGGCGCGGCCCGCAACATCAGCCCGCTGCCGGTCTATGCCGTGTGCCGCGCCTTCATCGCCGTGTCGCGCGCGTTTCCGGAACTCATCATCGCGATCCTGCTGGTCAAGATGTTCGGCTTCGGTCCGCTGGCCGGCATGCTGACGCTGGTGATCGCGTCGATGGGCTTTCTGGGCAAGCTGCTGGCCGAGGAGATCGAGACCGCCGACCGCGGCCAGCTCGAGGCGGTGCGCGCCACCGGCGCGGCCTGGCCGCAATGGATCGTCTACGCGGTGCAGCCGCAGGTGATGCCACGCCTGATCGGCCTGTCGCTCTATCGCCTCGACATCAATTTCCGCGAGGCCGCCATCATCGGCATCGTCGGCGCCGGCGGCATCGGCGCGACGCTGAACACCGCCTTCGACCGCTACGAATTCGAGACCGCGGCCGCCATCCTGCTGCTGATCATCGGCATCGTCATGCTTTGCGAATACGCCTCCGGGCACGTGCGCAGAAGGTTCCTATGAGCACCGCCTCGTCCGCCTCGACCCCGCCCCGCCCCGCCGGCGCCACGCCGGTCTGGCGCCGCCGGCCGGCCGCCGCGCAGCGCTGGAACTGGCTGTGCTGGATGATCGGCGCGCTGCTGTTCGCGGCCAGCTGGAAGCTGGTGTCGGACAACACCATCTGGGCCTTCGCCGCCGACGCGCCGGCGGCCGGCTGGGACATGGTCTCGCGCATGTGGCCGCCACGCTGGAGCTATCTCGAGCATCTGCTGCGGCCGCTGTGGGATACGCTGAACATCGCCACGCTGGGCACCGCCATCGGCACCGTGATCGCCGTGCCGGTGGCCTTCGCCGCCGCGCGCAACACCACCCCCAACCGCTGGCTGCTGCGGCCGCTGGCGCTGATGATCATCGTGGCGTCGCGCTCGATCAATTCGCTGATCTGGGCGCTGCTGCTGGTGACGGTGGTCGGCCCCGGCGTGCTGGCCGGCATCATCGCGATCGCGCTGCGCTCGATCGGCTTCATCGGCAAGCTGCTGTACGAAGCCATCGAGGAGGTCGACGTGCGCCAGGTCGAGGCCGTCACCGCGACCGGCGCCAGCCGTCCCCAGGTGCTGGCCTACGCGGTGGTGCCGCAGGTGCTGCCCTCGCTGGTCGGCACCACGATCTACCGCTGGGACATCAACATCCGTGAATCGACGGTGCTGGGCATCGTCGGCGCCGGCGGCATCGGCCTGCCGCTGGCCGCCTCGGTCGACACGCTGGCCTGGCCGCAGGTCACCGTGATCTTCGCGGCGATCCTGGCGACCGTGTTCGTGGCCGAGTGGGTCTCGCACCGGGTGCGCCAGGCGCTGATCTGAGCGGCCGGCCCCCCCCGGACCCCGCCAAACCCCCGAGCAGCCGGCTTTTTTGGCGTTTTTCGCGCCATTGGCCGGTGGCGCCGCTCACTAGAATGGCGAGGTCCCAGCTGGCCCGCCCCATGAATCCCTCGACTCTCATCGGCATCGCCGTCGCCCTCACCACGCTGGCCGCCGCCATCGTGTTCTCCGCCACGCAGGCGCTGGCCTACGTCAACCTGCCCGGCCTGGGCATCGTGCTGGGCGGCACCGTGGCGGCGCTGTTCATCGGCTACCCGCTCAGCGAGGTGCGGCGCGTGCCGCGGCTGCTGCGCAGCGTGCTGCGCGACGAAAAACTCGACATGCAGCGCGACATCGACGAACTGGTCGGGCTGGCGCGCCTGTGGGCCAGCGAGGACGTGCACGCGGTCGAACGCGAGATCCAGAAGGTCGCCAACCCCTTCCTGCGCACCGGTGCGCAACTGGTCATCGACAATACCCCCGAGGACCAGATCGTCGAACTGTTGCAATGGCGCATCGCCCGCATGCGGGCCCGCGAGCAGGCCGAGGCGCAGATGTTCCGCACCATGGCCAGCTTCGCGCCGGCCTTCGGCATGCTCGGCACGCTGATCGGCCTGATCAACCTGATGACGGTGCTGGGCAGCGAAGGCATGGACGTGATCGGCCAGCAGATGGGCATCGCGCTGATCGCCACCTTCTACGGCATCCTGCTGGCCAATCTGGTGTGCAAGCCGATCGCCATCAAGCTCGAGCGCCGCACCGAGCAGCGCCTGGTGCTGATGAACATGGTCATGCAAGGCATCTCGATGATGTGCGAGCGGCGTGGTCCGGCGATGGTGCGCGAGACGCTCAACTCGTTCATGCAGCACGTCGAGGACGAAATCCAGGACCTGCCCGCCAAGAACAACGGCAAGCCGGGCAAGGCCGCCGCGGCGGGGCCGGAATCCAGCACGGCGGCGGCGGGTGCCGCCACGATGGCCGCGCCGGCGTCGGCCCGGGCGGCAGGCC